>NZ_JACCBV010000001.1:3305810-3606338 GCF_013409785.1 Microbacterium immunditiarum
GGTCGGCGACGCTGTGGATGATGACGCTCGACCCGTCGGTCACGACCCGGCGGACGTTCTCGGTCACCGTCGTGCCGTCGCCCAGCGTGAGGTCGAGCACCACGACGTCCGCGGGCGGTGAGGCGCTGAAGGTGCGCCACTCGAGGTAGTCCGTCACGGTGCTGCCCGAGAAGACGACGGTCATGTTCGAATCCCGTGCACAGGCCGCCTCGAGTCCGAGCCGGACGGACTCGTGATCGTCGATGAGCGCGACGCGCGTCATGGCCACAGCCTAACCGCGAGCGTCGGCGCGGGTGAGCACCGCGACCGCCTCGACGTGATGCGAGTTGGGGAACAGATCGACCGCGTGCACGGCCGGCGTCTCGTACCCGGCGAGCCGCAACGTCGCGAGGTCCCGCGCGAGCGCGACGGGGTCGCACGCGACGTAGACGACGGTCGCCGGAGCCAGTGCCGCGATGCCCTCGACGACCTCGCGCCCCGCCCCCGAGCGCGGCGGATCGAGCAGCACGACGCCGCGCGAGAGACGTTCGCGCTCCGGGGCGGATGCCTCGGCCACGAGCCGCGCGATCCAGCGGTCGACGCGCGCTGTCTCGGCCCGCGCGCCCACCCACTCCGCGAGGTTCTCGCCCGCGTGCTCGGTCGCGCGCGCATCCGACTCGACGCTCGTCACGCGCGTCGAGGCTCCGCCGAGATCGCCGAGCGTCGCCGCGAAGAGGCCGACCCCGCCGTAGAGGTCGAGGTGCCAGGCATCCGGGTCGATCGCAGGACCGTCTGGACGAGCCTCGCGCAGCAGCGACGACACGAGCGACGTGAGCGAATGCGCCGCGAGCCGGTGCACCTGCCAGAACCCGCCCGCGTCCACGCGGAACTCCCGTCCGCCGGCGCGCTCGACCACGACCTCCCGGGCCGGGTCGCGTTTCGCGGGTGCCGACGAGGGTGACGGATGCCGCGCCCCGCCCGCGTTCGGACGCCCGCGTCGCCCGCCGGGCCGCGCCTCGCGCGCCGCGCGCTCGGGCCGCGGAAGCACGCGCACGCGCCCGTCCGCGGGCTGCACCAGGTCGACGCGGCCCGGCGCCATCCCGCTCAGCTCGAGCGCCGCGCGCTCGACGGCGGGCGTCGCAAGAGGAAGATCCTCGACCTCGATCACGCGGTGGCTGCGCGCGGCGTACGGCCCGATGCGGCCGTCCGCGTCGACGTGCAGGCTCACGCGCGTTCGCCAGCCGGTGCCGTCCTCGGTCTCCTCGGCCACGAGCTCATCGCGCGGCGAGAACTCCGCGAACGCGCCCTGGAGCATGACCGGGACGTCGACGCCGCCGATCCGGTGCAGCGCGTCCTGGATGACCTGCAGCTTGAGGCGCCGCTGCGCATCGAGGCGGATGTGCCCGAAGTCCGCTCCGCCGGGGCGCTGCTCCGGCGCGACGTCGATGTCGGCCTGACGCCACACATGCGGGCGGCGGTCGGGCGAGGCGTCGAGCACCTCGATCGCCTCGGCGCGCCAGTAGCGCCGCTTGTCGGCATCCGGTCCCGCCTCAGTCAGACGCGCACGGATGCGCTCGCCCGGGATCGCGTCCGGCACGAACACGACCCGGCCCTCGTGCCGAGCGACGAACACGCCGCCGTGGGCGACGCCCGTGATGTCGAGGTCGATGAGGTCGGGGCGAGTCACCCTTCCACTCTTCCATGCGCAGGACGTGCTTCCGCCCGGCGGTACGGTGGGCGCATGCGCGTGTGCCTCGCCTCGACCTCGCCCGCCCGGCTCATGCTCCTCCGGCAGGCGGGGATCGACCCCCTCACGCTGGCTCCCGAGGTCGACGAGGACGCCGTGATCGCGACGGTCGAGGCGGCCGAGGGGCGCACGCTCGATCCCGACGAGCACGTGCTGCTGCTCGCGCGCCGCAAGGCGGCGGACGTGGCGGCGCGCCTCGCCGACGACGCCCCGGAGTTCGACGGGATCGTGATCGGCGGCGACTCGATGTTCCTGTTCGAGGGCGTCGTGCTCGGCAAGCCCTACACGCCCGAGGCTGCGCGTGAGCGCTGGCACGCGATGCGGGGGCGATCGGGGGAGCTGCACTCGGGCCACGCCGTCGTGCGCGTGCAGCCGGGGCGGCCGCCGCGCGAGGCGCACGGGGTGGCCGAGGCATCCGTCTTCTTCGCCGGTGATCTGACGGATGCCGAGATCGACGCGTACGTCGCATCGGAGGAGCCCCTGCACGTCGCCGGCGCCTTCACGATCGACAGTCTCGGGGGCCCGTTCATCGAGCGCGTCGAGGGCGATCCATCGACCGTCGTCGGCATGTCGCTTTCGACCCTGCGGCGGCTCGTGCGGGAGCTCGACGTCGAGTGGCCCGAACTGTGGCTGCACAACGCCCCGCCGGTCGGCTCGGTCGAAGGGTGAGACCGGGGCGAAATCACTTGTAGTTGGACGCCCACGTTTTTCACTCGTTCTTGTGCGATGCGCCCAAATCGCGCGAGGGGGCGCTCGGTAGGCTGGCATCCATGCCTGAAATCGCCAAGGTTCTCATTGCCAACCGCGGCGAGATCGCCGTACGCGTCATCCGCGCCGCACGCGACGCAGGCAAGTCATCGGTCGCGGTCTACGCCGACCCGGATCGTGACGCGCTGCACGCCCGGCTCGCCGACGAGGCGTACTCCCTCGACGGCTCCACGAGCGCCGAGACCTACCTCTCGGTCGAGAAGATCCTGTCGGTCGCGCGCCGCTCGGGCGCCGACGCCATCCACCCCGGCTACGGCTTCCTCGCCGAGAACGCCGACTTCGCGCGCGCCGTCATCGCGGCGGGCCTCACATGGATCGGGCCGTCGCCCGAGGCGATCGAGGCCCTCGGCGACAAGGTCACCGCGCGCCACGTCGCCGAGAAGGTGGGCGCTCCCCTCGCCCCGGGCACCCCGGGTCCCGTCGCAGACGCGAGCGAGGTCGTGGCCTTCGCCGAGGAGCACGGCCTGCCGATCGCGATCAAGGCGGCCTACGGCGGCGGCGGGCGCGGCCTCAAAGTCGCGCGCACGCTCGACGAAGTGCCCGAGCAGTTCGAGTCTGCGACGCGTGAGGCGATCACGGCGTTCGGGCGCGGCGAGTGCTTCGTCGAGAAGTACCTCGACAAGCCCCGCCACGTCGAGACGCAGTGCCTGGCGGACGCCGCGGGCAACGTCGTCGTCGTGTCGACGCGCGACTGCTCGCTGCAGCGCCGCCACCAGAAGCTCGTCGAAGAGGCGCCGGCGCCGTACCTGACCGAGGAGCAGAACCGCATCCTCTACGCGTCGTCGAAGGCGATCCTGCGCGAGGTCGGCTACGTCGGCGCGGGAACGTGCGAGTTCCTCATCGGCGCCGACGGCACGATCTCCTTCCTCGAGGTCAACACGCGCCTGCAGGTCGAGCACCCGGTGTCGGAGGAGATCACGGGCATCGACCTCGTGCGCGAGCAGTTCCGCCTGGCCGAGGGCGAGGAGCTCGGCTACGACGACCCCGCGACCGAGGGCCACTCGATCGAGTTCCGCATCAACGGCGAGGACCCGGGTCGCGGCTTCCTCCCCCAGCCCGGACCGATCCACGTCTTCAAGACGTTCGGGGGTCCCGGCATCCGCCTCGACTCCGGCGTGACAGCGGGTGACACGGTCAGCGGCGCGTTCGACTCGCTCCTCGCCAAGATCATCGTGACCGGCCGCGACCGCGCCGAGGCGCTCGAGCGCTCCCGCCGTGCACTCGATGAGTTCGAGGTCGCGGGACTGCCGACGGTGCTGCCGTTCCACCGCCGCGTCGTGCGCGACCCCGCCTTCACCGGTGAGAACGGCTCGTTCGGCGTGTACACGCGCTGGATCGAGACGGAGTTCGAGAACGACATCCCGCCGTGGGACGGCGAGCTCGAGGCGCCCAAGCCCGCGGAGCACCGCCACACGGTCGTCGTGGAGGTCGCGGGCAAGCGCCTCGAGGTGAGCCTTCCCGACCGCATCGTGTCGACGCCCGCCGCACCCGGACGCCCCGCCGCCGTTCCGCCGTCGCGCCGCTCGCACGCGCCGACGGTCGTCGCGGGCGCCTCGGGCGACGCGGTGAAGGCTCCCATGCAGGCGACCATCGTGAAGGTCGCGGTCGAGGAGGGCCAGCAGGTCGTCAAGGGCGACCTCGTGGTCGTGCTCGAGGCGATGAAGATGGAGCAGCCGATCCAGGCGCACAAGGACGGTGTGATCAGCTCGATCAACGCCGATCCCGGCACGACGGTTTCGGCCGGTCATCAGCTCCTGACGATCATCTGACGTCGCCGGCCGTCACCCGGCACCCGGCTCCCCCCTGAGGCGCCGAGGTCGCGCGGAGTGCGCTCGCGCGGGCTCGGCGCGGTCCGCGCGAGCGCGCCAAGACGGCGACGGGACGGATGCCGCGGCATCCGCCACACCCCGTATCAGCCGCCCGTGCCCGGCTGATCGACGACGTGCATCGCGCGCGCGGCGTCCGTGATGCTGCCCGACAGCGACGGGTACACGGCGAACACGCGCGAGACCTGGTCGACCGTGAGGCGGCGCTCGACGGCGATCGCGATCGGGTAGATGAGCTCCGACGCGCGCGGGCCGACGATGACGCCGCCGACGACGGTACCGCTCCCGGCGCGCGCGATGATCTTCACGAAGCCGTCCTTGATGCCCATCATCTTCGCGCGGGCGTTCGCGGCGAGCGGAAGCTTGTGCACGACGCCGTTGAGGAGGCCGTCGTCGATGTCCTTCTCCTGCCATCCCACCGTGGCGATCTCGGGCGCGGTGAAGATGTTCGACGTGATGCGGCGCGATTCGAGCGGGATGACGACGTCGCCGAGCGCATGGAAGATCGCGGTGCGGCCCTGCATCGAGGCCACCGACGCGAGCGGGATGAACGTCGTGCAGTCGCCGGCCGCGTAGATGTTCGGCACGGAAGTCCGTGCGACGCGGTTGACCTGGATGTGCCCCGACTCGGTCATCTGAACGCCCGCCTCCTCGAGGCCGATGCCCTTCGTGTTCGGGATCGAGCCGACGGCCATGAGGCAGTGACTGCCCTCGACGGTGCGTCCGTCGGACAGCGTCACGACCACCGCGTCGCCGTGCCGCTCGACGCTCTCGGCGCGGGACTTGCCGAGCACCGTCATGCCGCCGCGCTTGAAGACCTTCTCCAGCACGGCGGCCGCGTCGCGGTCCTCGCCCGGGAGCACGTGCTCACGGCTCGACACGAGCGTGACCTTCGAGCCGAGGTTCATGTAGGCACCGGCGAACTCGGCGCCCGTGACACCCGACCCGACCACGATGAGGTGCTCGGGGAGGGCGGTCATGTCGTAGAGCTGCGTCCACGTGAGGATGCGCTCGCCGTCGGGGACGGCGCTCGGCAGCACGCGCGGCGACGAGCCCGTCGAGACGACGAGCGTGTCGGCCTCGATCCGGTCGAAGTCGGTGCCGCCGGGGCCCGTTGAGGCGACGACGGCGTGGTCGCCCTCCAGGCGGCCGTGACCCGAGATGATGCGCACGCCCGCCTCGACGAGCGAGGCGCGCATGTCGTCGGACTGCTGGCGCGCGAGCGAGAGGAGGCGCTTGTTCACGGCGGCGAGGTTGATCGCGATCTCGGGCTTGAGGGGCTTGCCCTCCTTGGTCTTCGCGAACAGCTGCACCCCCAGATCGCTCGCACCGGCGATCGCGACGGCCGCGTCGGCGGTGGCGATGAGCGACTTCGAGGGCACGACGTCGGTGATGACCGCCGACCCTCCGACACCCGCCCGTTCGATGAGGGTGACCTCCGCTCCGAGCTGGGCCGCGGCGAGAGCCGCTTCGTACCCGCCGGGTCCGCCGCCGATGATCGCGACGCTCTGGGTGCGCTCGAAGCTCACAGACATGAGGACCATTCTCCCAGTCGCGAGGCCCCGCCACGACCGCGGTCGTTCCATCCGTGGCCCGTGGCGTTCGGCGGCGCTAGCGTAAGGGCATGCCGAACACGACCGAGAACCCGCTCGACGATCCCGCCGCCGATCCGTTCGCCGTGGCCGAGCAGGCCGCATCCGACATCGCGCGACTCACCCGCGTCGAGCGCCACGACATCGCCCTCACCCTCGGCAGCGGGTGGAGCAAGGCGGCGGAGCTCATCGGCGAGACCACCGTCGAGATCCCCGCCACCGAGGTCACCGGCTTCACCCGGTCCGCGGTCGCGGGCCACGCGGGCACGCTCCGCAGCATCGTCACGCCGCGCGGCAGGCGCGTGCTCGTGATCGGGTCCCGCACGCACTTCTACGAGGGCCACGGCGTGCGCCGCGTGGTGCACAGCGTCCGCACGGCCGCCGCGACCGGCGCGCGGATCATGGTGCTGACGAACGGCGCGGGCGGGGTCAAGAGCACGTGGCGGCCGGGCCGGCCGGTGCTGATCAGCGACCACATCAACCTCACCGCCGCGAGCCCGCTCGAGGGCGCGACGTTCGTCGATCTCACGGACCTGTACTCGATCCGCCTGCGCGACCTCGCCCGCACGATCGATCCGAGCCTCGACGAGGGCGTGTACTGCCAGTTCCGCGGACCGCAGTACGAGACGCCGGCCGAGGTTCGCATGGCGAAGACCATCGGCGGTCACATCGTCGGCATGTCGACGGCGCTCGAGGCGATCGCGGCGCGCGAGGCCGGCATGGAGGTGCTCGGCATGTCGCTCATCACGAACATGGCCGCGGGCATCCAGACCACCCCCCTGAGCCACCAGGAGGTGATCGAGGCCGGCCGCCAGGCGGAGCCCGTCATCTCCAAGCTCCTGGCCGGAATCGTCGGGGCGCTGTGAGCGACGCGGTGCTGGAGAAGGCGCGGGCGTGGCTCGCGCAGGATCCGGACGGCGAGACCCGCACCGAGCTCCGGGAGATCATCGAGCGCGCCGAGTCCGGTGACGCGGACGCGGTCGCCGACCTCGAGGACCGCTTCGGCGCGCGGCTGCAGTTCGGCACGGCGGGGCTGCGCGGCGCGCTCGGCGCCGGAAGCAACCGCATGAACCGCGTGCTCGTCGCGCAGGCGGCGGCGGGTCTCGCGGCGTATGTGCTCGAGAAGGCGGATCCGGATGCCGCAGAGCCCCCGCTCGTCGTCATCGGCTACGACGGCCGGCGGAACTCCGACGTGTTCGCTCGCGACTCCGCCGAGCTGTTCACGGGGGCGGGGCTGCGCGCCGTGATCCTGCCGCGGAAGCTCCCCACGCCGGTGCTCGCATTCGCCGTGCGCGAGCTCGGGGCCGCGGCGGGCGTGATGGTCACCGCGAGCCACAACCCGCCCGACGACAACGGGTACAAGGTCTACCTCGGCGGCCAGGACGAGGGGGCGCAGATCGTGCCGCCCGCCGACGCCGAGATCTCCGCGCACATCGAGCGCGTCGCCGCCGAGGGCGACATCACGTCCCTCCCGCGCTCGGTCGCGTTCGAGCTGGCTCCCGAGTCGCTCGTCGAGGCGTACATCGCGGCCACCGCCGCCGTCGCGCCCGCGCCCGCGGGGGCGGAGGGCCTCACGTGGGTCTACACCGCGATGCACGGGGTGGGGTGGGAGACGTTCTCACGGATCCTCGATGTGGCGGGCTACCCGCAGCCGACGACGGTCACGGCGCAGCTCGAACCCGACGGCACGTTCCCGACGGTGGCGTTCCCCAACCCGGAGGAGCCCGGCGCGATGGATCTCGCCTTCGAGACGGCGCGCGAAGCGGGCGCCGAGCTCATCATCGCGAACGACCCCGACGCCGACCGGCTCGCGGTCGCCGTGCCCGACGAATCGGCCGACGGCGGATGGCGGCGCCTCACGGGCAACCAGGTCGGGCTGCTGCTCGGGTGGCGGGCGGCGCGCCTGGCGGCGGATTCCGGCGACGTCGAGGGCGCGTCGCTCGCGTGCTCGCTCGTGTCGTCGCCGGGGCTCGAGGTGGTCGCGCGCCATTACGGCCTGGACTTCCACGCGACGCTGACGGGCTTCAAGTGGATCTCGCGCGCGCCCGGCCTCGTGTTCGGCTACGAGGAGGCCCTCGGCTACCTCGTGAACCCCGAGACCGTGCGCGACAAGGACGGCATCTCCGCCGCGGTCGCGCTCCTGGGCATGGCGGCGGAGGCGCGCGGGCGGGGCGCGACCGTGTCCGACCTCCTCGACGAGTTCGACGCGACGTTCGGGTTCTTCGCGAGCGACCAGGTGTCGGTGCGCGTGGACGACCTCTCGGTGATCGGGCGCATCATGGGGGCGCTGCGGGCGGAGCATCCGTCGTCGATCGGCGACGTCGAGGTCGAGCGCGTCGACGATCTGCTCGAAGGGTCGGACGGGGTGCCGCCCGCCGACGTGCTGCGGTACACGCTCGTCGACGGCTCGCGGCTGATCGTCCGGCCCAGCGGCACCGAGCCGAAGGTCAAGCTGTACCTCGACGCGCGCGGCGAATCCGCCGAAGACGCCGGCGCACGGGTCGCCGCGCTCGCGGCCGGGGTGAGGAGCCTGCTCGACGAGCTCACGTGAGCGGCGGACGGCGTGTTGCGCGAGAGGCGAGACGCGATATATCGTGAGTGACCTCAGGTAGCGGTGAGGAGTGGAGTCGATGGTCACCGGACGCGAAGACGAGACGGATGCCACGCCTCCTCCCCCTCCGCACGACCCGGCGCCTGCGGCGCCCGAGTCCCCGCTGACGGCGCCCGCCCTCGCGGGTGCGCCTGACGCCATCGCCCGCGACACCGGGGCGGTGCCGACCGTCGAGGAGCCGGGCCCACCCGACCCGCCGCACTGGCTGCGGCGCACCGTCATGTTCCTGAGCGGCCAGACGGTGAGCCTTTTCGGCTCGATGCTCGTGCAGTACGCGGTGTTCTGGTACCTCACAATCACGTACCAGTCGGGCCTCATCATGATGCTCGCCGCGCTGTTCGGGTTCCTGCCCCAGGCGGTGGTGTCGATCTTCGCGGGCGTGTGGGCGGACCGCCACAACCGGAAGCTCATCATCATGGGGGCGGATGCCGCGATCGCCGCGTCGACCCTCGCGCTCGCGCTCATCATGATGACGGGCTACGACGCCGTATGGCTCATCTTCCTGACGCTCGCGATCCGGTCGACGGGCCAGGGCATCCAGCTGCCGGCCGTGTCGGCGCTCGTCCCGCAGATCGTGCCGACGCGCAACCTCATCCGCGTGAATGGCATCAACGGATCGATCCAGTCCGCGCTCGCGCTCCTCGCACCCGCCGCAGCGGGCGGCCTCTTCGCGTGGGCGTCAGCCGCGACCGGCGGCACGGCCGGGTCGCTCGTGCCGATCTTCTTCATCGACGTCGTGACGGCGGTCATCGGCATCGGCATCCTCGCGCTCATCCCCGTGCCGACGATCCGCCGCGCCGCCGACGCGCACGTGGGCTATTTCGCCGACCTCGTCGACGGCGTGCGCTACGTCGCGAACCACGCGTTCGTGCGGTGGCTGCTCGTGCTCTTCGCCATCATCTTCCTGCTGATGGTGGCGCCCTCGAACCTCACGCCGCTCATGATCGTCCGCTCGTTCCCCGCGGGCGAGACTCAGGACGTCGTCAACCTCGCGATCCTCGAGGTCGCGTTCAGCGTCGGCATGATGCTCGGCGGCATCCTCGTGGCGTCGTTCTTCGCGAAGCGCAGCCGCATCGGTCTCATCGTCGTGTCGTCGCTCGTGTTCGGCGTGCTGTCGGTGGGCCTCGGGCTGTCGCCCAACGTGTGGATCTTCTTCGGCTTCATGTTCCTGGTGGGCCTGGCCGTCCCGTTCTTCTCGACGCCGTCGATGACGCTCCTGCAGGAGACGGTCGAGCCCGAGCGCCAGGGCCGCGTGTTCGGGTTCGTCGGGATCGTCATGGCCGTCGCGATGCCGATCGGCATGCTCGTGTTCGGTCCGCTCGCCGACGTCGTCGCGATCGAGGCGCTGCTCGTGGCAGCCGGACTGCTCACCTTCGTCGCGGTCGGCGCGGCGATCGGCCTCCCGGCGGGCAGGCGCGCACTCGCCGCCGCCCGTATCGCGGCCGCGTCGGGCGACCCGGCGAAGGGTGCCGCGGCCGCCGAGGCGGCGATGCACTCCGACCAGTGACGGCCGCTTCCGGAGGGCGGCGTCGGCACGCGCGCCGGAGCGGTTCTAGGCTCGACTCGTGCTGCTGAACACCTCGATCGTGCTCGAGAACGACTTCGTGCGAATGGAGCCGCTCTCGCACGAGCACGCCGACGACCTCGCCGTCGCGGCGGATGGCCTCGACCGCGCGTGGTACACGTCCGTGCCCGCGCCGAGCGAGGTGGCGGCCGAGATCGACCGGCGCCTCGCGTGGCACGCCGAGGGACACATGAACCCGTGGGCGATCCGGCGGCTCGAGACCGGCCGGGTCGTTGGCATGACCACCTACTGCCACATCGACCAGCCCAACCGGCACGTCGAGATCGGCTACACGTGGCTCGCGCTCTCGGCCCAGCGCACCGCGGTCAATACGGCCGCGAAGCTGCTCCTGCTGCGGCACGCGTTCGACGACTGCGACGCGATCGCGGTCGAGTTCCGCACCCACTGGCACAACCGTCAGTCGCGCGAGGCCATCGCGCGCCTCGGCGCGAAGCAGGACGGCGTGCTGCGCAACCACCGCCTCGGTCCCGACGGCACGCTGCGCGACACCGTGGTCTTCTCGATCCTCCCCCACGAATGGCCGGCCGTCCGGCTCGGCCTCGAGGAGCGGCTCCGCCGCCGTGACCCTTCGTGACCCGGCCGTTTGGGGCGGGTTTCCGACTTTGGGGCGGATTTCCTGCGCCCCAAAGTCGGAAATCCGCCCCAAACCCCGGGATGAATATGGTTCCTCCCGAGGAGGTCGGGCGGAGCAAGACGACACACGCAGCAGAGAGAACACATCTGCGCGTGAGCGGATGACGACGATGGGTCGATGCCCGTGCCGCTGCACCCATACGCATCCGATTCGCCTGCGCTCCTCACCTACGCGAGTCTGATCGACCACGGACTGGCCGACAGAGCGATCCGGATGCAGGTTGCGGGCGGGTCACTCGTAAGGATCCGCCCCGGCGTCTACGTGTCCGGGGACGAGTGGCACCGTGCGCGCCCGGAGCACCGGGTGCTCGCACGCGCGCGGGCACTCGACCTCACGTCGAGCGATCGCCCGGTACTCACGCACGAGACGGCGGCCGCGCTCCACGGACTGCCGCTGTACCGTCCCGACGGAGCGCGGGTCCATGTGACTCTCCCACCGGAACGCCCGGGTGCCGTCGTGGGCGTCATCCGGCATCGCGGGGAGATGCCGGCGGACGACGTCACCGAGATCGACGGCCTCCTCTGCACGACGCTCTCACGCACAGTCGCAGATGTGGCCCGTACTGCGACATTCGAGCAGGCAGTCACCGTCGCTGATGCGGCGCTGAGGCACATCGCCGGGCGCGGTGCGCGCGAGTACGACCGGGACGCGGCATCCGCATTCTGTGCGGACGTCCGCCGAATCGCACGTCGGTCTGCGCACGGCGTCGCCCGCGCTGAGCGTGTACTTCGCTTCGCCGACGGGCGCTCCCAGCTTCCCGGCGAGAGCATCAGCCGGATTCGCCTCGTCGAGCTCGGCTTCGGGGATCTCGAGTTGCAGGTGTCCGTCGACGCGCCGGACGGCGGCTCGTACTACGTGGACTTCGGGATCGAAGGCCGACGAGCACTCGGCGAATTCGACGGAGCGATCAAGTACCGCGACGGTGGGATGCTGGATGGGCGCACGACTGCCGAGGCGTTCGACCGCGAGAAGCGGCGCGAGGACTGGATCCGCGGGACAACCGGCGCCCCTCTTGTGCGTTGGGGCTGGCCCGATGTGGCGACGACCGCGACGCTCGGCGCACGCCTCGCCGCGTTCGGCATCCGTCCCGCCCGAGTCGTCCGATCCCGGCGCCGTACGCGGTGAAGACAGAAGAGCCGGGTTTGGGGCGGGTTTCCGACTTTGGGGCGGATATCCTGCGCCCCAAAGTCGGAGATCCGCCCCAAACCGCACGGGAAGGCCGGATGCCCGGCTGCCCCGCGGGTGACGGATGCCCCGGCTCAGCCGTCGATCACGGCGACGAGCTCGTCGAGGAAGCCGCCGAAGTCGGTCGCGCGGCGCACGATGCGCTGCACGCTGTCGCGCTCGCTGAACACCTCGACGAACTGCTCGAACACGGTCTGGAACGCCTCGCGGTCGGCCTCCGAGAAGGCGACGAGCGCGACGACCTGCACCCGGCCCTCGCCCCACGGCATCGACGGCTCGGCGATCCCGATCGCGATCGCCGTGCGGGCCGCGGTCATCGCGAGCGCGTGCGGCACGGCGAGCGCGTCGGTGAAGGCCGTCGACGACAGCCGCTCGCGCTCGATCGCGCGCTCGATGTAGGCCTCGTCGATGACGCCGAGCGCGACGAGGCGCGCGCCGAGGGCGCGGATCACACCCTCTTCGGCGGGGCTGCGGTCCGTGGCATCCGGCTCGAGATCCTCGGGCAGCCGCAGGAACGCCGACGGATCGAAGTAGCGCTCCAGCTCGGTGCGCAGGCGCCGCAGGCGCCGGGAGCGACGGATGCGGCTCGCCACCGCCTGCACGCGCTCGATGTCGGCCTCGGTGAGGAACGGCTTGATCCGCACGAACCGCTCGCCGTGGCCCGGCGGCGGGTCGATCGTCGTGAGCACGAGGTCGGAGTCGATGCTCTCCCAGTCCGGGTCGACGCGGGTCTCGACGCCGACGACCTCGACCGCGCGGCCGAGCGACCGGTCGACGCTCGAGCGCAGCAGCTCGTGCAGCTCGTAGTAGCCGGGGCAGACGATCGTCGCGGCGAGCAGCTGCTCCGCATGACGGTTGCGCTCGAGCTGCCCGCCCACGTGCATCGCGATGTAGGCGATCTCGTCGTCGGGCAGCGGGATGCCGAGCCGCTCCTGGAGGCCGCTCGCGATGAACACAGCGACCTCGAAGATCATGGGGTACGTCGACTTGAGCGACCTCGTGAGCGGGTTGCGCGACCACGCGCGCTCCTGGGCGCGCCGGGCGAGGTTCTGGACGTGCAGCGCGAGGCGCAGCACGAAGTCGGGATGCACGATGTCGACGAGGAACTCTGCCGCGGCCCGCTCCACGACCTCGCGCACGGCGGCCTCGACGTCGGGATCGAGGCGTGCGCGGGCGCGTTCTCCGGGTGCCGAACCGGATGCCCCGGGCGCGACCACCCGCGTGAGCACGAGCGTGGACAGGTGCTGGAGGTCGCCCCGGCCGAGGCGCACGCCGAGGCGGCGCTCGGCGAGCTCGCCGATGATGTCAGCGACCTCGCCCTGCGAGGCGCTGTCCTCACCGCCCGCGTTCTCGAGAGGGCGTCCGTGCGCGACGCGATCCGCGGCGATCGCGATGTGCATGACGACGTCGGCGATGCCGATCTCGTTCACGAACCACCCGAGCCCGGAGAGCCTCTCGACGAGGTCGGTCTTGAACGGGCCGAACGCGCGTGCCCCGACGGAGTCCTCGCCGAGCGATCGCCGCAGCGCCACGAGGTCGAAGGATCCGGCGTCCATCTCGTCGTGCGCGAGGCGACTCAGCAGGCGACGCTGCGCGACCTCGGTGCCGACGAGCCGCGCGCGCGACTGCGAGCGCTCGAGCGTCAGCCCGGTCCCGCCGAGCAGCCCGCGCACGCGCGCGAGGTCGGCGTCGAGCGTCGCGGGGCTCACGAACAGCGACTCGGCGGTCTCGAACACGTCGATGCCGTCGGAGTCGTCGAGCAGGCGGCGGACGAGAGTGTGCAGCCGGTCGCGCGGTGTGCCCTCGTCGGAGGGACCCGCGCGCAGCGCGGCCGCGGCATCCGTCGTCGCCCGATAACCGCGCGGCCCGGACTCGACCGCGACGGCGGGAGCGACCCGCGCATTGATCGCGGTCACGTACGAGCGCACGCTGCGCGGCGTGACCCCCAAGGCGTCGGCCAGCGCGGCGGCCGTGACCCAGTCCCCGTCGCGCACGAGAAGGCCCAGCAGCCGGTCCTGTCTCGCTCGCGTCACGCCGCTCCCTCCGAAGACGGCGCAGCGTCGCGCCGCCCTGAGAGTCAGTCAACCACGAGCCGAGGCGGGCGGGGCCGCCGCGTCACGGCCCCCGCGCGATTCCCGTCGCGGATTTCCTCCCCCGCGGAAGAAGGAGTGGTTGTCGGCTCTCAGCGTTTTCACAAGAATGGCCAGCACGAGGAGGCGGATCGATGAGGATCCTGGTGGTCTGCGGAGCTGGCGCGTCGAGCACGTTCGTCGCACAGCGCGTGCGCCACGCCGCACAGGACCAGGGTCTTCCCTACACCGCGTTCGCCGGCACCGAGCAGTCGCTTCCGATCGACCTCGACGCCGCCGACGTCGTGCTGGTGGGCCCGCACCTCACCGACGCGGTCGCGCGCATCAAGCGCGACGCCGCCCTGCGGGGCACCGCCGTCGTTCTGCTGCCGTCCGACGTCTTCTCGGATCTGGACGGCACGCGGACCCTCGCACTGGTCCGCGACGCGGTCGGAGACTCCGGGGGGATTTCTCCGGCCGCGGGCACTCCCCCGCAGGCGACGACTCCCGTCGAAGTGCAGGACGAGGGTTTCACAGACGTCGACACGTGACTCCGATCGACATCGAGAAAGGTCAAGACATGCCCCAGGTCTCCCGGACGGTCCGCATCGGATCGTCGCACGGTCTGCACGCACGACCCGCCAAGCTCTTCGCCCAGGCGGCGAAGGACACCGGCATCCCGATCACGATCGCAAAGGACTCCGGCGCGCCCGTCAACGCCGCGAGCATCCTCGGCGTGATCTCGCTGGGCGTCGAGCAGGGCGACTACGTCACGCTCACCGCCGACGGCGACGACGCCGAGGCGGCGCTCGACACGCTGAGTGAACTGCTCACAACCGACCACGACGCGGAGTGAGCATGCCGGAGCTGAGAGGAGTCGGCATCGGCCTGGGGGTCGCGCAAGGACCCGTCGCCCGCATGGCGGCGCCCCTGCCCCCACCTCCCGACGAGCGCAGCACGCGCAGCGTCGAGGAGGAGACCGCGCGCGTGCGCGAAGCGGTCTCTGCCGTCGCGCGCGAGCTGGAGGAACGCGGCGAGAAGGCGGGCGGCAAGGCGCAGGACGTGCTCGAGGCGCAGGCGATGATGGCCGAGGATCCGACCCTCGAGCAGGAGGTCGACGACCGCATCGCGAAGGGCAAGACGAGCGAGTTCGCCGTCTACGACGCGTTCGCGTCCTTCCGCGAGCAGCTCACGGCCCTCGGCGGATACCTCGGCGAGCGCGCGGCCGACCTCGACGACGTCGCTCAGCGCGTGATCGCGCGCCTGCGCGGGCTCCCGGCGCCGGGCGTGCCGGATCCGGGGCATCCGTTCGTGCTCGTCGCGAAGGATCTCGCCCCGGCCGACACGGCGCTCCTCGACCTCGAGAAGGTGCTGGCCCTCGTCACGACCGAGGGCGGACCGACGTCGCACACCGCCATCCTGGCGCGCGAGAAGGCGATCGTCGCGGTCGTGGGCGTCGCGGATGCCGCGGGGCTGGAGGAGGGCGAGACGGTGATCGTCGACGCGGCGGCGGGAGTCGTCGTGACCGAGCCGACCGACGACGAGCTCGCTCGGGCGAAGAACCGCGCGGATTCGCGAGCGGCCGCGGCATCGGCCCCCATCACGCCGGGCGCCCTGCGGGACGGCACCGAAATCCCGCTGCTGGTCAACCTCGGCAACGCCGAAGGCGCCGCCGAGGCGGTCGCGCTCGGCGCTGAGGGCGTGGGGCTGTTCCGCACCGAGTTCCTCTTCCTCAGCTCCAGCCAGGCGCCGACCGTCGAGCAGCAGCGGGCCGTGTACGAGAAGCTCCTCGCGGCCTTCGCGGGCAAGAAGGTGGTCGTGCGCGTGCTGGACGCGGGCGCCGACAAGCCCCTGCCGTTCCTCAACGACGCGCACGAGGAGAATCCGGCGCTCGGACTTCGCGGACTGCGCGCGCTGCGCGCGAGCGAGGACATCCTGCGCGAGCAGCTGACGGCTCTGGCCGAGGCGGATGCCGCCACCCGCGCCGCGGGCAAGGGAGCCGACCTGTGGGTGATGGCCCCCATGGTGGCGACCGTCGAAGAGACCGAGTACTTCACGAAGATCGCGCGGGAGTACGGCGTGAAGACCGCAGGCGTCATGGTGGAGGTGCCCTCGTCGGCGCTCCTCGCCGACCGCATCCTCGCCGTCGCCGACTTCGCGTCGATCGGCACGAACGACCTCACGCAGTACACGATGGCGGCGGACCGGCTCCTGGGCTCGGTCGCGACGTTCCAGGACCCGTGGCATCCCGCCGTGCTCCGCCTCGTGAGAGAGGTGGGAGAGGCGGGACGCGCGCACGGCAAGCCGGTCGGGATCTGCGGGGAAGCAGCCGCCGACCCGATGCTCGCCGTCGTGCTCGTAGGCCTCGGCGCCACCAGCCTGTCGATGGCGCCGACGGCGCTCGCCGACGTGCGGGCGACCCTTCTGCAGTACACCCTCGGCGAGGCACGCGCCATCGCCGAAGCCGCCTTGGCCGCGAACGACGCGGCCTCGGCTCGGGCCGCGGCACAGGCGGCGGCCTCGACCAGCTCCACCGCGGCTGAAGCGGCCGCGACCCGAGAGAAGGAGACAGAGCAATGACAACGGCGTCGACGTCCACGACGGGCGGGAGCAAGGCGCGCATCGGAGTCCAGCGCTTCGGCACGTATCTGTCCGGCATGATCATGCCGAACATCCCCGCGCTCATCGCGTGGGGAATCATCACGGCGTTCTTCATCGAGGTCGGGTGGACACCGAACGCCGACCTCGCGACGATCGTCTTCCCGACGATCCACTACCTCCTGCCGATCCTCATCGCCTACACGGGCGGCAACATCGTGTACGGCATCCGAGGCGGCGTGGTCGCGTCGATCGGCGTGATGGGAGCGATCGTCGGGTCGGACCTCCTGGTCGACAAGTTCAACGCGACGCTCCCCGAGGGCGACAGCGGACTGGGCTACGTGCACATGTTCATCGGCGCGATGATCATGGCCCCGCTCGCCGCGTACACGATGAAGTGGCTCGACAACCTGTGGGAGGGGAAGATCCGCGCAGGCTTCGAGATGCTCGTCAACATGTTCTCGGCGGGGATCTGGGGCTTCGTCCTGATCGTCATCGGGTTCTACCCGATCGCGTGGCTCGTGAACGGGATCATGACCGTCCTCGGGAATGCCGTGAACTGGCTCGTCGAGACGAACCTGCTGCCGCTCACGAGCATCATCATCGAGCCGGCGAAGGTGTTCTTCCTGAACAACGCCATCAACCACGGCGTGCTGACCCCGCTCGGCCTCCAGCAGGTAGCCGACGACGGGTCGTCGATCCTGTTCCTGCTCGAGGCCAACCCCGGCCCCGGTGTCGGGCTGCTGCTGGCGTTCACCTTCTTCGGCCTCGGCGCGGCGCGTGCCTCTGCGCCCGGCGCCGCGGTGATCCAGTTCTTCGGCGGCATCCACGAGGTGTACTTCCCCTACGCGCTCATGAAGCCCATGCTCATCCTCGCCCTCATCGCGGGCGGCATGACGGGCGTCACGACCAACATGCTGCTGAGCGGCTCCCTGGCCGCGCCTGCCGCACCGGGAAGCATCATCGCCGTCACCGCGCAGGCGGTGAATCCCGCGGCCGGCGGGGTGCCCAACCTCATGGTGGTGTATCTGTCGGTCCTCCTGTCCGCCACGGTCACGTTCCTCGTCTCGTGGGCGATCCTGCGGGCGTCACGCAAGCGCGACCTCGAGGCGATGGCGGCCACCGACGACGCGTTCGGCGCGGCGATCACGCAGACCGAGGCCGCGAAGGGCAAGTCCTCGGATGCGCTCGCCGGGCTCCGCGGCGGCGCGGCGACCCAGGCGGACGGCGGCATCGAGCCCGCCACGATGACCGAGCGGGAGGTGAGGAACATCGTGTTCGCGTGCGACGCGGGCATGGGCTCCTCGGCGATGGGCGCGAGCGTGCTGCGCAACAAGATCAAGAAGGCGGGCATCGAGGACGTCACGGTGGTCAACAAGGCCATCGCCGCCCTCGACACGTCGGCCGACCTCGTCATCACGCAGAACCAGCTCACCGACCGGGCCCGCCACGTCGCGCCCGATGCCATCCACGTTTCTGTGGACAACTTCATGAACTCCCCCAGGTACGACGAGGTCGTAGACCTCGTGCGTGCTCAGCACGAGGATGGTTCGCAGGGCGGGGCACCGTAGACGACGAGCCGAACCCGGCGAGTCGTCGCGAGGTCTTCCCGCGACAGAAGTGAACACATGACCGCTGCGGGGTGGGGCGGGCGGAATGCCCCCCACCCCGTGGCTTCGGCCCGCGGCATCCGCATCGAAGAAAGGCGACAGACATGGCACGAGACGTCCTCGGCATCGGGCAGGTGCGCATCCATTCCGGCAGCGCGACGCGCGAGCAGGCGATGAAGGAGGCGGCCGACATCCTCGAAGCGGCGGGCGCGGTCACGTCGGCGTACTTCGACGCGATGCAGCAGCGCGAGCAGACGGTGTCGACGTACATGGGCAACGAGCTCGCGATCCCGCACGGCACGAACGAGACGAAGGATGCGATCCTCGACTCCGCGCTGTCAGTCGTGCGCTACGACGGCGGCGTCGATTGGGACGGCGAGCCCGTCACCTTCGTGGTGGGCATCGCCGGCAAGGGCGATGAGCACCTCGAGATCCTGTCGAAGATCGCGATCCTGTTCTCCGACGAGGACGAGGTCGCCAAGCTCAAGAAGGTCGAGACCCCCGAGGAGCTCTTCGCCCTCGTCTCGGCAGAAGTGTCATGAGGGCTGTCCACTTCGGGGCGGGCAACATCGGCCGCGGGTTCGTCGGCCTGCTGCTGCACGAAGGCGGCTACGAGCTGGTGTTCTCGGACGTCGCGGCGCCCCTCGTCGACGCGATCAACGCCGTCGACTCGTACACCGTGCACGAGATGGGCGACGGCGGGCGCGACATCGTCGTGACCGGCTTCCGCGCGATCAACAGCGCCGAGCACCCCGACGACGTGATCGAAGAGGTCGCCGGGGCGAACGTCGTCACGACCGCGGTCGGGCCGACCGTGCTGAAGTTCGTCGCTCCGCTGATCCTGTCGGGGCTCGCCCTGCGCGACCCCTCATCGCCGCCGCTGCAGATCATGGCGTGCGAGAACGCGATCAACGCGACGGACCTGCTGCGCGACGAGATCCGCGAGCGCGCGGGCGACGCGTGGGAGGCGATCTCCGGCCGCGCCGTGTTCGCGAACACGGCCGTGGACCGCATCGTGCCCGCGCAGCCCGAGGGCGGCGGCGTCGACGTGACCGTCGAGCCCTTCTACGAGTGGGCGATCGAGCGGCCGCCGTTCGGCGACGACCCGCCGAACATCCCCGGCGCGCACTTCGTCGACGACCTCGCGCCCTACATCGAGCGCAAGCTCTTCACGGTCAACACCGGGCATGCCACCACGGCGTACTTCGGGGCGGAGGCGGGCGTCGAGAGGATCTCGGATGCCCTCGCCGACCCCGGCATCGCCGCCAAGGTCGCCGCCACGCTCGAAGAGACGTCGGCGCTGCTGGTGGTCAAGCACGAGCTCGATCCCGCCCACCTCGCGTCGTACCGCGAGACGATCCTGAACCGCTTCCGAAACCCCGCGCTCCCCGACACCGTGTGGCGCGTCGGACGCCAGCCGTTGCGCAAGCTCTCACGCCACGAGCGGTTCGTCGGGCCGGCGGCCGAGGCGGCGGAGCGCGGCCTCGCCGTCGACGCGCTCGTTGCGGCCATGGGCGCCGCGCTCGCGTTCGACGACCAGGAGGACCCGCAGGCGGTCGACATGCAGCGGATGCTGCGCGAGCTCGACTCCGCCGCGTTCACCGCCGAGGTGACGGGGCTCGAGCCGGAGCATCCGCTGTTCGGCAAGGTGCAGGCAGAGGTCGAGAAGCGCCAGGCGGCGATCGCGGGCTGAGGTTCAGTCGCCGGGGCGGGGCTGCGTCTCGCGGCCCTCGCTCGGCCTGTGGGCGAGTGATTTCGGTTAACGGCGCGTAACGGCTTAGGGTATCCAAGGCCGAACACCGGGACGACGGAGTCTGGGGAGATATGCAACAGCACCGCTATGCCATCGTGGGCGCCGGACCGTCGGGGCTCTCCGCCGCGCGGGCGCTGCAGAAGGCCGGCATCGCGTTCGACGGCTACGAGGCCTCTCGCGGCGTCGGCGGCCTGTGGGACATCGAGAACCCCCGCTCGACGATGTACGAGTCGGCGCACCTCATCTCGTCGCGCACGACGACGGAGTTCGCCGAGTTCCCGATGAAGACGGATGCCGACTACCCGAGCCACCGCACACTCATCGAGTACTTCCGCGACTATGCCGAGCACTTCGGGCTCACCGAGCACTTCACGTTCGACACCAAGGTCACCGGGCTCGAACGCGGGGCCGACGGCCTCTGGACCCTCCGCGCCGACGGACCGGACGGCCCGATCGAGGAGCGGTACGCCGGAGTGATCCTCGCGAACGGCACGCTCGCCGAGCCGAACGTGCCGACATTCCGCGGCGAGTTCACCGGCGAGATCATGCACACCTCGAAGTACAAGACCGCCACCCAGCTCACGGGCAAGCGCGTGCTCATCGTCGGCGCGGGCAACTCGGGGTGCGACATCGCCGTCGATGCCGTGCACCACGCGGCATCCGTCGAGATGAGCGTCCGTCGCGGCTATTACTTCGTGCCGCGGTACATCTTCGGAAAGCCCTCCGACACGCTCAACCAGGGCCGGCCGCTCCCCCGTCCCATCAAGCAGTTCCTCGACACGCGCGTGCTGCGGGCGTTCACGGGCGACCCGGCACGCTTCGGATTCCCGAAGCCGGACTACAAGATCTACGAGTCGCACCCGATCGTCAACACGCTCATCCTGAACCACCTCGGGCAGGGCGACCTGCGCATCCGTCCCGACATCGACCGGTTCGACGGCGACACGGTGCACTTCCGCGACGGGACGAGTGGTCGGTACGACCTCGTGATGCTCGCGACGGGCTACACGCTCGACTACCCGTTCGTCCCGCGCGAGGAGTTCAACTGGAACGGCTGGGCGCCGAAGCTCTTCCTCAACGTCTTCCCACCGCCGGTCGACGGCGCGTTCAACGGGCTCTTCGTGATGGGCATGATCGAGGCGTCCGGCATCGGCTGGCAGGGCCGCTACGAGCAGGCGGAGCTCATCGCCGCCTACCTGACGGCGACGCCCGACCGGCGCGCCGCGTTCCGGCGGAGGATCACGGATGCCCCCTGGCCCGACCTGACCGCCGGATACAGGTACCTCGGGCTCGAGCGAATGTCGTACTACGTCAACAAGGATGCCTACCGGCGCGCCGTGCGTGAAGCGACCGCCGAGCTGCGTGGTGACGCCTCGGGCGCGGGGCGCGGCATCCGCTCCTCATCCCCCGTCCGCCGCTCGCGCGAGAAGGTGACCGCATGAACCCCGACGGCGTCGCGCTGAACTTCACGCCCGAGACGCTCATCATCCTGAACGTCGTCCTCGGCCTGATCATGCTCGGGATCGCGCTCGACACGACCCCCGACGACTTCAAGGTGGTCGTGCGCAAGCCGAAGCCGTTCGTCATCGCGATCCTCGCGCAGCTCGTCGTGCTGCCCGCCGTGACCTTCGCGCTGACGCTCATCCTCCCTGTGACGCCGTCGATGGCGCTCGGCATGATCCTCGTGGCGTGCTGCCCGCCGGGGAACATCTCGCAGGTGCTCACGCACCGCGCGGGCGGCAACGTCGCGCTGTCGGTGTCGATGACGGCCGTCGGCAACGCGATCTACATCTTCATGCTCCCGCTGTCGATCGCGTTCTGGGGCTCGCTGCACCCGACCGCGCGCGAGCTGCTCGCGGCCGTGTCGCTCAACCCGTGGCAGATGCTGCTCGAGATCGTCCTCATCATCGGCGTGCCGTTCGCGATCGGGCTGTTCGTTCGTGCGAGGTTCCCGAAGATCGCGGCCAAGGTGCAGCCGTTCGTCAAGTGGTTCTCGCTCATCGCGCTGCTCGGGTTCATCGTCGCGGCGCTCGCCGGGAACTGGATGTACTTCATCACGTTCCTCGGGATCATCGTGCTCGTCGTCACGGTGCACGACGCGGTCGCGCTCGCGATCGGCTACAGCACCGCTGTCGTCGGCGGCCTCGGCACGCGCGAGCGCAAGGCGATGACGTTCGAGGTGGGCATCCGCAACGCCGGCCTCGGTCTCGGCCTCGTCTTCACGTTCTTCGGCGGGCTCGGCGGCATGGCGATCGTCGCCGGGTGGTGGGGCATCTGGGACATCATCGCCGGCCTCATCGTCGCCGCGCTGTGGGCGCGTCACACCAAGCGCCGCACGGGCTCGGCCAAGGGCGACGCGACGTGGCACGCCGAGCCGACAGAGCCGACGGATGCCCCCACGGGGGCGGCATCATGACGACGGACGCTCACGGAGTCCGTCCCATCGCGCGGAATGCGGCGCGAGGACGCGACACGACGGAGGTGAAGGACGTGCGGGTGCTCATCACGGGCGGCGCCGGGTTCCTCGGGATGCACGTCGCCGAAGCGCTCGGAGCACGCCCCGAGGTGTCGCTCGTCGTCGCGGGCGATGTGCGGCGGCCGGGGCATCCGGTCGACGGCGTCGTCTACGAGGACTGCGACGTCACCCGACCCGACGGCCTCGTCGCGCTCCTGCGCCGGCACGAGATCGACGTCGTCGTGCACCTCGCGGCCATCGTGAACCCGGGGCGCGATCACGACCTCGAATACCGTGTCGACGTGGACGGCACGCGACACGTGCTGGAAGCGTGCGTCGAGGCGGGCGTGCGCCGGGTCGTCGTGTCGTCGTCGGGCGCCGCGTACGGCTACCACCCCGACAACCCCGAGTGGCTGCGCGAGAGCGACCCGGTGCGCGGGAACGACGAGTTCCCGTACTCGAAGCACAAGCGGCTCGTCGAGCAGATGCTCGCCGGGTACCGCCTCGCGCACCCCGAGCTCGAGCAGGTCGTGTTCCGCATCGGGACGATCCTCGGCCCGACGGTCTCCAACCAGATCACGGCGCTGTGGAAGGGGCGGCGCATCCTCGCGATCCGCGGCTCCGACTCCCCCTTCGTGTTCGTGTGGGTCGACGACGTCGCCGGAGCGATCGCGCGCGCCGCGACCGACGGCCCGCCGGGCGTCTACAACGTCGCGGGCGACGGCCGGGTGACGGTGCGCGAGCTCGCGGCGCGCCTGGGCAAGCGGGTCTTCACTGTGCCGGCGGGCGCGCTCGCGTTCGCGCTGCGTGTCGGGCGCACGCTGCGCCTCACCGTGCACGGCCCCGAGCAGGTCGGATTCCTGCGGTACCGCCCGGTCCTCGCGAACGACGCCCTCAAGGAGGAGTTCGGCTACACGCCGCGCATGACCTCGGCCGAGGCGTTCGAGGCGTACGTCGCCTCGCACCCGGAGGTCGTGCGGGGCTGAGGCCGCGCCGGCGCGCGCGGCGGTGCGCGGCATTCGCGGGCCGAACTCCGGAAGGACCGACGCCGCCGCATTCCCAGCCGAACGGCGACCCCTCGGAGCGACTTTCTCCGGAGTTCGGTCCGCTCCTCCTCCGCATGCGTTCGCCGCTGGCTCTCCACATCCGAACTGCCGCGAGGCACACCGCCGGGCGCGGGCGCTCACCGTGGAGTTGTGCGCACGACCACACGACCGGCGAGGCCGACGCTGCCGCACCTGCTCTCGACGCAGGCGCTGATCGACAGCGGCATGACTCGACGCCGACTGGCGAGTGCAGCGGCCGAGGGTCGGCTCATCCGCGTGCGCAAGGGGCGATACCTGAGAGCGGGAACCGACTCCGTCTTCGTCCGAGCGGCGCGTCTGGGCGGGCGCGTGGACTGCGCGTCCCTCGTCCACCACATCGGAGTGTTCGTCCGCGACACGCCTCACCTCCACATCCAGATGGACCCGGATGCCAGTCGCGTGCCCGCTCGCCCGGACGACGTGGTTCGGCACTGGCGACCGACGCGCGCGTCGAGCTCCGAGCTTGCCACTTCTGTCGTCGAAGCGCTCGTGCAGGCCACTCGGTGCCAGGAACCCCGTGCTGCCGTTGCGACGCTGGACAGTGCCTGGCACCTCGGCCTCATCGACGAGGGCGATCTCGCAGTGATCTTCTCGGCACTGCCACGGCGCTACCGGGTGCTCCGCCAACTGCTCGACAGGCGTAGCGAGTCCGGGCCGGAGACGCTCGTCCGGCTCATACTTCGCGCGATCGGATGCCGTGTCGACGTGCAGGTACAGCTCACGCACGTCGGCCGGGTCGACTTCGTGGTCGATGAGTGGCTCATCATCGAGTGCGATAGCGGGCAGTTCCACTCCGATTGGGAAGCGCAGAAGCGCGATAGGCGAAGAGACCTCGCCGCGGCGCGTCTCGGCTACTCCACTGTGCGGCTGCTAGCCGAAGATGTCATGTGGCACGCCGACGCCGTGCAGTCGGCGCTCCGGGAGATCATCGCGCGCGGACCCGGCGCCCATCGCCGTGCCGAACTCCGGAGAGATCGCGCCGTCGGTGCGGAGATGACCCGCAATCCGGTGGTTCTCCGCTGACGAACGATGAGAATTCCGGAGTTCGGCACGCACACGCGCTACGCACGCACGGCAGCCGCACCGCGCGCACGGCGCGCGCCGGGCTCAGTCGCCGAAGCCCTCCGAGATGAGGTCGATGAGCTCCTCGCGCTGCTCGACCGGGAGGAACGCGCCCGCGGCGGCGTTCAGCTGGAACTCCTCGAGGTCATCGAGCCCGTAGTCGAAGGTCTCGGCGAGCAGCGCCAGCTCGCGCGTGAGCGACGTGCGGCTCATGGTGCGGTTGTCGACGTTCACCGTGACCGAGAACCCGAGCTGGTAGAGCAGGTCGAACGGGTGGTCCTCGAGGGTCGTGCCCCATGCGGCGATCGCGCCCGTCTGCAGGTTCGACGACGGCGACAGCTCGAGCGTGATCTCGCGATCGCGCACCCAGCGCGCGAGGTCGCCGAACTGCACGAGCACCTCCTCGCCCTCGCGCGACACGATGTCGAGGTCCTCGGCGACGCGCACTCCGTGCCCGAGGCGCAGGGCGCGTCCGTCGATGAGGGCCGAGCGGATCGAGTCGAGCCCGGCCGCCTCTCCGGCGTGCACCGTCGCCGGGAAGAACTCCGACGCGAGGTAGTCGAACGCCTCGCGGTGCTGCGACGGCGGGAAGCCGTCCTCGGGGCCGGCGATGTCGAAGCCGACGGCGCCGCGCGTGCGCCAGTCGACGGCCAGGCGTGCGATCTCGAGCGAGCGGTCGGTGTGGCGCATCGCCGTGATGAGCTGGCCGACGCGGATGTCACGGCCGGCGGACGCCGCCGCGTCCTCGCCCTCCTCGATGCCCTCCTGCACCGCCTCGACGACCTCGTCGAGCGAGAGGCCGCGCGCGAGATGCTGCTCCGGCGCCCAGCGCACCTCACCGTAGATGACGCCGTCCTGGGCGAGGTCCTCGACGAACTCGCGCGCGACGCGCGTCAGACCTTCGCGCGTCTGCATGACCGCGGTCGTCAGGTCGAACGTCTTCAAGTACTCGACCAGCGACCCCGAGTCGCTCTTGTCGGCGAACCAGTCGGCGAGGGCGCCGGGATCCGTCTCGGGCACATCCAGCCCGATCTCGTCGGCCAGCTCGACGATCGTCGCGGGACGCACGGCGCCATCGAGGTGGTCGTGCAGCGACACCTTCGGAAGGCTCCGGATCGAGACACCGTCGAGGACCGCGTCCCCGTGCTGGTCGATGGGCATGTGGTGCTCCTCTGCGGCGATTGGTGTGAAGGACGTGTGACGGCGGTGCGGTGGTGCTGCGGCAGTCGTCGGCCACTGGCGACGCTACTCGATCGGGCGGCTCCGCTCAGCCCGTGATCCGCTCCCGGACGATCGGCGCCGGGGTCGGAGCATCCGGCCCGATCTCCCACGCCCCCTCGACGGCCTCGAGAGCGCGCGCGAACCGCGCCCCGTCGTCGGCGAGCAAGGTGAACAGCGGCTGACCGGCGGTGACCTCGTCGCCGGGCTTCGCGTGAAGATCGATGCCGGCCGCGTGGACGACCGGATCCTGCGCGCGGGCGCGGCCCGCTCCGAGGCGCCATGCGCCGATGCCGAACGCGAGGGCGTCCAGGCGCGTGACGACGCCGGACGACGGCGCCGTGACGGTGTGCGTCTCGCGCGGCGCCGGGAGAGGAGCATCCGGATCTCCGTCCTGCGCCCGGATCATCGCGCGCCACGTGTCCATCGCGCGCCCGTCACGGAGCGCTTCTTCGACGTCGGCTTCGGGCTGCCCGGCAAGAGCGAGCATCTCGCGTGCGAGCGCGACCGTGAGCTCGACGACGTCGGCGGGCCCACCGCCGGCGAGCACCTCGACCGACTCGCGGACCTCGTTTGCGTTGCCGATCGCGAGGCCGAGCGGCGTGTTCATGTCTGTCAGCAGCGCCGTCGTCGCGACGCCCGAGTCGGTGCCGAGCTCCACCATCGTGCGCGCGAGCTCGCGTGCGCGCTCGACGTCGCGCATGAAGGCGCCCGAGCCGAACTTGACGTCGAGGACGAGCGCGCCCGTTCCCTCGGCGATCTTCTTCGACATGATGCTCGACGCGATGAGCGGGATCGCCTCGACGGTGCCCGTCACATCGCGCAGCGCGTACAGTCGCTTGTCCGCCGGCGCGAGCCCCGTGCCGGCTGCGCAGATCACCGCTCCGACGTCGCGCAGCTGCGCGAAGAGCTCGTCGTTCGTCAGCGCCGCCCGCCAGCCCGGGATCGACTCGAGCTTGTCGAGCGTGCCGCCGGTGTGGCCGAGACCTCGGCCCGAAAGCTGCGGCACCGCGACGCCGAACGACGCGACCAGCGGTGCGAGCGGGAGCGTGATCTTGTCGCCGACTCCCCCCGTCGAGTGCTTGTCGGCTGTCGGCTTGCCGAGGCCTTCGAAGCTCATGCGCTCGCCCGACGCGATCATCGCGTCGGTCATGACGCGGATCTCGTCGCGCGTCATGCCGTTGAGCAGCACCGCCATCGCGAAGGCCGCCATCTGCGCATCCGAGACGTATTCGCGCGTGTAGGCGTCGATCATCCAACGCAGCGCGTCTTCGGGAACCGCCCCGCCGTCGCGCTTCGCGCGGATGACGTCGACCGCGTCAAACGCTTCGACTCGCCCGGTGTCGGGGTCCGTCATCTCGACGCCTCCTCGAGATCGCGCGGACCGAACGCGTCGGGAAGCACCTCGTCGATCGTGCGGATGCCCGACACGGTCTCGAGCAGCATGCCCGGGATCGCGAACTCGTAGAGCAGCTGCCGGCAGCGGCCGCACGGCATGATCGTGTGCCCATCGCCGTTCACGCACACGAACGCGACGAGATTGCCGCCGCCGGTGTTCGCGAGCTCGCTCACCAGGCCGCATTCGGCGCACAGCGTCACGCCGTACGACGCGTTCTCGACGTTGCAGCCGGTGACGATCCGCCCGTCGGTGACCAGCGCGGCGGCACCGACCCGATACCGCGAGTACGGCGCGTACGCACGGCGCATCGCGTCGGTCGCCGCTGCGCGGAGCTCATCCCAGTCGATGTCGGTCACGAACGGCCACCCTTCGGGTCGGGATCGGGAGGGTCGACGGATGCGCCGCCCGCGCGCTCTCGGTCAGGCATGGGTCACCCCTTGATGTACGGCTTGCCGTCCGCGGCCGGTGCGCGCGACTTCCCGACGACGCCCGCGACGACGAAGATCGTCACGAGGTACGGCACCATCAGCATGAACTCGCTCGGCACCGGCGAGCCGATCACGCTGAGCGTGTTCTGCAGGTTCGACGCGAACCCGAACAGGAGCGCGGCGAGCGTCGCCTTGATCGGATCCCACTGACCGAAGATGACGGCCGCGAGCGCGATGAAGCCCGCGCCGGCGGTCATCTCCTTGTTGAAGGCGATGCCGGCGCCGATCGTGAAGACCGTGCCGCCGAGGCCGGCGATGGCGCCGGCCAGCAGCACGTTCCAGAACCGCGTCGGGTTCACCTTGATGCCGACCGTGTCGGCGGCCTGCGGGTGCTCGCCGACCGCGCGCAGACGCAGGCCCCACCGCGTGTGGAACATGCCGACGTACACGAGCGCGACGGCGAAGTACATGATGTAGACGATGATCGTCTGCCGGAAGAACACCGGGCCGATGATCGGGATGTCGCTCAGGATCGGGATCGGGAGGCGGTCGAAGCGCGCCGGTGTGTTCAGCAGCGCCGCGTTCGGCTGGAGCACCTGAGAGAACAGGAACCCGGTGAGGCCGATCACGAGCACGTTCAGCACGACACCGACGATCACCTGGTCGACGAGGTACTTGATCGCGAAGCTGGCGAGCACCGCGGCGACGAGCATGCCTGCGACCATTGCGGCGAGCAGGCCGAGGAACGGCTGCCGCGTGATCGACGACACGACCGCGGCCGTGAAGGCGCCCGCGAGCAGCTGGCCCTCGATCGCGATGTTCACGACGCCCGCGCGCTCGCCGATCACGCCGCAGAGCGCGCCGTAGATGAGCGGCACCGCGAGCCCGAGCGATCCGGCCAGCAGCCCCGCGACGGGGATGGTCGCCCCTGCCGCCGCCCACGTGAGGAATCCGACGACCGCCACGATCACGTGGGCGATCACGATCCACAGCGGCGTGCGTCCGGCGTTGTAGACGAAGTACGCGGATGCCGCGGCCAGCAGTGCGAGCAGCAGGAAGCAGATCAGCGTGGTGAGGAACACCGGCACCGCGAGGTCGCCGAGCTGGATCGCGTCGGCCTGCGTGGAGAGCCGGAAGTTCGTGGTGCCGGCGTGCGGCGCGAAGAAGACGAGCAGCCCGAACAGCACCGCGAAGATGCCGAGCGCGATGGGCGACTTCCAACTGCGGAGCACCGTCTTTTCGACGGTGACCGGCGTCTCGGGCATGAGGCCCGCGGTGTCGACGTGCGGCGCGGTCACTTCGCTGCCCCCTCGAGCTCGGCGTCGGCGGCGGTCGCGGCCTTGAGGGCCTTCAATCGCGCCTTCTCGGCCCGGCGGCGATCACGCTCGGGCGACGGCAGGAAGAAGATCGTGCGCACCAGTGGCGGCGCCGCGATGAACAGCACGATGAGCGACTGCACGACCGTGACGATCTCGATCGGGATCTGCTCGCCGGCCTGCATCGCGAAGCCGCCCGCCTTGAAGGCGCCGAACAGGATGCCGGCCGCGAACGTGCCCCACGGCGTGGATCGGCCGAGCAGCGCGACCGTGATCGCGTCGAAGCCGATGCCCGCGTCGATGCCCGCGGTGAAGCCCGTCGTGATCGTGCCGAGCACCTGGTTCACGCCCGCGAGGCCGACGAGCGCGCCCGAGATGAGCATGCCGTAGACGTACATGTTCTTGACGTTGATGCCCGCCACGCGCGCCGCGTTCGGGTTCTCCCCCACCGCGCGGAACTGGAAGCCGAGGCTCGAGCGGCTCAGGATCCACCACACGAGCACGGTCGCGCCGATGACGAGGACGAATCCGAAGTGCAGGTTGTACTGCGGCCCGAGCAGGTCGGGGAAGATCGCCGTGTCCTTCATCGCGGGCGTCTTCGGATTGCTCGATCCGGGAGCCTGCAGGAGTCCGGGCGTGCGCAGCATCCACGAGATGAGGTAGAACGCGACGTAGTTGAGCATGATCGTCACGATCACCTCATGCGCGCCCGTCCTCGCCTTGAGGAAGCCCGCGATGCCCGCCCACAGCGCGCCGGCGGCCATGCCGACGATGAGCGCGACGATCATGTGGATGCCCCAGGGCAGGTCGAACCCGAAGGCGATCCAGCCCGCGCCCGCCGCGGCCAGGAGCATCTGGCCCCGACCGCCGATGTTGAACATGCCGATGCGGAACGTGAGCGCGACGCCGAGCCCGGCCGCGATGAGCGGCGTCGCGAACGTGAGGGTCTCGGTGAGGGGGCGGATGCCGCGCGCGAAGTTCGGCGCGTTGAAGTTGTAGATCGAGCCCTGGAACAGCGCGATGTACGCACCGGAGACCGACCTCCAGATCGCGACGATGGTGTCACCGGGGCGCGCGAAGAAGTATGCCGAGGCGGCCTGCACGTCCTCGTCGGTCGCCGCGATCATGATGCCGCCCACGATGAGGGCGAGCACGACGGCGAGCACCGAGATGAGCCAATTGCCCTGCGTGATCCTCAGGAAGGTCTCGTGCCATTTGGAGGGAGGGGGCACCTCGGCGGGCGCCAGGGGCACGCTGGTCGAGCTCACGCTGCGGCTCCTTCGGTCTCGGACGTCACTCCGGCCATCATGAGGCCGAGCACGTCACGCGGAGTGTCGCCCGGCACGATGCCGACGATCCGGCCGCGGTACATCACCATGATGCGATCGGCGAGCGCAGTCACCTCGTCGAGCTCGGTCGAGACGACGACGACCGGCACGCCCGCGTCGCGCGTGGCGACGATGCGTTTGTGGATGAACTCGATCGACCCGACATCCACCCCTCGCGTGGGCTGGGCCGCCACGAGCAGCGACAGGTCGCGGCTGAGCTCGCGCGCGAGCACGACCTTCTGCTGATTGCCGCCCGAGAGCGACGCGACCGGCGTGTCGATGCCCGGTGCGCGCACGTCGAACTCCGTGAACTTCTCTTTCGCGAAGCTCTCCAGCGACTTGCGCTGGACGTTGCCCGCCTTGACGAACGGCGCCCCGTTGGCGCGATCGAGCATGAGGTTCTCGGCGATCGTGAACGCGCCGACCAGGCCGTCCTCCTTGCGGTCCTCGGGCACGAAGCCGACGCCGGCGTCGAGGATGTGACGGATGCTGCGCCCCACGAGCTCCTCGCCGTTGAGGCGCACCGACCCGCGCACCTGGGGCTGCAGGCCCACGAGCGCCTCAGTGAGCTCGGTCTGTCCGTTCCCCTGGACGCCGGCGATCGCGAGGATCTCGCCGCCGCGAACCTCGAAGCTCACGTCGTTGACGGTCACCTGGCCGCGCGGATCGATGACGGTGAGGCCCTCGACCACGAGCGAGCTTTCGTTGGGCTGCGGCGGACCCTTGTGCACGGTGAGCTCGACCGCGCGGCCAACCATCATCGAGGCGAGCTCGGCGTTCGTCGCGGTCGGCTCGGCCTCGCCGACGACCTTGCCGAGGCGGATGACGGTGATGCGGTCGGCGACCGCGCGCACCTCGCGCAGCTTGTGGGTGATGAAGACGATCGACGCGCCGGAGTCGCGGAGCTGACGCATGATCTCCATGAGCTCGTCGGTCTCCTGCGGCGTGAGCACGGCGGTCGGCTCGTCGAACACGAGGACCTTCGCGTCGCGCGAGAGCGCCTTGATGATCTCGACGCGCTGCTGGACGCCGACGGGGAGGTCTTCGACCACGGCATCCGGATCGACGTCGAATCCGAACTGGGATGAGATCTCGCGCACCCGGGCGCGCGCCGCCTCGATGTTGAGGAGGCCTCCGATTTTCGTCGACTCGTGGCCGAGCATGACGTTCTCGGCGACCGTGAAGACCGGGATCAACATGAAGTGCTGATGCACCATGCCGACTCCCGCACGCATCGCGTCTCCGGGGCCGCGGAAATTCTGGACGTGGCCGTCGAGCAGGATGACGCCTTCGTCAGCCTTGTACAGCCCGTACAGGACGTTCATGAGGGTGGACTTGCCGGCGCCGTTCTCGCCGAGCAGGGAGTGGATCTCGCCGGGTTCGACCACGAGATCGATGTGGTCGTTCGCGACGAGGCTTCCGAACCGCTTGGTAATGCCGCGGAGTTCGAGCTTCATGGTGCAGATCCTAATGAGCGGGGTGCGGCGGCGCGATGAGGCCCGCACGCCGCGGAGACGGCTGTGGGGAGGCCGGCGTGCCGGCCTCCCCACAGGGAGCGGGAATCAGCCCGCGAGGTACGACTCGACCGGGATCGAACCGTCGATGATGCCGGCCTGGATCTCGTCGAGCTCACCCTGCAGATCAGGCGAGACACGGTCCTCGAAGTCGTGGAACGGGGCCAGGCCCACGCCCTCGTTCTCGAGCGTGCCGACGAACGGCGTCGCGTCGAAGTCACCCTGGCCCGCGGCGAGCACGGCCTCCTCGACACCGACGTCGATCAGCTTGCGGATCGAGGTCAGCAGCAGGTCGGCGACGCTGGGGTCGGTCTCGAACACGTCGGCGTCCACGCCGAGCATGGCGATCTCACGACCGGAGCCGCGGATGACCGAAGCGGCGCTCTGGTAGATCGGGCCGCCGACGGGGAGCAGCACGTCGACACCCTGGTCGACGATGCCCTGCGCGGCGTTGATCGCGTCCTGGTTGGCCTGGAAGCCACCGGTGAACACGCCGTCCTGAGCGGCGCGGTCCCAGCCGACGACCTCGACGCTGTCGCTCTTGACCTCGTTCCAGTGCTCGACGCCCTGGGCGAAGCCGTCCATGAAGATCGAGACCGTCGGGAAGTTCATGCCGCCGAACGTGCCGACCTTCTTGGCCGTCGAGAACGACGCCGACGCGTAGCCCGCGAGGAAGGCGGCCTGAGCGGTGTCGAAGACGATCGGCTTGATGTTGGGCGCGTCGGTTTCGCCGTCGAAGTCGGTGTCGACGACGTCGTCGATCGACACGAACTGGACGTCGGGGTTCGCCTGGGCGGCCTCGGACGTCGCGGCGGCCAGCGCGAAGCCGACGGACACGATGAGCGAGCAGCCCTGGTCGATCAGGCTCGTGATGTTCGGGGCGTAGTCGGACTCGGAGCTCGACTCGACGGCGGTGAACTCGACACCGAGCTCGTCGGAGGCGCGCTCGAGGCCCTCGTAGCCGAGCTGGTTGAACGACTTGTCGTCGAATCCGCCCTCGTCGGAGACCATGCAGGGCTTGAAGCCGTCGACGGCGCCGCCGGCGTCGCCGCCACCGGTCTCGCCGTTGTCTTCGGGGGCCGACGCACAGCCGGCGAGTGCGACGAACAGGCTCGCGGCGACCACGCCGCCGAGCAGTCGCTTTCGGGTGGAAACGGTCAACTCAACCTCCACGGGAGAAGACCCCGCGGACCTCGCGGGTGCATAGAGAAGTTACCCAGTGTTACCGGGCGCTTGCACGCCGGGAACGGCTCTCGGAGCGAAATGGTTACAAAGACGCAACAGACGAGGACCGCGTCTTGCAGGGTGCCTTACAGGACGTCGCCGCGACCGTTGAGCTTGAGGGCGTCGACGACGCCCTTCACCCGCTGGGCGTGCTCGCTCGTGGTCACCAGCAGCGCGTCCTCGGTGTCGACGACGACGATGTCGTTCACGCCGATGAGACTGATCACGCGCGAGGTCTGACTCACGACGATGCCGCTCGCGGCATCCGACAGGATCCTCGCGTTCTTGCCCAGAACCGCGAGGTCGTTCTTGCGGCCCTTCGAGTTGAGCTTGGCGAGGCTCGCGAAGTCCCCCACGTCGTCCCAGTCGAAGTGGCCGGGGACGACCGCCAGACGACCCTTCTCGGCGGCGGGCTCGGCCACCGCGTAGTCGATCGCGATCTTCGGCAGCGTCGGCCACACGCGGTCGACGACCGGCCCGCGCGCGTCGCGATCGTCCCACGCCTCGGCGAGATCCATGAGGCCCGCGTAGAGGGCGGGCTGGTTGTCGGCGATCTCGCCGAGCAGCACGTCGGCGCGGGAGATGAACATGCCCGCGTTCCACAGGTGGTCGCGCGACGCGAAGTACTCCTTCGCCGTCTCCAGGTCCGGCTTCTCGACGAAGCTCTCGACGAGCGCCGCCTCGGGCGCGCCCTCGATGACGAGCTGGCGCTTCTTCTTGATGTAGCCGAAGCTGATAGACGGCTCGCTGGGCTGGATGCCGATCGTGCACACGAATCCCTCGCGCGCGACCTCGACGGCCTGGCGCACGGCCCACTCGAACAGGTGGGGCACGCGGATGACGTGATCGGCCGCGAACGAGCCGATGATGACGTCGGGCTCGCGCCGCGAGAGCACCGCGGCGGCGAGGCCGATCGCGGCCGTCGAGTCACGCGGCTCGGACTCCAGGAACAGGTTCTTGTCGAGGATGCCGGGCAGCTCCTTCTCGACCGCGGCGCGGTGCGCACGCCCGGTGACGACCGCGATCCGGTCGCGGCCCGTGAGCGGCTCGAGGCGGTGCCACGTGTCGTGCAGGAGCGTGTGCCCCGACCCCGTGAGATCGTGCAGGAACTTGGGCGCGTCCGCGCGCGAGAGCGGCCACAGCCGGCTGCCGATCCCTCCTGCGGGGATCACGGCATAGAAGTCCTCGATCGGTCCGGCCATGCTGACAGGCTAACCGCGCGGGCGCCCCGGCACGATTCCTGGCCGGCGGGACGGCGGAGGCGCGTGCGTGATCCAAGCCCTCTCGCGACGGGAATAGGATGGTGGCGGCGCTGCGAAGCGTCCGGGATCCGATCCGGGGCCGACGTAATGTCCCGGGCATCCGCGTTCGACCTTGAGGAAGGACGGGCCGTGTCTGCTCCAGCGCGCGTCACACCGTCGGCCGAGACCACGTCGCGAACCCCCCGCGGAACGCTGTACCGGGGGCGCGAAGGCATGTGGTCGTGGGTGCTGCACCGCATCACCGGCGTGGCGATCTTCTTCTTCCTGTTGGTGCACGTGCTCGACACGGCGCTCATCCGCGTCTCGCCCGAGGCGTACGACGCGGTGATCGGCACCTACAAGAACCCGATCATGGGCCTCGGCGAGGTCGTGCTCGTCGCGGCGATCGCGTACCACGCGTTCAACGGCCTGCGGATCATGCTCGTCGACTTCTGGCCGTGGGCGACGCGCCACCAGCGCCAGCTGTGGTGGGGCGTGATCGGCCTGTGGGCGGTGACGATGCTCGGCTTCACGCCGCGCCACCTCATGAACGTCTTCGCCGGTATGGGAGGTCAGTGATGAGCGCCGGACAGGCCCAGGGCGTCGCGATCGCCGACCCCCGCACCCCCATCGCCCCGCGCAGCAAGCGCGGCGGCAACCTCGAGAAGTGGGGCTGGATCTACATGCGCGCCTCGGGCGTGCTGCTGATCGTCCTGATCTTCGGGCACCTCTTCGTGAACCTCATGCTCGGCGACGGCATCCACGGGATCGACTTCGGCTTCGTCGCGGGCAAGTTCGCGAGCCCGTTCTGGCAGTGGTGGGACGTGCTCATGCTGTGGCTCGCCCTCATCCACGGCGCGAACGGCATGCGCACGATCGTCAACGACTACGTGACCCACGACGGCACGCGCCGCGTGCTCGTGTGGGCCCTGTGGCTCGCGGCGGGGTTCCTGATCGTCCTCGGGACGCTCGTGGTCTTCACCTTCGACCCGTGCCTCGGCCTGACCGACCAGAGCGCGCAGTGGCTCCAGGAACGCTGCGCCTGACGCCGCGACGACACTCAACAGAGACGGAAAGCACCCCAATCACGTGAGCACCCAGACCGCTGACGGCGTCGTCAAGAACGGCGTCCACTATCACCAGTTCGACATCGTCATCGTGGGGGCCGGCGGCGCGGGAATGCGCGCGGCGATCGAGGCTGGTCCGGGAGCGCGGACGGCCGTCATCACGAAGCTCTACCCGACCCGGTCGCACACCGGCGCGGCGCAGGGCGGAATGGCGGCGGCCCTCGCGAACGTCGAGGACGACTCGTGGGAGTGGCACACCTTCGACACCGTCAAGGGCGGCGACTACCTCGTCGACCAGGACGCGGCGGAGATCCTCGCGAAAGAGGCGATCGACGCGGTCATCGATCTCGAGAACATGGGCCTGCCCTTCAACCGCACGCCCGAGGGCAAGATCGACCAGCGCCGCTTCGGCGGGCACACGGCCGACCACGGCAAGACGCCCGTCCGCCGTGCGTGCTACGCGGCCGACCGCACGGGCCACATGATCCTTCAGACGCTGTTCCAGAACTGCGTCAAGCTCGGCATCAACTTCTTCAACGAGTTCTACGTCCTCGACCTCATCACGGTGAAGGACGCCGAGGGCGCGACGCAGGTCGCGGGAGTCGTCGCCTACGAGCTCGCGACCGGCGATCTGCACGTCTTCCACTCCAAAGCCGTCATCTTCGCGACCGGCGGGTTCGGCAAGATCTTCAAGACGACCTCGAACGCCCACACGCTCACAGGCGACGGCGTCGGCATCGTCTGGCGCAAGGGCCTCCCGCTGGAGGACATGGAGTTCTTCCAGTTCCACCCGACCGGGCTGGCCGGCCTCGGCATCCTCCTCACCGAGGGCGCCCGCGGCGAAGGCGCGATCCTGCGCAACGTCACGGGTGAGCGCTTCATGGAGCGCTACGCCCCCACCATCAAAGACCTCGCGCCCCGCGACATCGTCAGCCGCTGCATGGTGCAGGAGGTCGCGGAGGGCCGCGGCGCCGGCCCGCACCGCGACTACGTGCTGCTGGACTGCACGCACCTGGGCGCCGAGGTGCTCGAGACCAAGCTCCCCGACATCACGGAGTTCGCGCGCACGTACCTCGGCGTCGACCCCGTCGTCGAGCCCGTGCCGGTCATGCCGACCGCCCACTACGCGATGGGCGGCATCCCCACGAACACCGATGCGCAGGTGCTCAGCGACAACGCGACGATCGTCCCGGGTCTGTACGCCGCGGGCGAGTGCGCGTGCGTGTCGGTGCACGGCTCGAACCGCCTCGGCACCAACTCGCTGCTCGACATCAACGTCTTCGGCAAGCGCGCCGGCCGCAACGCGGTCGAGTACGCCAAGACCGCCGACTTCGTGCCGCTGCCCGACGATCCCGCCCGCGAGGTGCGCGAGCTGATCGAGGGGCTCCGCAGCAACCCGGGCACCGAGCGCATCGCCGTCCTCCGCAAGACGCTGCAGGACGAGATGGACCGCAAGGCCCAGGTGTTCCGCACCGAGGAGTCGCTCAGCGAGGTGCTCGAGGTGATCGAAGACCTCCGCGCCCGCTACCGCAACGTCCACGTGGACGACAAGGGCCGCCGCTACAACACCGACCTGCTCGAGGCGGTCGAGCTCGGCTTCCTGCTCGACATCGCCGAGGTCGTCGTCGTCGCGGCGCGCAACCGCAAGGAGAGCCGCGGCGGCCACATGCGCGACGACTTCCCCGCACGCGACGACGAGACCTACATGAAGCACACGATGGCGTACCTGACCGGCGATCCGCAGTCGTCCGACTCGGAGGACCACATCCGCCTCGACTGGAAGCCGGTCGTGGTCACGCGCTACCAGCCGATGGAGAGGAAGTACTGAGATGACCTCGACCGTCCTCGAGACGACCGACGCGCCCGGCGACGTCGAGCAGTCCCCGGCCGACACCGGCATCCAGTCGTTCCTCGTCACGTTCATCATCCGGCGCTTCGACCCCGAAGTCGACGAGGAGCCGCGCTGGGTCGACTACGACGTCGAGCTGTACTCGACCGACCGCGTTCTCGATGCTCTCCACAAGATCAAGTGGGAGGTCGACGGCTCGCTGACGTTCCGCCGCTCGTGCGCCCACGGCATCTGCGGCTCCGACGCGATGCGCATCAACGGCCGCAACCGCCTGGCGTGCAAGACGCTCATCAAGGACCTCGACATCTCGCAGCCCATCTACATCGAGGCGATCAAGGGCCTGCCGCTCGAGAAGGACCTCGTCGTCGACATGGAGCCCTTCTTCGCGTCGTACCGCGAGGTGCAGCCGTTCCTCATCTCGGGCACGGCTCCCGAGCCGGGCAAGGAGCGCATCCAGTCGATCGTGAACCGCGAGGTCTTCGACGACACGACCAAGTGCATCCTCTGCGCGGCGTGCACGTCGTCGTGCCCGGTGTTCTGGACCGACGGCCAGTACTTCGGCCCGGCCGCCATCGTCAACGCGCACCGCTTCATCTTCGACTCGCGCGACGACGCCGCCCAGGTGCGCCTCGACATCCTCAACGACAAAGAGGGTGTGTGGCGCTGCCGCACGACGTTCAACTGCACCGAGGCATGCCCCCGCGGCATCGAGGTGACGAAGGCGATCGCAGAGGTCAAGCAGGCCGTTCTGCGCGGGCGGGCCTAGGGCCCGCGAGTGGACGCGTCGCAACGGAGCGATGGTCCGCTGACCGGCAGCAAGGCAAAGAGCCGGATGCCGCGCCCCGCGCCCTCCGGGCCGTGGAGGGCCGCCCGCGGGGCAGTCACCGCCGCCTACGTGGCGCAGGGCCTCGGCTACGCCGTCGTCGTCACGTCGCTGCCCGCGCTCAAGGCGCGCCAGCAGGTCGACGACATGACCGTCTCGCTCATCGTGCTCGGCGTCGCCCTCATGGCGGCGGGCGGCTCCCTCGTGGCGAACGCGGTGGCGGTGCGCTTCGGCAGCCGTGCCGCACTCACGCTGGGCCTCGCGATCCAGGCGGTCGCGCTCCCCGCGATCGCGGTGCCGTCCCCGTTCGGCGTGTTCGTCGCGGCATGGGCGGTGTTCGGCGTCGGGCTCGGATGCGTCGACGCGTCCGCCGCGATGCAGGGCGTCGCGGTGCAGCGCGCGTACGGCCGCCCCGTGCTCGGCGGCTTCTTCGCCGCCGCAACGGCCGCCGCGATCGTCGGCGCGCTGCTCGTGTCGGCCGTCGCGGCATCCGCCTTCGCCGCCGGCGTCGCGCTCGCGTGTGCGGCCGTCGTCGCCCTCGCCGCCGCGATCATCGTGGCCCGGTTCTCCGCCCGCGAGAAGCCCGTCGACGAGGCACTGCCGCCTTCGGAGCGAGCGCGGCTGCCGCGCGCGGGCATCTGGGTGTTCGGGCTCGTCGTGCTCGCGATCTTCGTGGCGGACTCGGCGGTCAGCACGTGGAGCACCGTGTACCTGCAGGACGGCCTCCTCGCTCTCGCATGGGTTGCGCCGCTCGGCTACGCCGCGTACCAGGCTGTCGTCCTCGTGACGCGGCTCGTCACCGACCGGCTGCTCACGATCGTCGACCGGCGCACGATCGTGGCGGTGGCGGCGGCCGTGTCGGCCGTGGGGTGCGCGCTCGTCGCGCTCGTGCCCGTCCCCGGCGTCGCCGTCGCGGGCTTCGCTCTCGCGGGAGTGTCGGCGGGTGTGCTCATCCCCGTCACGTTCGGCGCGGCCGGTGAGCTCGACGAAGCGCACAGCGACCAGGTGATCGCTCGCGTGAACCTCTTCAACTACGCCGGCGCGATCCTCGGGGCCGTCGTCCTCGGGCTGCTGGCCGACGCTCCGGGGCTCGGTCCCGCGTTCCTCCTCCCCGCCCTCGCGCTGGCCGCGATCCTCTTCGCGGTGCCGAGGTTCCGTGCGGTGCCGAAGGTCGTGCCCGCCGACCGCTAATCTGACTGCGTGGCGCGACAACAGGGCCGTGCTTCCTCGCCGCAGGCCCAGACCGAGGCCGACCAGGCCGCGCGCACCGAGGAGTCTCTCCGAGCCCGCTGGGACGCGACGCAGTCCAGCCTGCGCGCGCGCTTCGACGAGCCGATCGAGCGGGCATCGAAGCTGACCCGGCGCACGCTGTCGTGGTTCCCGGTTCGCGTGTGGCGCCATTTCCTCCAGCACAACGGCTTCCTGCTCGCGGCGGGCATCAGCTATCAGGCGCTGTTCGCGGCGTTCGCGGCGGTGTACCTCGCGTTCGCGATCGCGGGGCTGTGGCTGGGCGGGAGCCCCGATGCCATCCAGGCGATGATCGACGTCATCGACTTCTACCTGCCCGGCCTCATCAGCGACGACGGCACGGGCGTGTTCACGACGGAGCAGGTGACCGAGATCGCGACGAGCAGCGCGGGCGTGCTCGGAGTCACGGGTCTCATCGCCCTCGTGACGGTCGTGTGGACCGCGATCGGGTTCGTGACGTTCGCTCGCCGCGCGGTGCGCGACATCTTCGGCCTCGAGCCCGACCGCCGCAGCTACGTGCTCCTCAAGGCGCGCGACCTCCTCGCGGCGATCATCTTCGGGGCGGCGCTCATCGGCGGATCGGCGCTCAACTACGCGGGCACGTGGGCGATCAGCGCGGTGTTCAGACTGTTCGGGTGGGACACGTCGTCCGTGCTCTACCAGGTCGGCGGGTTCGCGGCATCCGTCATCATCTCGTTCTCGATCTTCACCACGGCTCTCGCGGCTCTCTTCCGCTTCCTCACGGGAACGGAGCTGCAGTGGCGGCGGATCTGGCCGGGCGCCCTGCTCGGCGGTGGGGCGATCACGATCCTCCAGCTCGGCGCGGGCCTGCTGCTGAGCTACACGCCGACCAACCCGCTGCTCGCGACCTTCGCGATCTTCGTCGGGCTGCTGCTGTGGTTCCGCATCATGGGAATCATCATCCTCGTCGCGGCCTCGTGGACCGCGGTGCGCGCACGGGACGTCAACGAGCCGCTGCTACCCGAGTCCGAGACGGATCGACTCGCCGCGGAGCACCGTGCGCTGCTGATCGCCGCGCGGGTGCGGCTGCGCACGGCGGAGGAGGTGCGCGACCAGGCGCCATGGTTCCGCGTGTGGATGGCCGATCGTGCGGTGCGCGAGGCGCAGCGCGAGCTGGCCGAAGTCGAGGCATCCGCTCCCGCGTCTCGCAAGGAGCGTCGGGGCAGCCTCCTCGAATGAGCCGTGTCCGCACCCGCGGCTAGGCTGGCACGCATGCCTCGCCGCGTCCGCATCGCCTCCGTCAACGTCAACGGCATCCGGGCGGCAACCCGCAAAGGCATGACCGAGTGGCTCGATGCGACCGACATCGACGTCATGGCGCTGCAAGAGGTGCGCGCGACGGCCGACGAGCTCGCCGCCGTGCTGCCCGGGTGGCAGCTCGTCAACGACGAGGCGCTGCTCAAGGGGCGCGCGGGCGTCGCGATCGCGAGCCGCGACCGCGCGATCGACGTGCGCACCGCCCTCAGCCCCGAGCCGCTCGACACCGCCGGGCGCTGGATCGAGGCCGACTTCGAGGTCGACGGCGAGCGCGTCACGATCGTGAGCGCGTACGTCCCGACGGGTGAGGCCGACACGCCCCGGCAGGACGCGAAATGGGCCTTCCTCGACGCGATGGAGAAGCGGATGCCGCTGCTGGCGTCCGACAACCCGCTGGCGCTCATCATGGGCGACCTCAACGTCGGTCACCGCGAGCTCGACATCCGCAATTGGAAGGGCAACATCAAGAAGGCCGGCTTCCTGCCGCGCGAGCGCGCGTACTTCGACCGGTTCGTGGGTCCCGCAGGCGAGCAGGTGGAGTGCGTCGACGGCACGACGGGCATCGGGCTCGGCTGGGTCGACGTGGGGCGCAGGTGGGCGGGCGAGGTGCCCGGCCCGTACACGTGGTGGTCGATGCGCGGGCGGGCATTCGACAACGACTCGGGGTGGCGAATCGACTACCACCTCGCGACGCCCGCCCTCGCGCAGCGCGTGACGGACTACTCGGTGTTCCGGGCTGCCTCGTGGGACACGCGGTGGAGCGACCACTCCCCCGTGATCGCCGACTACACGCTCGGTCACTGACCCGCGCGCGAGGGGCGTGCGATCGCTCATTAGGATTGCTGGGTGACGAAACCGCGCCTGTACTCCGGAATGCAGCCCTCCGCCGATTCGCTGCACATCGGCAACTACATCGGGGCGCTCATGCAGTGGCGCGATCTGCAGGAGTCCTACGACGCGTTCTTCTCGGTCGTCGACCTGCACGCTCTGACGCAGCCGAACGACCCCGCCGAACTGCGCGAGAAGACGCGCCGCACGGCCGCGCAGTACATCGCAGCGGGCATCGAGCCGTCCAAGTCGACGCTGTACGTGCAGTCGCACGTTCCCGCGCACGCCGAGCTGGCGTGGATCCTCTCGACGATCACGGGCTTCGGCGAGGCCGGTCGCATGACGCAGTTCAAGGACAAGTCGCAGCGCTACGGCTCCGAAGCGACGTCGGTCGGGCTGTTCACGTACCCGGTGCTGATGGCGGCCGACATCCTGCTGTACCAGACCGACATCGTGCCGGTCGGCGACGACCAGAAGCAGCACGTCGAGCTGACGCGCGACCTCGCCGAGCGGTTCAACTCGCGCTACGGCCAGACGTTCCGCGTGCCGACACCGGTGATCCAGCGTGACACCGCGCGCATCTTCGACCTGCAGAACCCGACGTCGAAGATGTCGAAGTCGGCCGAGTCGGATGCGGGGATCCTGTGGCTGCTCGACGACCCGGGCAAGACCCGCAAGAAGATCATGCGCGCAGTGACGGATTCGGAAGGCTCGGTGCGCTACGACACCGAGAACAAGCCGGGCGTCTCGAACTTGCTCGTGATCTACGCGGCCCTCACCGGCCGCCAGGTCGGCTCGATCGAGGACGAGTACGCGGGCCGCGGCTACGGCGACTTCAAGAAGGGGCTGGCCGAGGTCGTGGTCGAGGAGTTCGCTCCGGTTCGTGAGCGCGCGCTGACTCTCCTCGCCGATCCGGCCGAGCTCGACCGGGTGCTCGCGGTGAACGCGGGGAAGGCCGACGAGGTCGCCGATCGCACCCTCGCCGACGTGTACGACCGGGTCGGTCTGCTCCGCCGCGTGCGGGTGTGAACGGACGCGCCGCAGCCCCGCGGGGCGGCTATCGTGGCGGGATGCAGCCCGTCGTCCTCCGCTCCGCCAGACTCGAACTGTCGCTCCCCGTCGCCTCCGACGCCGACGCGATGTTCGAGGCGTGCCAGGATCCGGCGATCCAGCGGTACACGACGATTCCGACGCCGTACGAGCGCCGGCACGCCGAGGCGTTCATCGCGCAGATCCCGAAGGACTGGGAGGCCGGTCGCAACCTGACATGGGGCATCCGCGAAGCCGGTTCTCTCGTCGGAACGATCGGGCTCTACGGCGTCGACCAGGGCGCGGGCGAGATCGGCTACTGGGTCGCTCCGTGGTCCCGCGGGCGCAGGATCCTCATCGAGGCGGCGGTCACCGTCATCGCCTGGGGCTTCTCGCCCGACGGGCTGAAGCTCCAGCGCATCGGGTGGCGCGCCGTCGCCGGCAACATCGTGTCGGCGCGCGCCGCGCGCACGCTGGGGTTCCGCTACGAGGGCACGATGCGCCAGGCGCTCGTGAACGGCGAGGGCCGGCGCGACGACGGGTGGATCGCGGGACTGCTCGTCGACGACGACCGGATGCCCCAGCCGTGGCCTGTGCTCGACGAAGCCGCACGCGAGACGCTCGTCGGCGGCACATGACAGGATGAGCGCATGCCCGAGATGCCTGAGGTGCAGGGCCTCGTCGAGTTCCTGCGCGAGCGCACGACCGGTCTGCGGGTGACGCGCGCGACGATCGCGAACATCGCTGCGCTCAAGACGTACGATCCGCCCATCGAGTCGCTCAAAGACGCGGAGATCACGGGAGTCGAGCGCCACGGCAAGTTCGTCGACATCGCGACGACGACCGGCGATGGTGCCGACTCCGGCCCGCACCTCGTGTTCCATCTCGCGAAGGCGGGGTGGCTGCGGTGGTACGACCAGCTGCCGACGACCCTCATCCGCCCCGGCAAGACGCCGATCGCGCTGCGCGTGGCGCTGTCCGACGGGTCGGGGTTCGACCTGACCGAGGCGGGCACGAAGAAGTCGCTCGCGGTCTATGTCGTGCGCCAGCCCTCCGAGGTGCCGGGCATCGCGCGGCTCGGACCCGACCCGCTCGACCCGTCGTTCGATCGCGACACGTTCGCGAAACTCCTCGCCGGGCGCCGCACGCAGATCAAGGGCGTGCTCCGCGATCAGGCGATCATCGCGGGTGTGGGCAACGCGTACTCCGACGAGATCCTGCACGCGGCGAAGATGTCGCCGTACGCGCTCGCTGCGGGGCTCTCCGACGACGAGATCGACAGGCTCTACACCGCGATGACGGAGACCCTCGCCGAGGCGGTGACCGCGGCATCCGGAAAGCCCCCCGCCGACCTCAAAGACGCCAAGCGCCGCGGAATGCGCGTGCACGGACGCCGCGGTGAGGCGTGCCCCGTGTGCGGCGACGAGGTGCGCAGTGTGTTCTTCGCCGACAACTCGCTCGAGTACTGCCCGACGTGCCAGACCGGCGGCAAGATCCTCGCCGACCGGCGGCTGTCGCGACTGCTCAAGTAGCCGTCACGCGCCGGTCGTGCCCACGAGCGCGCGCGCGTCGTCGTCGACCCAGTCCAGCGACTTCGAGACGGCCTTCTTCCACAGGCGGTAGCGGCGCTCGCGCTCATCCGCCGGCATGCGGGGTTCGAAGCGGGTGTCCTCGCGCCAGTGCGAGCGCAGCTCGTCGCGGTCGCGCCATACGCCGGTGGCGAGCCCCGCGGCGTACGCGGCGCCCAGCGCGGTCGTCTCGACGACCTTGGGACGGACGACGGGGATGCCGAGGATGTCGGCCTGGAACTGCATGAGCAGGTCGTCGCGCGTCATCCCCCCGTCCACGCGCAGCTCGTCGAGCGGGCGTCCTGTGTCGGCGACGACAGCCTCGATGACGTCGCGGGTCTGGAACGCGGTCGACTCCAGCGCCGCACGGGCGATGTGCGCCTTGTTGACGTACCGGGTCATGCCCACCAGGGCGCCGCGCGCGTCGGGGCGCCAGTACGGCGCGAACAGTCCCGAGAACGCGGGTACGAAGTAGGCGCCACCGTTGTCGGCGACGGTCGCCGCGAGCGTCTCGACCTCCTCCGAGCGGTTGATGATGCCGAGGTTGTCGCGCAGCCACTGCACCAGCGACCCGGTCACCGCGATCGAGCCTTCCAGCGCGTACCGCGCCGGCTCGTCGCCGCACCGGTACGCGACCGTCGCGATCAGACCGCTCTCGGAACGGACGATCTCGGTGCCGGTGCCCACGAGCAGGAAGTTGCCCGTGCCGTACGTGTTCTTCGACTCGCCCGCGTCGAACGCGGCCTGCCCGAAGGTCGCCGCCTGCTGATCGCCGAGGATGCCGGCGATGGGCACGCCGTGCAGCGAATCGGGAAGGTGCGCCGTGCCGACGACCTCGGACGACGAGCGGATCTCGGGCATCATCGCCCGCGGGATCCCCCACACCTCCAGCAGCTCGTCCGACCAGTCCAGCGTGCGCAGGTCCATCAGCAGCGTGCGCGACGCGTTCGTGACATCCGTCACGTGGATTCCGCCGCGCGCCCCGCCGGTGAGGTTCCACACGATCCACGTGTCCGGCGTGCCGAACAGCAGCTCCCCGGCCGCGGCCGCCTCCCGCGCGCCGGACACGTGGTCGAGGATCCACGCGATCTTCGACGCCGAGAAGTACGTGGCAAGCGGAAGCCCGGTGATCTCGGCGAAGCGCTGCGGGCCACCGTCACGGGCGAGCTCGTCGATGCGCGACTGGGTACGCGTGTCCTGCCACACCAGCGCATTGTTGATGGGGCGGCCGGTCCGCCGGTCCCACACGATCGCGGTCTCACGCTGGTTCGTGACGCCGACGGCGGCGATATCGGATGCCGGCACCCCCGCGCGCGCGAGGCTCGCAGCGATCACCCACTCGGTGCCGGTCCAGATCTCGACGGGGTCGTGCTCGACCCACCCCGCCCGGGGAAGGATCTGCTCGTGCTCACGCTGCGCGGTCGAGACGATCGCACCCGCCGCATCGAACACGATCGCCCTCGTCGAGGTCGTGCCCTGGTCGATCGCCAGCACATGCTGCGTCACATCGTCTCCTCGCCGTCGAGTCGCCGCATCCGCTCGTCAGGCTATCGCGACGCGACGGTCACGAGCGGACGCCGGTCCACGACGGATCGGCGGCATGCACAGCGGCGATGGCACGCGCGACCTCGGCCCCGACGGTCGCCTCGTCCCACCCGAGCACAGAGGCGACGGCGTCGGCGACCTCCCACGCGGCCGCCTCGGCCTCACCCGTGAACGCGAGGCTCGTGCGTCGCAGCAGCAGGTCGTCAAGGTGCACGACATGCTCGGTGCGCGCGAGGTGGCGCAGCTCACCGCTCGAGTAGCCGGGCGCATGCGCGAGAGGCGCATCGTCGGGGTCGGCGACGATCGCCGCGATGACGTCGGCCGCGACGGTGCCGTACCGGTCGAGCAGCACCGACGCGCGCGCGAACCCCACGCCCGTGTCGCGCTCGGCGATCCACCCGTGCCGGGAGCGCTCGCTCATGGGGAACCCCCGGCCGCCCCCGATCGGCACGCCGCGCGTGGAGCGGCGGCGCGGGACGGCGAGCACGTCGAGCACGCGGTCGGCGACGTGCGCGGCGGAGGCCCGGAAGGTGGTCCACTTGCCCCCGACGAGACTCAGCAGCGCTGCATCCGTCGCCCCGCCGATCGACCCGCACTCGATCCGGTAGTCGCGCGAGACGAAGCCGGGAGCGAGGTCTCCGTGCCCGGGGAGCGGGCGCACGCCGGAGAACCGGTACACGATGCCCGAGCGGTCGACCTCGATGCCGGGCAGCACGTGGCGGATGAGGGCGATGAAGTAGTCGACCTCTTCTTCGGTGCACACGATGGGGTCGGCCATGTCGTGCTCGAGATCGGTCGTCCCCACGAGCACGCGCCCCTTGAGCGGGTAGATGAGCACGATGCGCCCGTCGTCGTGCTCGAAGAACAGTTCGTGACCGCCCGTGGCCGCGAGCAGCGCGGGATGGTCGAGCACGATGTGCGAGCCCTTCGTGCCACCCATGAACCGGCTCGACTCGCCCAGCGCGGTGTTGGTGAGGTCGGTCCAAGGACCGGAGGCGTTGACGACGACGGATGCCGCGACCTCGACCTCTTCGCCCGACTCGACGTCACGCACGACGACACGGCCGTCGCGCTCGCCGACCGCCCCGGCGTAATTGGCCGCGCGGGCACGGTCGCCGCCCACGGCGAGCCCGTCGCGCAGCACGTCGAGCGCGAGTCGCTCGGGGTCGTGCAGCGACGCGTCCCAGTACGTGGCGGTGTAGCGGACGGCGGGGTTGAGCGACGGGAAGCGCTCGCGCGAGCGCCGGCGTCCGTGGAACGTGTGCCGCGGCACCCGCCCGCCCCCGCGCGAGAACGAGTCGTAGATCATGAGCCCGACCTTGATGAGCACCGCCCCGCGCTCGCGCGGGCGTCCCCCACCGTGGCGGAGGAAGCGCAGCGGCGCGCTGAGCACACCCGAGAAAGTCGTGAAGATCGGGATCGTCGTCTGCAGCGGGCGAACGTAGTGAGGGGCGGTGCGCAGCAGGGCGTTGCGCTCTGTCACCGCCTCGGCGACGAGGCGGAACTCGCCGTTCTCGAGATAGCGGATGCCGCCGTGGATCATGTGGCTCGAGGCCGCGGATGCCCCGCTCGCGAAGTCCCCTCGTTCGACGAGAGCCACGTCGACGCCCTGCATCGCGAGGTCGCGGAACGTCGCCAGGCCGTTGATGCCGCCGCCGACGATGAGCACGTCCGCGTACGGCCGTTCGGCGATCTCGCTGAACCCCGGCCGTCGCTGTGCCCCCTGCATCGCCGGCCCCCTTCCCGCTCCGTCCCTCCCAGGCTATGCGCGCTCTCCGACACACGGGCCGCACGCCCCGCGCGCGCCCCGCGACCCGCCGTCGTCACCCCACTGCGAGGCGACTGCGGTCATGGAATGAAATAACGGATGCCGCGTTGGGTAGACTCGTGAGCATAAACGTGCTCCGGGGTCGGTGAGAATCCGAACCGGCGGTGACAGTCCGCGAGCCGTGGCTCCGCCCTTCGGGGTCGGTTCTGCGGTTGATCCGGTGGAATTCCGGAACCGACGGTGATGCGACGCGATGCGTCGCTAGTCCGGATGGGAGGCAGCACGAGCGCCGTCCTCGACGTCGCCGCCGCCTCCCGTGCCGAGCGCTGCGACGGACTGAGGGATCCAGATGACGGCCACCGAGCGGGAACGCGACGCGATGCGGCACGCCCTCGACCTCGCGCTGCGCGGTCCTCGGGGCATCAATCCCCAGGTGGGTGCCGTCATCCTCTCCCCCGCCGGCGACGTGCTCGCCGAGGGCTGGCATCGCGGTGCCGGAACCGCGCACGCCGAGGTCGACGCACTGTCGAAGCTTGCGCCCGGCGCCGCCCGCGGCGCCACAGCGGTCGTCACCCTCGAACCGTGCAACCACCACGGGCGCACGGGTCCGTGCGCGGTGGCGCTCATCGAGGCGGGCGTCGCCCGCGTGGCGTTCGCGGTCGCCGACCCGAACACGATCTCGTCCGGCGGCGCCGAGCGGCTGCGCGCCGCAGGCGTCTCGGTCGAGGAGGGCCTGCTCGAGAACGATGGCGAGGCGCTGCTCTCGTCGTGGCTCGAGGTGCAGCGTCTCGGGCGGCCGCACGTGACCGTGAAGTGGGCGCAGAGCCTCGACGGACGCATCGCGGCATCCGACGGATCGAGCAAGTGGATCACCGGCGCGGCCGCGCGCGAAGACGTGCACCGCCGCCGCGCACGCGCCGACGCGATCGTCGCGGGTATCGGCACGGTGCTCGCCGACGACCCCGCACTCACGGCCCGCGCGGCTGACGGGTCGCTGCTGGATCGCCAGCCGACGCCGGTCGTGCTGGGCGCGCGCGAGATCCCGGCAGACGCCGCGGTGCGGCGGCATCCGCGCCCCGTCCTGCAATACGACGGCCACTCCCTCTTCGACGTGCTCCGCGAGCTCCGCTCGCGCGGGGTGCAGCGCGTGTTCGTCGAAGGCGGTCCCACGATCGCGAGCGCGTTCGTTCGGGAGGGACTCGCCGACGAGGTGCTCGCGTACGTCGCGCCCGTGCTGCTCGGAGGCGACCACCTCGCGATCGGCGACATCGGCGTCGGCACGATCGGCGACGCACGGCGACACATTCTCGCATCCGTCGAGCGCCTCGGCGACGACCTCCTGATCGTGGCCACTCCGCGTAAGACTTCTGAACCACACGAAGGAGACGCCTGATGTTCACCGGCATCGTCGAAGAGATGGGCGCCGTCACGGCTGTCGAGCCGTCGGGAGACGGCGAGCGCATCACCGTTCGCGCGCCGAAGGTCGTGGCGGATGCCGCGCACGGCGACTCGATCTCCGTCAGCGGCGTGTGCCTCACAGTCGTCGACCAAGGCGACGACTGGTTCACGGCCGACGTCATGAAGCAGACCCTCGACATGTCCACGCTCGCGGGCATCGAGCCCGGCCGCGCCGTCAACCTCGAGCGCGCGACGCCCGCGCACGGGCGCCTGGGCGGACACATCGTGCAGGGCCACATCGACGGCACCGGCACCGTGCTCCAGGTGCGTCCCGGCGACCAGTGGCGGGTCGTGCGGATCAGTCTTCCGCGCGAGCTGGCGCCGCTCGTCGTCGACAAGGGCTCGATCGCGGTCGACGGCGTCTCCCTCACGGTGAGCGCGGCGAGCCCCGCTCCCCAGCCGTCGGTCGCTGAGCCTGCCGAAGCGTGGTTCGAGGTCTCGCTCATCCCCGAGACGCTCGAGGCGACGACGCTCGGCGCGCGCGAGCCCGGCGACCGCGTGAACCTCGAGACCGACATCCTGGCGCGCCACGTGCAGCGCCTCCTCGCTTTCACTCCGGCGGCCGCGGCCGTCGCCACAGAAGGAGGCTTCCGATGAGCCTTTCCACCATCCCCGAAGCCCTCGAAGCACTCCGCGCCGGACGTCCCGTCATCGTCGCCGACGACGAGGACCGCGAGAACGAAGGCGACATCGTCCTTTCCGCGCAGTTCGCGACCCCGGAATGGCTCGCATGGACGATCCGCTGGTCGAGCGGCTTCCTGTGCGCGCCGATGCCCGCCGATTGGGCCGACCGCCTCGACCTGCCGCCCATGGTGGCCCACAACGAGGACGCGCGCGGCACGGCGTACACCGTGAGCGTCGACGCCGCCGACCGCGAGTCGACCGGCATCAGCGCGTCCGACCGTGCCCACACGCTCAACGTGCTGGCCGATCCCGACTCGACCCCCTCGTCGGTCATCCGTCCGGGCCACATCCTTCCGCTGCGCGCGGTCGACGGTGGCGTGCGCGAGCGGGCCGGCCACACCGAGGCCGCGGTCGAGCTCATGCGCCTCGCAGGTCTCAGCCCGGTCGGCGCGATCGGCGAGGTCGTGGCCGAGGACGGCAGCATGATGCGCCTCCCAGGCCTGCTCGAGATGGGCGAGCGCGAAGCCATCCCGGTGATCACCATCGAGCAGCTCATCGCCCACCTCGACGAGGTCGACCCGCGCAATGACGCTGCGCCGGCCGAGCACCATCACCGTCGCCGCGTGAGCCTGCGCGCCGAGGCGCTCGTGCCGACGGCGCACGGCAAGTTCCGCTTCCTCGCGTACAAGGACCGCGTGACGAGCACCGACCACGTCGCGATCGTGTCGGGCGAGTTGGACGCCGACGCACCGCTCGTGCGCGTGCACTCGGAGTGCCTCACGGGCGAGGCGTTCGACTCGCTCAAGTGCGAGTGCGGCCCGCAGCTCGACGCCGCGCTCGACGCGATCGAGCAGGACGGCGGCGTCGTCATCTACATGCGCGGGCACGAGGGCCGCGGCATCGGGCTCATCAACAAGCTCCGCGCCTACAGCCTTCAGGAGCGCGGCCTCGACACCGTCGACGCCAACCTCGCGCTGGGCCTTCCCGCCGACGCGCGCGACTACGCCGCCGCGGCAGGCATCCTCGCCGACCTCGGGATCGAGCGCGTACGCCTGCTCACGAACAACACCGACAAGGTCAAGCAGCTGCGTGACCTCGGGCTCGACATCGTCGAGCAGGTGCCGCTCCTCGTCGGCGTCGGACCGAACAATCACCAGTACCTGGCGACCAAGCGCGACCGTATGGGGCACCTGATCGACGAGGACGACCTCAGCGACGCGCTCTCGCAGATGAAGGAGGGCGCCGGACGATGAGCGGCAAGGGAGCGCCGATCACAGGCGGCACGAATGCGTCAGGCCTCGACATCGTCGTGATCGCCGCGACATGGCACGACGAGATCACGAACGGCCTCATCGCCGGGGCGGAGCGGGTGCTCGAGGCATCCGGCGCGTCCTATCGCCTCATGCGCGTGCCTGGCTCGTTCGAGCTCCCCGTCGCCGCCAAGGTCGCGCTCGACGCGGGGGCCGACGCGGTCGTCGCGCTCGGCGTGATCATCCGCGGCGGCACGCCGCACTTCGAGTACGTCTCGTCGGCCGCGACCGACGGCCTCACGCGAGTCGCGCTCGACACCGGCAAGCCCGTCGGATTCGGGGTGCTCACCCTCGACGACGAGCAGCAGGGTTTCGACCGGGCGGGTCTGCCCGATTCGAAGGAGGACAAGGGCGCAGAAGCGGCGGATGCGGCGATCCGCACTGCCCTCGCGCTGCGAGCGCTGCGCGCCTGACGCCCGCGCTCGCGGGTTGTGGCGCGCCGTGGTGGCGCAGCCCCGTGGAACACCCTATGGTGGCGGCCATGGACCCTCTGCAGTATCTGCGTCTCATCGTCGTCTTCATCCACCTCAGCGGCTTCGCGCTGCTGTTCGGCGCGTGGGCGGCCGAGCAGTTCAGCGGGCGCCGGCAGGTGACGCCGCTCATGAACATCGGCCTCGCCATCGCCGGTCTGGCGGGCCTCGTCCTCGCCGCGCCGTGGGGCATCTCGTACGACCTGAACTACGTCAAGATCGGCGTGAAGCTCGTCGTGCTCATCGTCATCGGCGCGCTCATGGGCATCGGCCAGTCTCGCGCCCGTAAGGGCGGCGGCGACGGAAAGGTCGCCCCGGGCATCTTCTGGTCGATCGGAATCCTGACTCTGCTCAACGCCGGGCTCGGCGTGCTCTGGCGCTGACGCGGCTCGCGTACCTGCCGAGATCGCACGAACGACGGGTGGTCGACTGAGACACCCGTCGTTCGTGCGATCTCGGCGTCTTCGTCGCGCCCTCAGCCGAGGAAGAGCGCCCGCAGCCGCTTCGTCGTGAAGATGAGGCCCACGCCGATCATGACGACGTAGTACAGCACATGCCACAGCATGCCCGGGTACAGCGCCCCGGTCGTCAGGCCACGGACGAGCTCGACCCCGTGCCACAGCGGGAGCGCCTGCACGATCGCCTGCACCCATTCGGGATAGACGGTGATCGGGTAGAACGTCGCCGAGAAGAGGAACATCGGCAGCAGGACGAAGTTGATGAGGTCCATCTGCTGGAAGACCTTCATGTAGCTCGTGACCGCCATGCCGAGCGACGCGAAGCCGAAGGCGATGAGCAGCACCGCGGGCAGGGCCAGGATCGCCGTCCACGAGAGGTTGAGTCCCCACACCTGCATGATCACGAGGAAGCCCGACGCGTAGACGAGTCCTCGAAGGAGCGCGTAGACGATCTCGCCGAGCGCGACGTCGAGCGGGCCGAGCGATGTCGCGAGCATGCCCTCGTAGAGCTTCCCGTAGTTCATCTTGAAGAAGACGTTCCACGTCGAGTCGTAGATCGCGCCGTTCATCGCCGACACGGCGAGGAGGGCGGGCGCGATGAACGCCGCGTACGGGACCTCGACGCCTGTAGAGGTCTGCACGTCGCCGATGAGGACGCCGAGTCCGATGCCGAACGACGCGAGGTAGAAGACGGGCTCGAAGAAGCCGGACAGCACGACGACCCAGCTCGAGCTGCGCGCGGCGACGAGACCGCGCTGCACGACGGCGCCCGGGTTGCCCGCGTACAGGGCGCGGACGCCACCGGAACGCAGGTGCGCGGAGGTCTCGACCGTGGTGGTCACTTGGCCAGCCTCCTCGCGAAGTGGCGCCGCGCGAGCACGTAGCCGACGACCGAGAGCAGCACGAGGTACGCGATGTGCACGACGATCGCGAACGGCTCCGTCGGCCGTCCGTACAGGAACGTGCGACCGAGCTCGGTCGCGTGCCACAGCGGCGAGATCCAGCCGATCCACGCGAGCCAGATCGGCAGGGAGTCGAGGGGGTAGAAGGTGCCCGAGAACAGGAACATCGGCATGAAGATGAACCGCTGCACGAGGGCGAACTGACCCTTGTCCTCTTCGATCGACGCCGCGTAGGCCATGAGCGGGGCGCCGAACGCCCAGCCGCCGAGCACGCCGACGAGGATCGCGATCCAGCCGGTCTCGGGCGTCACGAGCGGCGCGGGCTGGAAGACGAGCCCGAACAGCCAGATGAACAGGTAGTACCCCGCGACGGCGACGAGCACGCGCGCGCTTGCGCCGAGCAGCACGCCCGTCGTGATCTGACCGGGTGAGATGGGCGAAGCGCTGAAGCCGAAGAAGAAGCGCCGCCACTTGAACCCGTCGACCACGGGGTAGCTGAACTCCTCGGTCGCGACCTGGATCGCGGCGGTCATGAGGAGCGCGGGCGCGACGAACGTCACGTACGAGACGGACATGCCCGAGGCATCCGTGATCGGCACCGTGATGAGCGCCGCGAGACCCAGCGCGAGCCCGAGCAGGTACAGGATCGGCTGGCCGAGCGCGCCGACCACGATCGTCCAGCCGTACGCGCGCATCGCGCGCACGATGTGCTCGGCGACGTAGAACGTGCCGTTCGCGCGGGGCTTGCGCCCCCACTCCATCGCCTCCGCGCGCAGCGCGTCGAGAGAGGCGTCGGTCGCAGTGCTCATTCGATCAGCGACCTTCCCGTGAGCCGGAGGAACACGTCCTCGAGCGACGAGCGTCGCACGAGCGACGTGATCGGCTCGAGGCCGGCGGCGGTGACCCGCTCGAGCGCCTGCTCGCCGTTCTCGGTGTACACGAGAATCCGATCGGGCAGCACCTCGATCCGATCGCCGATGCCCTCGAGCGTGGGCGCGACCTGCTGGTTGCGGTTGGAGCCGAACCGCACCTCGAGCACCTCGCGGCTCGAGTGCTCGCGGATGAGCGACGCGGGCGTGCCCTCGGCCATGATCCGGCCCTTGTCGACCACGATGAGCCGGTCGCACAGCTGTTCGGCCTCGTCCATGTAGTGGGTCGTCAGCACGAGGGTCGTGCCGCGCTCCTTGAGGCGGAACAGGCGGTCCCACAGCACGTGCCGCGCCTGCGGGTCGAGGCCGGTCGTCGGCTCATCGAGGAGCAGGATGCGCGGGTCGTTGATGAGGCCGCGCGCGATCGTGAGGCGCCGCTTCATTCCGCCCGAGAGCTGGTCGACCTTGCTCTTGGCCTTCTCCTCGAGCTGCGCGAACGCGAGCAGCTCGTCTGCCTTCTGGTGGCACACCTTGCCCGGGAGCCCGAAGTAGCGACCGTAGATGTAGAGGTTCTCGCGCGCGTTGAGCTCGCCGTCGAGGTTGTCCTGCTGCGGAACGACACCGAGCCGCGAGCGGATCTCGGGCCCGTACCGGTCGGGGTCGAGCCCCAGGATCGACAGGTCGCCGCTTGTGCGCGTCGAGACCGCGCCGATCATCTTCATGGTCGTGGACTTGCCCGCGCCGTTGGGTCCGAGCAGGCCGAACGACTCGCCCGGAGCGACTTCGAAGGACAGCCCGTCGACGGCGAGGAAGTCGGGCTTGCCCTTGATCTTGTACGCCTTGACGAGGTTCTTCGCTTGGATCACGGGAGCAGGCACCGGACTACCCTAACCCCGGTCACGGACGCCGATTCCGCGCGGTGGGAACGATCCCGCAACCGCCCTGCATGACGAAGGGTGACGGATGCCTCGGCCCCGGCATCCGTGATGGCTAGGCTGACCGGGTGAGTGTTCGACCCCCGTACCGCGCCGATGTCGTCGGCAGCTTCCTCCGTCCCCCCGCCGTCGCCGAGGCGCGCGCCCGTCACCACGCCGGCGAGCTCGACGACGACGGCCTCCGCGCCGTCGAAGACGCCGCGATCGTCGACCTCGTGCAGAAGGAGGCCGACGCCGGCCTCGAGCTCGCGACCGACGGCGAGTTCCGCCGCTCGTGGTGGCACTTCGACTTCTTCGGTCTGCTCGACGGCGTCGACATCGTCGAGCTCGATCACGGCATTCAGTTCCAGGGCGTGCAGACGCGCCCGCGCGGCATCGAGATCTCCAGCAGGATCGGCTTCAGCGACACGCATCCGTTCCTCGAGCACTTCCGCGCCCTGCAGGAGGACGTGAAGGCGACCGGCGCTCGGCCGAAGTTCACGATCCCGTCACCGACCGTGCTCGACTTCCGCCTCGAGCCCGGCCACATCGACCCCGCCGTCTACGACGGCCGCGAGGCGATCGTCGACGACCTCGTGCAGGCGTACCGCGACGCCGTGCACGCCTTCTACGACGCCGGCGCCCGCTACCTGCAGTTCGACGACACCGCGTGGGCGTACCTGTGCTCCGACGTCGAGCTCGAGAAGGCGTCCGAGCGGGGGATCGACACGAACGGCATCGCCGAACGCTACGCGGCGCTGCTGAACCGCATCCTCGACGGCAAGCCCGACGACCTCGTCGTGACGACGCACGTGTGCCGCGGTAACTTCCGCTCGACGTGGATCTCGTCGGGCGGCTACGAGCCGGTCGCCGAGCAGCTGCTGGGTGTCACGAACTACGACGGCTACTTCCTCGAGTACGACACCGACCGCGCGGGCGGCTTCGAGCCGCTGCGCTTCCTCCCGAAGGGCGACAAGACCGTCGTGCTCGGGCTCATCACGTCGAAGACGGGCGACCTCGAGGACCCGGACGACGTCAAGCGGCGCATCGATGAGGCGACGGCCTTCGCTCCGCTCGAGCAGCTCGCGCTGAGCCCGCAGTGCGGCTTCGCCTCGACCGAGGAGGGAAACATCCTCACCGAGGACCAGCAGTGGGCCAAGGTGCGTACGGTCGTCGACATCGCCCGCGACGTCTGGGGCTGATCGCATTCACGAGAGAGGGGGCGGATGCCGCGGCATCCGCCCCCTCTCTCGTCGGCCCCCTCGCACCGGCGGCAGGACATGGTGCGGGCGTAGGACGGGAATCGAGGCATCCGTCCTACGCCCCGCTCATCTCCTACGCCCGCCACCCTGCGGGCGCGAAAACCGCGCCTACTCGGAGCGCTCGTCCTTCTCGGGCTTCTTGTACGCTTCACCGCGCATCGCGGCGGCGTCGATCTCCTCCTGGTTCTCGACGAACGGCGTGCCGTGCGTGTGGAACGTCGGCACCGTCTTGGCGCCCCACGCCTGACCCTTCGCGCGCTCGGCCTGGCTCCACTCGACGACCGGCCAGTCCGGGTCGAGGATGAGCCGGGCGCCGGCGTTGGCAAGCTCGATGCGGTTTCCGCCCGGCTCCCACACGTAGATGAAGAACGTCTGGTTGATCGCGTGCTTGTACGGGCCGAACTCGATGTGGATCTTGTTCTCGAGGAAGATGTCGGCCGCCTTGAGGATGTCCTCGCGCGTGTCGGGCGCGATCGCGAAGTGGTGGAAGCGCCCGCGCTCTCCTGTCCAGTCGTCCGAGTAGACGACGTCGTACGACTTCTGCTGGAAGCGGAACCACCACGCGCCGTACCCGCCGTCGTCGAGGCGCACACGCTCAGACTCGCGCGACATCATGACGTCGCGCCAGAACTCGCCGGCGGCGTTGACGTCGCTCGCGAGGTAGTTGATGTGGTCCATGCGGCGCGCGTTCACTCCGCGACCGGGGAACGCCGACGCCTGGTTCTTGAGCGCCGGGGTGTCCAGCTCGTCCGGCACGTAGTGCTCGGTGTCGTAGTACAGGCCCATGAGGTGCCCGTCCGGGTCCTCGAACTCGTAGGAGCGGCCGACGCCGACCTCGGGGTCGCGCCAGCCGTGGCCGAGGCCGGCCTTCTCGATCGCGGCGACCCGGCGCTCGAGCGCCTCGGGGCTCGTCGCGCGGAACAGCGTGCGGCCGACGCCGTTCGTGTCGGACGCGGTGAGCTTGAGCGTGTAGAGCTGGTACTCGTCCCAGCACCGCAGGTACGAGGAGTCGCCGATGCGCGCGACCTCGCGCATCGCGAGGATGTCGCGGAAGAAGTGCAGGCTCTCCTCGAACTTCGGGGTGAACAGCTCGATGCCGCCCAGGTGGGCGAGATCGAAGTTCTCATGACTGGCCATGATCGTGTCCTCTCTGACGCGGGGCTTTAGAGACGAGGTCGCGCGAACGCGACCCCGTCGAAGAGCTTTCGGGCGGTGCGCACCGAGGTCGACGTGCCGTGCCACACGCCGTCGGCGTCCTGCGCGACGTGTACGGCCGAGGCGAGCACGCCCGTCGGGTGCTCGATGTCGCTCGGACCCTGGGCGCGCACGCGGGCGAAGTCGGAGCCGACGGCTCCCGGGATGCGGACGCCGGCGGCGACGGATGCCGCCATCAGCACGCCCAGCGCGGTGTGCACGCGCTTCGGGATGAACGCCCGCGTCGACACGACACCGCCGTTGCGGGGCGGCGACACGAGGATCATCTTCGGAACGGTCTGGTCGGCGACGTCGCCGAACCCGAACAGGGGGCCGGCGGCCAGGCGCACGCGCTCGACGGCGGTCGCGAGATCGGGACGGGACTCGAGCTCGGCGGGCGACTCGTCGCCGGCGACTCCGAAGTCCTCGGCCCGCAGCAGCACGACCGGCATGCCGTTGTCGACGAGCGTCGCCGCGTGGCCGTCGAGCTCGTCCGTCGGGTTGCCGGTCGGCAGGAGGGGCTTGTCTGCGGCGCCGAGCTCGAGCTCGATGCGCGCGGCGGTGCCCGGAACACCGTCGATCGCCTCGTCGCCGTCGTAGTCGGGCCGGCCGCCGGGCGTCGCGAACACGGCGGTCGCGATATCTCCGGTGTTGACGAGACGGATGCGCACCGTGGTCGCCTCGTCGACCGCGGGGACGAGGCCGCGCTCGACCGCGAACGGTCCGATGCCCGCGAGCAGGTTGCCGCACGTCTGCCTCGTGCTCACGGTCGGCTCGTCGACACCGATCTGCAGGAAGAGGTAGTCCACATCGATGCCGGGCTCGGTCGAACGCGACACGACCGCCACCTTCGACGTGAGCGGATGCGCGCCACCCAGCCCGTCGATCTGACGCGGGTCGGGGCTGCCCATGATCCGCAGGAGCAGCTCGTCGCGGGCATCCGGATCTTCGGGCAGATCGTCGGCGACGAAGTACGCGCCCTTCGACGTCCCGCCGCGCATGAGCATGCAGCGGACGCCGTCGCGGACCGGGTCAGCGACCACGCTCGTACTCCTCCTGCGTCACGAATGCCACGCCGAGGCTTTCGAGTACCGGACGCAGATCGTTGATGTCCATCGAGATCTCGCCCGCCTCGTACCGCTTGCGGTTGCGGGCCTCGCGCTCGGCACGGGCGCGCGATGCCTCGAGCGCCTCGTCCGCGCGGCGCCGGGGAACGATCGTCACACCGTCGTCGTCCGCGACGACGACATCGCCCGGGTTGACCACGACGCCGTCGAGGACGACCGGCACGTTGACCGAGCCGGCGGTGTCCTTCACCGTTCCCTGCGAGCTCACATGCGCCGTCCACACCGGGAAGCCCATCGCGCGCAGCTCGCCCGTATCGCGCACCCCGCCGGACGTCACGTACGCGCGTACGCCCCGGACCTGCATCTGGGTCGCCATCAGCTCGCCGATGAACCCGAACGCCGAGTCGGTCGTGGGCACGACGACGATGACGTCGCCGTCCTGCGCCTGCTCGATCGCGGCGTGCACCATGAGGTTGTCGCCGGGAGCGGTCGACACAGTGATCGCCGAGCCCGCGATGGCCGCGCCCTGCTGAATGGGACGGATGCGCGGACCCGCGTAGCCGACTCGGCCCATCGCCTCGTGCACCGTCGCCGAGCCGAACGCGGCGAGCGCGTCGACGACATCGCGGTCGGCTCGCGCGATGTCGGTGACGACGACCGGCCCGGGAACGCTCATTGCAGGACGCCCGTCACTTGCGGGAAGTACCGCACGTAGGCCTCGCCCATCGTGTCGTGCGGCAGGCCGAGGTTGGGCCCCGCGTTGCGCTTGACCTGCACGCCGCGGCGGATCGCGAGCTGCGTGTAGTACTCCCACATGTGCTTCTGCGCGGGAAGGCACTCCATCGCCTTGCGCTTGAGCGGGAAGGCATCCGTGATGTCGAGCAGCACGTTCGGCTTGAAGTCGCTCTGCTCGGGTTGGTGGGGCTCGAAGAAGAAGACGGGCGGGGCGCCGATGATGTCGTCCTTCGTCGGGAAGGAGCCGTCGCTGTTCGCGACGCCGATCGCCTGCGCGAGCACGCGCGCCTGAAGCGCCATGCGCGCAGCGGCCGGGTGGTCTCCGTTGTAAGGGTCGGCGAGTGGGTGCGTCAGCACGACGGTCGGCTGCACGCGACGGCAGACGTCCACAAGCTTCGCGACGGCCTGCTCGGACTCGACGAGCGGGTAGTCACCCAGGTCGAGGAACTCGATCTCGGCGCCGAGAGCGGATGCCGCGGCCTCCGCCTCCTCGCGGCGGATCGCCTTGATCTCGTCGAGCGGCTTGCCGGCGAGCCACTGGCTGGCGGATTCGCCGCGCTCGCCGAATGACAGGCACACCACGACCGCACGCTCGCCGCGCATCGTCGCGGCCGCGATCGCGCCTCCGGCGCGCCATACGAAGTCTCCGGCGTGGGCGCTGACGACCAAGAGCGTGTTCGGATTCTCTGCCAATGCGACTCCTCTGTGCGTCGCCCGCGGCCGTCGCGGGCATCCGGCGCGCGTACGGGGGCTCGGCGCCGAGCCCGGCCCGCCAGATGACAGCGAACCACACCCCTGGCGCACTGGTCAAGATTCTGTCTACAATTTTGGATACCGGAATACCTCTGGACATAGGTAAATGTCATCCGTAATATCGCGGCATCGACCATCGAACAAGGAAGTCGAAGGAACCCCCATGGCTCGCAACCTCCAGGAGCTGCTCGACGAGCACGGAAACACCGTCGAGATGCTCCGCAACTCACAGCTCGGCGCCTACATCTACCCCGTGGTCCCCGCGGAGTTCACGAACTGGCGACGCGAGCAGATCGCGTGGCGCGAGACCGCCGTGCTCTACGACCAGACCCACCACATGGTGAACTTCTTCGTGTCGGGTCCGGACGCTCTCAAGCTGCTCAGCGACACCGGCATCAACAGCTTCGCCAACTTCCCGGTCAACACGGCCAAGCAGTTCGTGCCCACGGCCTCCAACGGCGGCGTGGTCGGCGACGGCATCCTCTTCCACGAGGATGAGAACGACTACGTCTACGTCGGCCGCGCGCCGGGCGCGAACTGGCTGCAGTTCCACGCCGAGACGGGCGGCTACGACGTCGAGTTCCGCTACGACGACCGCTCCCCCTCGCGCCCCTACGGCCAGGCCGTGCACCGCGAGTACTACCGATTCCAGATCCAGGGCCCGAACGCGTGGCAGATCATCGAGAAGCTCAACGGCGGCACCCTCGAGAAGGTCAGGTTCTTCCACATGGGAGAGATGACGATCGCCGGCGAGCGCGTCCGCACGCTGCGTCACGGCATGGCCGGCGCACCGGGCCTCGAGCTGTGGGGTCCCTACGAGCAGCACGGCAAGATCCGCGACGCGATCCTCGAGGCAGGCCGCGAGTTCGGCATCGAGCCCTGCGGTTCGCGCGCCTACTCGTCGAACACTCTCGAGTCGGGTTGGATCCCCTCGCCGCTTCCCGCCATCTACTCGAGCGAGGCCGAGCGCGCGTACCGCGAGTGGCTCCCGACGAACAGCTACGAGGCCATCAACGCCATCGCCGGCTCGTTCGTCTCGGACGACATCGAGGACTACTACCTCAACCCGTGGGAGCTCGGCTACGGCTCGTTCGTGAAGTTCGACCACGACTTCATCGGTCGCGACGCCCTCGAGAAGATCGAGCCCGAGACGCAGCGCAAGAAGGTCACGCTGGCATGGAACGACGAGGACCTCGCCAAGATCCTCACGAGCGTCATCGACCGCGAAGGCCCCGGCTACCAGTTCTTCGACCTCCCGAACGCGAACTACGGCTCGTCGAACTTCGACTCCGTCGTCGATGAGGACGGCACGGTCGTCGGCCTCTCGCTGTTCACGGGGGTCACCGCGAACGAGAAGCGCGGACTGTCGCTCGCGACCGTCGACGCCAACGTGCCGATCGGCGCCGAGGTGCGCGTGCTGTGGGGCGAGCAGCCGAACTCGAAGAAGTCCACCGTCCAGCCGCACGAGCAGCTCGCCGTCCGCGCGGTCGTGAGCCCCGTGCCGTACGCGGTCACCGCTCGCACCGAGTACCACGGCGGCTGGCGCACGTCCGCGGCGAACGTCGAGGTCTGATCGCCCGACCCGATACGACGAGGGGGCGGATGCTGCGGCATCCGCCCCCCTCGTCATGTCGGGCGCACTTAGGAGTGCTTTATGCAGCATAACCAGTGGTTATCGCCACATCATGGTGTCAAAACCGACCGTTAGTACCATGGGCCGTGCGGCGCGCGCCATCCGAACCAATCGAAGGAGATCGGTGAGATGGGTGTGAAAAGAAGACTGTTGAGTTGTGCGGCGACGATGGCCCTCGCGGTGGCGAGCCTCACGTTCGTCGCCGGCGGATCCGCCGCGGGCGACCAAGGATCGGCGGCCAAGGGGCCGGCGACCCCGGGTGATCCCGTGCGGAGCTGCGAAAGCCTCATGAACGTGGACCTCGGTCCGAACACCGTGATCGAGTCCGCCGTCCAGCACGCGGCGACCGCAACGACACCCGCGTCGTGCCGGGTGCAGCTGTACACCACGCATCCGCCGGCCGGCGATGAGGTGACGATCTGGATCGCCCTTCCCACAACCGGCTGGAACGGTCGATTCCTGGGAGTCGGCGGCGGCGGATTCACAGGCGGGACGCCGGGATCGGTCGTCGCGCCGCTCGGTCAGGGGTTCGCGGCGGGTGCGACGGATGCCGGCAACCCCACCGGCCAGGCCCAGACGATCGGCGCCAACCCCGACCTCACGCGCAACTGGGTGGGTCAGGAGAACTTCGGCCACCGCGGTATCCACGAGATGACGGTGAACGGCAAGGAGCTCGTCGCGGCGTACTACGGCCGGTCGCAGGACTACGCCTACTTCAGCGGATGCTCGACCGGAGGACGCCAGGGGATGATGGAGGCCCAGAAGTACCCCGACGACTACGACGGCATCTCGGCCGGCGCGCCGGTGTTCAATTACGCGGAGCTCGCGATCGCGCAGCTGTGGAGCCAGATCGTCATGAAGGAGGAAGGCAACGTCCTCTCGCAATGCAAGTTCACCGCTGCGCTCGAGGCGGGTGATCGACGAGTGCGACCTGGTGGGTGACGGCGTCGCGGACGGAGTGATCGGCGATCCCCTCGCGTGCGACTTCGACTTCACGTCGCTCGTCGGACAGGTGACGCCGTGCGGCGAGACCTTCACCGACGCGGATGCCGCGGTGCTTGAGAAGATCCGGCAAGGGCCACGTCGCACCAGCGGCGAGTTCCAGTGGTACGGACTCGTGGAAGGTGCGCCGTATGCCGGCCTGAGCAACACCGCGCTCGTGAACGGCGAGCTCGTCGGGCAGCCGTTCCCCTTCGTCACCCTCGTGATCGCGTACTGGCTCGAGATGAACCCCGCGTGGGACTGGCGCACCGAGACGTACGAGAGCTTCGAGCAGCACATCGACCAGATGGTCGAGCTCTACGATGACGTCCACGGCGCCTCGGACCCCGACATCCGGGCGTTCCACGACAGCGGCGGGAAGCTCCTCGTGTGGCACGGCTGGAGCGACTTCGGCGTCTACGCGCAGGGCACGCTCGACTGGTACGAGCGCGTGCAGGACATTCTCGGCCCGGGCAGGACGAAGCAGGCCGTCCGCGTGTTCCTCGCTCCCGGCGTCGACCACTGCGGCGGCGGCCCGGGGGCGCAGCCGACCGGCCAGCTCGAGGCGCTCATCGAGTGGGTCGAGAAGGGCCACGCCCCGAAGCAGCTGCTCGCCACGCGCGCCGAGGGTGGGTCGGTCGTCGCGACGCGCCCGATCTGCGACTACCCCACGGTCGCGAAGTACAAGGGCAGCGGCGACGTGAACGACGCGCAGCGGTACCGCTGCGTCCCGGCGGAGCAACTCACTCCGCGCATGGATCCCTGATCCGCTGAACCGGGCTGCGCGCCGGCCTGCCGGCATTCGAAACGGATGCCGGTGGGCCGGCGTGCACCGTCCCGTTCCTCGCCGCGGGGAGCGAGTCAGGAGCGGGGCGCCTCGGCGAACGCGTCGCCGTGGATGACGAAGAACTGGCCGGACGAGCCGGCGACCGCGCGCGCGACGGTGTCGTAGAGCCAGTCGAGCGCGGCCGTGTGCTGTGTCGTCGACCGCCGATAGAGGAACACCCCGACAGGCGGCATCTCGAACGGCAGGGGGCGGACGACGAGCGGCCACGTGGACGCCCAGCCCTGGGCGATCGTGTCGGGTGCGGTCGCGATGAGGTCGCGGCTCGCCGCCAGAACCGGCGGCAGCGCCGTGATGTGGCGCAGCGCCACTTCGGGTTCGACCACGATGCCCGCCCGGCGCTCGGCGGCGGCGAGCATCGGGGCTCCCGAGTCGCCGCTCACGGTCGCGTGCGCTGCGGACACGTACGCGTCGAGGTCGAGGGTGCCTTCCGCGAGCGGGTGGCTCGCCGACATCACGACGGCGTAGGGCTGCGACTTGAGCTGACTGCGGACGAATCGGCCGGGAACGCTCGCGGTCGTGATGGCGAGATCGACCGTGCCTCGCGACAGCCAGTCCGAGAGCGCGTCGACCTGGATGGGCACGACTTCGAGGCGCATGTGCGGGGCGCGGGAGCGGATCGCCGAGAGGATCGCCGGCAGCCAGCCGATCTCTCCGAGCTCGGACAGCGCGATGCGGAACAGCCGCCGCGACGAGGACGGATCGAATCCGTGCACGGCGTCGATCGTGCGGTCGATGCCCTCGATCGCGTCGCGGAAGCCGGGGAACACGCTCTCGGCGAGGGGTGTCGGGCGCATGAGGCGGCCGTCGCGCTCGAAGAGCGGGTCGTCGAGCTCGCGCCGCAGTCTCGCGAGAGCCTGACTCACGGCGGGCTGGGTGACGTAGAGCCGACGGGCGGCGATCGTGAGGCTGCGCGACTCGTACACCGCCACGAAGACGCGCAGGAGGTTCAGGTCCACGGTCGGCCCGGGCATCCGTCGCTTAGAAACGATTCCCATCGCATAAGCAGTGATTATCTCTTGAAGACCCGGGAACAACCAGTGGTTACTAGCATGGCTTCGACCCGAACGAAGGAGCAAGTCATGACCGAGTCCGTCGCCGACGCGATCGCACGCGCGGGAAGCGCCGTCGAACTCCTGCGCAACTCGCAGGCACGCCCGACGATCTTCCCGGTGACGCCCGAGTTCTCGAACTGGCGCACCGAGCAGCGCGCCTGGCGCGACACCGTCGCCCTGCTCGACCAGTCCCACCACATGACGGATCTGTTCATCTCGGGACCCGACGCGCTCAGGCTGCTCTCCGACACCGGGGTCAACAGCTTCGCCGACTTCGGCGTCGACTGTGCGAAGCAGTTCGTCGCGGTCAACCACGAGGGCTACCTCATCGGCGACGCGATCCTGTTCCACCTGGAGGAGGATGTGTTCGACCTCGTCGGCTGGTTCATGGTGCTCGACTGGGTGCAGTACATCGGCGAGACCGGCGACTACGACGTGACGTTCGAGCGCGACGCGAACTCGCTCATGCGCGAACCGGGCATCCCGCCGAAGCTCTACCGCTACGAGCTCCAGGGACCGAATGCCCTCGCGCTCATGGAGAAGGCCACCGGCGCCCCCGTGCCGACGACGAAGTTCTTCCACATGACGACGTTCGAGATCGATGGCCTCACGGTGCGGTCGCTGCGGCACGGCATGGCCGGGCAGCCAGGATTCGAGCTGTTCGGGCCGTGGGCCGACGGTGAGCGGGTGCGCGACGCGCTCATCCGCGCGGGAGAGGGGCTCGACCTCGTGCTCGTCGGAGCGAAGGCCTACTCGTCGGCGAACCTCGAGTCGGCGTGGGTGCCGTCCCCTCTGCCGGCGATCTTCTCGGGCAAGGGAACGGCGGATTACCTCGCGTGGCTCCCCGCGAACCGCGCCGGCTCGCTCGCGGGCAGCTTCGTGTCGGACGACATCGAGGACTACTACCTCACTCCGTACGACCTCGGGTACGGACGCAGCGTCGCCTTCGATCACGACTTCATCGGGCGCGAGGCGCTCGAGCGCCACGCGCGGGGGCCTCGGCGTACGAAGGTCACGCTCGTGTGGAACCCCGAGGACGTCGCCGCGGTCCAGCGCTCGATGTACGAGCCCGGGCTGCCCGCCAAGTACCTCGACTTCCCGAAATCCCGGTATGGCACGTACCAGGTCGACCGCGTACTCGCGGACGGCGTCGACGCCGGCATCTCGCACGATGTCGGCTACATCACCGGAGAGCAGGTGTTCGTGTCGCTCGCGAGCGTCGACGCCGCGCACGCCGGGCCCGGGACCGAGGTCGTCGTGGTGTGGGGCGAGGAGCCGAACACGAGCAAGCCCGCCGTCGAGGCGCACCGCCAGGTCGAGGTGCGCGCGACGGTCGCACCGGCGCCGTACTCGTCGTTCGCACGGGAGAACTACCGGAAGAACTGACTCAACGGGTTGTGGCGGGGTGACCCTCGCGGAGGGAGTGACGGACGCGGCGGAGATACTCCGCGAACGCCGCTCCCTCCTCATCGGTGAATTCCTTGAGGATGAGGTGCTCGAGCTCGTCGACCCCCGGCCGAGCCTTCGCGATCGCGGCGGCACCCTTGTCGGTGAGGTAGAGCAGCAGGCGACGCGCGTGCTCGGGGTCGCGCTCGCGGCGCACGAGCCCGGCTTCGAGCATCGGATCCATGGTCTGCGCCATCGTCTGCGCGCGCACGAACGAGCGACGGGCGAGCTCGGAGCTCGTGATGCCGGGGCGGCGTTCGAGCACCGTGAGCGCGGTGTACTGGGCGGTGGTCATGCCGGCCGCCGCGCAGGCCGCGTCGATGTACGGGCGGAGCGCGAGCTCGACCTGCTTGACGACATACGTGAAGTTCGTGTGTTCCATACCGACCCCTCCCCCAGGCCCGATCAGGCTAACGCCCGTCACGATCGGACCGCATGCGTACGCGCTCTCATCCAGCGAGTGTACGCATAGCGGTCATTTCGTCGCAATGCGTGCAGACGGGCGTCCTCCGGTGTTAGCCTTCCGCTGTGCTTGAAGCAACCGATCTCCAGGAACGCATCTTCGCCGGCGGGGAGTACGTCCATACCTCCTCGACCCAGGTTCTCACCGTCGAGAACCCCTTCGACCGGTCCATCGTCGGCCACGCGCCCGACAGCTCGCCCGAGGACGTCGACCGCGCCGTCACCGCGGCGCGCGAGGCGTTCGACAGCGGCTCCTGGTCCGAACTGAGCCCTGCCGACCGCGCCGACTGGATCGATCGCCTCGCCGACGAGATCGAGGCGCGCGGCGCGACCACGGCTCCCCTCGTCACCGACGAGATCGGCCAGCCGATCACCGTCGCGCGCGGCATGAACGCCATCCGCCCCGTGCAGCACCTGCGCTACTACGCGAAGATCGCGCGCGGGCTCTCGGTGGAGCAGGAGCGCAAGAACGTCGACCGCGAGGGCAGCTCGCTCCACCTGCGCCGCCCGCTCGGCGTCGCTGCCCTCATCGTGCCGTGGAACCACCCGCAGTCCTCGACGACGCTCAAGCTCGGCCCCGCCCTCGCGGCCGGCTGCACGGTCGTCATCAAGCCGGCCGCCGAGTCCCCGCTCGACATCTTCACCCTCGCCGAGGCGAGCCGCGCGATCGGCCTTCCTCCCGGCGTCATCAACATCGTCACGGGCGGCCGCGAGACCGGTCAGGCGCTCGTCGCGCACCCCGGGGTCGACAAGGTCGCCTTCACCGGCTCGACCGCCGCGGGCCGTCACATCGCGTCGGTCGCGGGGCAGCGCCTGATCCCCGCCACGCTCGAGCTCGGCGGCAAGTCCGCGGGCATCCTCCTCGACGATGCCGACCTCGACGATGTCATGGCGAGCCTGCGCTACGCGTCCTTCGGCAACACGGGCCAGAACTGCGTCGCGCTGAGCCGCATTCTCGCCCCCGCGCACCGCTACGACGAGGTCGTCGACGCACTCGTCGCCCTCGCGCGCGACCTGCGGGTCGGAGACCCGAAGGACGACACGACCGAGGTCGGGCCGCTCGTCTCCGCGACCGCGCACGCGCGAGTCACGGGCATGCTCGACCGCGCGCAGGCCGAGGGCGCCACGATCCTCGCGGGCGACACGCCGACTCCCTCGGAGGGTTACTTCTTCGCGCCGCGCGTGATCGTCGACGCCGCCGTCGACAGCGACATCGCGCAGAACGAGATCTTCGGACCCGCGATCAGCGTGCACCGGTACACGGATGTCGACGACGCCGTGCGCATCGCGAATGCGACGACCTACGGCCTCGGCGGCGCGGTCTTCAGCGCAGACGCGGATGCCGCACAGACGGTCGCCCGCCGCGTGCAGACCGGCTCGATCGGCATCAATGGCTACCGCCCCGACCTCGGCTCGCCGTTCGGCGGCGTCAAGGCGTCCGGGCTCGGCCGCGAGTTCGGCCCCGAAGCGGTCGAGAACTACCGCGAGAGCACGTCGATCTTCCGCTGAGCGAGGAGCGGGGCATCCGCCTCGACATCACCGCATTGAGTTACAGGTAGCCTGATACTGAGCGCTGTCGCTCAGTCGCTTGGTCCGAAGGAGGAGCAATGCCCATCACGTCCCGCGCCGCGATCGTCCGCGAAGCCCCGGGAGAGTTCGAGATCGCCGAAGTCGAGGTCGGCGACCCGCGCCAGAACGAGATCCGAGTGCGGATGGTCGCCGCGGGAATGTGCCACTCGGACTACCACATGATGACCGGCGACAGCGTCGCGGGCCACCTGCCGATGGTGTGCGGGCACGAGGGAACCGGCATCGTCGAGTCGGTCGGCCCGAACACCCCCGGGTGGGAGGTCGGCGACGCCGTCGTCTTCACGTGGATCCCGAGCTGCGGCAAGTGCCGGTGGTGCACGACCGGCATGACGAACCTGTGCGACCGCGGCCGGTACCTGCTCGCCGGGCACCGCTTCGACGACGAGGAGAGCTACCGCTTCGCCCTCCCCGACGGCACCGAGGTCGGGCAGATGTGCCAGGTCGGCTCGTTCTCGGAGTACACGCTCGTGTCGGTCGACTCGGCGATCAAGCTGCCGAGCGACGCCGACCTCGACAAGTTTTGGCTGCTCGGATGCGGTGTCGGCACCGGCTGGGGCAGCGCCGTCTACGCCGCCGAGACCCAGCCCGGCGACGTCGTCATCGTGATGGGGATCGGCGGCATCGGAATCAACGCCGTGCAGGGCGCGCACCACGCGGGCGCGGTCGCGGTCATCGCGGTCGACCCGGTCGAGTTCAAGCGCGAGTCGGCGCTCCGCCTCGGAGCGACCCACGCGTTCGCGACCATGGACGAGGCGGCCGACTTCGCGCGGTCCATCACGAACTGGCAGGGCGCCGACCGCGCCATCGTCGCGGTGGGCGTCGTCGAGGGCGAGCACGTCGCGCAGGCCGTGTCCGCCATCCGCAAGGGGGGCGTCGCGGTCATCACGGGCATCGCGCCCGACCGCGAGACGAGCATCCCGATCAGCCCGCTCGAGCTCACGCGCTACCAGAAGCGCATCCAAGGGACGATCTACGGCCACGCGAACCCGCGCGCCGACGTCCCCCGGCAGCTGCAGATGTACCAGGCGGGACAGCTCAAGCTCGACGAGCTCATCACGAAGATGTACACGCTCGACGAGATCAACCAGGGCTACCTCGACATGGTCGAGGGACGCAACATCCGTGGCGGCATCCGGTTCTGACGGGTCGTCCTCGACAGGCTCCGGCCGCCCGGATCACCGACTCGGGCGGCCGGTTCCATCCTGCGGAAGGTGCGTTGGCATCCACCGCGTATTTCAGGTAGCCTGACATTCGAGCGGAGACGCTCCCCGAGCGCGGCGCGCCATGCCGCGCGACGCAAAGCAGCGAGTGAGGTGTGATGGCCCAGAACGTCGTGTCCGCGACCGTCGATGAGCTGCCCGAGCTGGAAGGGCGGACATTCGGTCCCTCCGGCTGGCGGCCGATCACGCAGGAGGAGGTGAACCTCTACGCCCAGCTGTCCGGTGACGACAATCCGATCCACATCGATGAGGAGTTCGCCGCGTCCACGCCCTTCGGCACGCGCATCGCGCACGGACTGCTCACGCTGAGCCTCGTCGTGCGCCACATGCGCCAGATCTTCCAGATCACGGGCGCGAGCATGGGCATCAACTACGGCATCAACAAGGTGCGCTTCCCCGCGCCCGTGCCGTCCGGGTCCAACGTCCGCGTCCACGGTCGCGTCGCGAGCGTCACCGACGTCGGCGGCGGCTGGCAGATCGAGGTCCCCGTCACGTTCGAGATCGAAGGCGTCGAGAAGCCTGCGTGCGTGGCCGAGCTCGTGCTGAGGTATTACCGATGAGCGCTCCCGACGGCATCCGCCTCGACGGCAAAGTCGCCATCGTCACCGGCGCCGGCCGCAGCCTCGGCCGCGCCTACGCGCTCGCCCTCGCCGACGCGGGAGCCGCCGTCGTCGTCAACGACGTCGATGCCCAGACCGCGTCGCAGACCGTCGCCGACATCGAGGCGGCGGGCGGCCGCGCCACTGCCGTCGTCGCCCCCGTGGGCCCGACCGAGACGGCCGACGCGCTCGTGTCCGCTGCGGTCGAGACGTTCGGCCGCCTCGACATCCTCGTCGCGAACGCCGGCGTGCTGCGCGACCGCGTTCTCTGGAAGATGGGCGACGACGACTTCGACATCGTCATCGAGACGCACCTGCGAGGCTCGTTCACGACCGGCCGCGCCGCCGCGACCTACATGCGCGAGAACGAGATCCCCGGGCGCATCATCCTCATCGGATCCCCCGCCGGACAGTTCGGCAGCTTCGGCCAGACGAACTACGCCACCGCGAAGGCGGGCCTCGTCGCGATGGCGCGCACGTGGTCGCTCGAGCTCGCGCGCGCGGGCATCACCGCGAACACCGTCATCCCGACGGCCCTGTCCCCCATGACCGCGACGATCCCCGCGTACACCGAGGTGTACGAGGACTACGTCGCGGGCAAGGGCATCCCGACCGAGTACCGCCGCGACCACGCACTCGGCACGCCGGAGGACGTCGCGTCGCTCATCGTGTGGCTGGCCTCGGATGCCTCGGCCGGCGTCACCGGCCAGGCCCTCGGCATCGGCGGCGACCGCCTGACGCTCTACGCGCACCCCGACGTGCTGCGTACGATGAACCAGGACGGCGGCTGGTCGCCCGCGCAGATCGACGAGGCCTGGCGCGCCGAGCTCGCCGCCGACGCGCAGCGCTCCGGACCTCGGAAGGGCTGACATGCGCGCGCACTACGCCGACATCTGGCAGGCGATCGCGCGCGCCCTGCCCGACCGGACCGCGATCCTCGCGATCGACGGCGAGGAGTGGACCTACGAGCGATTCGCCCGCGAGGCGGGCTCGCTCGCCGCGACGCTCTCGGCGCACGGCGTGCGAGCCGGCGACCGCGTGGCGATGCTGCTCTACAACCGCCCCGAGTTCCTCCTCACGCAGTTCGCGTGCCTCGCCGCCGGGTTCACGCCCGTGCCGCTGAACTTCCGTCTGCGGGCGGGAGAGGTCGCTGCGCTGCTCGACGACTCCGGTGCCGCCGCACTCGTGTACCCGACGTCGCTCACGGCGGTCGTCGTCGATGCCGAGGAACGCGCCGGCCACGACGTGCTCCTCATCTCGGTCCGAGACGACGCCACAGCCGAGGCTCCCGGCATCGCGTGGAAGGACGCGGTCGCAGGCGACGCGCCGCTGCCGCCCGCGGCGATCGACGGCACCGAGCTGTGGATCTACACCGGCGGCACCACCGGGCGGCCGAAGGCCGTGCGGTGGGACGAACAGGACATGTTCGAGGTCCAGATGTTCGCGACCTACTCGCTCAGCGGGCTCGAGTGGCCTCAGACGACGAGCGACGCGGCCCAGATCGCGAGCGATCCCGCGACGCCGCACATGGTCAACCTGCCGCTCGCGCCGTTCATGCACGGCACGGCGCTGACCACGTCGATGAACACCCTGACGCTCGGCGGCACGGTGCTCGTGACCTCGTCGGCGCGCCTCGACGCCGACGCGGCGCTGCGGTTCGCGAACGACGCGCGCGCGACGCGCATCATCGTCGCCGGCGACGCCATCGCAGTCCCCCTCGTCGATGCGGCCGAGCGCTTGCGCCTCGGACTCCCGACGGTGACGTCGATCATGAGCTCGGGCATGCGCTTCAGCCCCGAGACCAAGCGCGGACTCCACCGGCTCGGAGCCCTGTCGATCCACGACCTGCTCGCCTCGACCGAGGGCGGCGGGTTCGCCGTCACGACCACGACCGGCGAGCACGACCTGCCCGGGCGTCCGAAGCTGTTCCCCACCGCGGTCGTCCTCGACGAGCAGCGCAACGAGATCCAGGACCGCCCCGGCGCGCTCGGAGTACTCGCCCAGCGCGGCGCGCTCCCCCTCGGCTACTACGGCGACCAGGAGAAGACGGATGCCACGTTCCCCGTCATCGACGGTGTGCGCCACGTCATCCCCGGCGACTGGGTGCGCGTGGAGGACGACCGGCACATCGAGTTCCTCGGCCGCGGCAGCGGTGTGATCAACACGGGCGGCGAGAAGGTGTACCCGCTCGAGGTCGAGGAGGCCCTGCTGTCGCATCCGGCCGTCGCCGACGCCGTCGTGCTCGGCACCCCCGACCCGCGCTTCGGCGAGGTCGTGACCGCTGTCGTCGAACGCGCGGCGGACGTCACGCCGGACGAGCTGATCGCGCACGTGGACGGTCAGCTCGCCGGCTACAAGAAGCCGCGGCGCATCGTGTTCCGCTCGTCGATGGACCGCTCGCCGACCGGGAAGGTCGACATCGGCAGGCTGCGCGACGAGATCCTCGCCGCGAACGCATCGGGAGGCACCGCATGACCCTCGACGGCATCCGTGCGATCGACACGCACGTCCACATCCAGGTCGACGACAGCGGCCACTTCGGCGCGTCGCAGGAGCAGCGCGACGCGATGGACCGGTACTTCGGCAGCGGCGAGCCGCCGCGCACGATCGACCAGACCGCCGAGTACTACCGCGAGCGCGAGCTCATGGCGGTCGTGTTCACGGTCGACGCGACGACGAACTCCGGCCACCGCCCGAACAGCATCGACGACATCGCGGCAGGCGCCGCGCGCAACGCCGACACGCTCATCGCGTTCGGCTCGGTCGACCCGCTCCAGGGCGAGGCCGCGATCGACGAGCTGCGACGCCAGGCGGGCGAGCTCGGCGTGAAGGGCTTCAAGTTCCACCCCACGGTGCAGGGCTTCGACCCGTCGGCGCCGGAGTTCATCCCGCTGTTCTCGGCGATCGAGGAGCTCGACCTGCCGATCGTCGTGCACACGGGGCAGACCGGCGTCGGCGCCGGCGTGCCGGGCGGGCTCGGCCTGCGACTCGGGCTGTCGAACCCGATGCTGCTGGACGACGTGGCTGCGCGGCATCCGGGTCTTCGCATCATCCTCGCCCACCCGAGCGTGCCGTGGCAGGACGAGGCGATCTCGATCGCGACCCACAAGGCGAACGTGTGGATCGACCTGTCGGGGTGGTCGCCGAAGTACTTCAGCCCCGCCCTCGTGCGCGCGACGCGGACGTACCTGAAGCACAAGATGCTGTTCGGGTCGGACTTCCCCGCGATCACGCCGGACCGCTGGCTGCGCGACTTCGCGGCGCTCGAGCTGCCCGAGGATGTGGAGCGCCTCGTGCTCAAGGACAATGCTGTGAAGCTGCTCGGACTCGACGGAGGGAGCACGGCATGACCGGACTCGACTACCCGGGCGACGTCCTCGGCTTCGCGAACGATCTGACGGATGCGGAGCGGGCGAAGCTCTCGCAGCTGCGCGCATACCTCGACGAGAACGTGCGGCCGGTGCTCGTCGAGCGGTGGGAGCGCGGCGAGTCGCTCGCGGACTTCCGCAAGCCCCTCGCGGGCCTGCATCTGCTCGACGACCCGTCCGTGCTGCAGGCCGACGGATCGCTCAGGCCGCTGTACCGCGGGTTCGTGACGCTCGAGCTGTGCCGGCTCGACCTCGCGATGTCGATCACGTACGGCGGCCAGGTGGGCATGTTCCGCACGCTCGTGCACGCGGGCGGCAGTCCCGAGCAGATCGCGGCGTGGGACCCGGGCATCCTCGATTTCACCTTCACCGGATGCTTCGCCCTGAACGAGCCCGACCACGGATCCGACGTCGCCGGAGGCATGGCGACCACGGCGCGCCGCGACGGCGACCGCTGGATCCTCAACGGGGCGAAGCGCTGGATCGGCAACGCGACCATCTCCGACAACCTGTGCATCATCGCGCGCGAGGAGGGCGGCGAGCGCGTGCTCGCGTTCGTGGTGCCGTCCGACTCCCCCGGCGTGACGCGGAGTGTGATCGCGCACAAGGCCGCCGCGCGCATGGTGCACAACGCCGACATCGCGCTCCAGGACGTCGTCGTGCCCGAAGAGCGTCGCCTGCCGCGCATCGAGGGCTTCGCCGACATCAACCGGGCATTCCGCAAGCTGCGCGCCGACATCGCGTGGAGCGCGGCGGGCATGCAGCTCGGCGCGTATGCGGCGGCGATCGACTACGCGCAGCGGCGCGAGCAGTTCGGGCGCCCGATCGCGGGGTTCCAGCTCATCCAGCAGAAGCTCGTGCAGATGGTCGCGAACATCGCGCAGACGCTCGCCCTCGCGGTGCGCACGGCGGAGCATCCGATCGCCGACGATGTCTCTCCGAGCCTCGTCAAGCTCATCGCGGCCGACCGGCTGCGCGAGACCGTCGCGCTCGCGCGCGAGACGATGGGCGGCAACGGCATCCTGCTCACGGGCGACGCGGTGCGCTTCTTCGCGGATGCCGAGGCGATGTACACGTTCGAGGGCACGCGCGAGATGAACACCCTCATCGTCGGCCGGGCGCTGACGGGCCGGAGCGCCTTCACCCGCTGAGTCCGGCGGCCCGGGGCGAGCCTCCCTCGCGGGAGTCGATCTCTCAGAGGAGGTGCTGCGTGGCCCGTCGGTACTGCACGGGCACGCCGACCAGATTCTCGGCTCCGAGCTCTCGCTCGGCTCGGCGTGCCCAGTAGGCGTCCTGGAGAATCGCCCGACCGATGAAGACGAGGTCCGCGTTTCCGGATCGAAGGGCCTCGCACGCCTCGGACGTCGTTCTGACCCGCCCGACGGCGCTCGTGGCGATCCGCGCGCGACGGCGAACCTCTCCGGCCATGCCGAGGTGGTACAGGGGCTCCTCCGGGATGGCCTCGCCCGGGAGGATGCCGGAGCTCGTGCCGTCGATGAGATCGACGCCCTCGTCTCGCATCCAGGAAGCGACCTGGACGGTCTCATCGAGGCTGATGCCCCCCGGCAGCCAGTCGATCATCGAAAGCCTGATGAACAGGGGCAGGTCGTCGGGCCACGCCTGCCTCATCGCTCTCGCGACGGCGAGGGGAAGCCGGGCGCGATTCTCGAGTGACCCGCCGTACCGATCCGTCCGGCGATTGGCCAGAGGAGAGAGGAACTGGTGCATGAGGTACCCATGTGCGAAGTGCCCCTCGAGCACGCGATATCCGGCCTCGTGAGCACGCCGCGCGGCCACGCTGAAGTCGGAGACGATCCCTTCGATATCCGATGTCGTCATGGCCGTGGGCAGGTGCCAGTCGGGCTTGAACGGCTCCGCCGACGGCGCGAGCACCTGCCCCCACGCCTCGCGCGGCAGAGGTCGATTGCCTTCCCACGGCCGCGTCCTCCCGCCCTTTCGACCCGCGTGCGCGATCTGGATGCCGGGGACGGCGCCGTGGGCGGCGACCGCGGCGGTCAGCCGCCGGTGCCCGTCGACGTGCTCGTCCGACCAGATGCCGAGATCCCCCGGCGTGATGCGTCCATCGGCGGACACCGCCGTCGCCTCGGTGAACACGAGACCCGTGCCGCCTGCGGCACGGCTCCCGAGGTGCACCACGTGCCAGTCCGTCGGACGCCCGTCGCCTCCGCTCGTGTACATGCACATCGGCGACATCACGATGCGATTGGGGATGGTCAGCCCGCGAATCGTGAACGCCGAGAACAGTGTCTCGGCCCCGCCCGCGGAAGTGCTCACCGCGGGCGCGAGAGTCGAGTGCCGAACGAGAAGTCGGCCACGTCCTGCGGCCCCCAGGCGAGCGGGCGTCGATACGAGACGTCTCGCGCGTCCCATTCGCCTCGCGCGTAGGTCGCCAGCGTCCCCTTGGCGTCGGCGCCCTCCTTCGCCTCCGCTGTCCAGTCGACCGTCACCACGCGTTCGACGATGCCCCAGCGGCCGCCGCGGCGCTCGAGCCGATCGACGTAGCGCCCTCCGCTGATGTCGACGATCGGCTCCGTCCGTCGCCAGAGGACGAACAGCACGTACGACTCCGAGTGGGCCACGTCTCCGTCGATCTCGACGGTCGTGTTGCAGATGAAGTGCTGGTGTCCTCGGGTGTGCGTCGCATGCAGGTCGTTGCCCCACGCGGAGAGCTCCGAGGGCCGGCGAGCCGCACCGCCGTGGTGGTCGATGCCGTCCTCGTGGAACGCGCTCTCGATCAGCGCTGAGTCGTGCCGGTCGATGCCCCGGGCGTAGCGCATCACGCACTTCTCGATGGCGCGCTCGTCCAAGAGCTGCTGGATGTCTGCGTCGGAGATTGACATTCGTCGTCCTGTCTCGCGGGGGCGAGGGCTCGTCGTCCCGTCGCCGGTCGGTGAGCGTCGCTGCGCACTCCACGTCGGTCGAGTTTCAGTGTGCCTGAATATGAATGGACCGTCAACACTCGACGGACTCTCCGGGAAAGCGTGTCTTGACACGACTCGGCGGTGCGGCATATTGTGACGAATTATCAGGCAACCTGATAAACGCCCGGTAACCCTCACCCGACGGACGGCCCGTTCTCCGGCCATCGGACACGAGGGGTGCAACGGCGATCGGCTGCCCGATCGAGCCGGCCGCCCGCCGGAGCGAACAGAGGCATCGATGGAGATTCCGATGGAGACAATGTCGACACGTACGGCACGAACCCTGCTTTTCACGCTGGCTGTCGGTGCGACCGCCGCCCTCTCCCTGGCGGGCTGCGCGAGCACCGGCGGTGGATCACCCTCGGCCGCTCCTTCGGCACCTGCGGGAGGCGACTCCGCCGGCGTCGAGTTCAACCAGGAGATCCACGATCTGCTCCCCGCCGACATACGGTCGGCCGGCACCATCCAGCTCGGCGTCACCATCGGCGACCCGCCGTACATGGACAAGGTCGACGGCGAGTACGTCGGCCTGATCCCCGATCTGGCCGATGCGGTCGGCACCGTGATGGGCGTCGACTTCGAGTACGTCGAGATGCCGTTCCCCGGACTCATTCCCGCGCTCCAGTCCGAGCGGATCCAGGCGGTCTGGACCTCGATGTTCGACAACGCGGACCGCGAACAGGTCATCGACATGGCGTCGTACGCACGGGCCAGCATGGGGATCATCGTCCAGAAGGGCAACCCGAAGGGAATCGAGGACCTCGACGACCTGTGCGGCACCGTCGCCGGGACGACCAAGGGCACGGTGCAGGAAGCCACGCTGGTGGAGCAGCAGAAGAAGTGCCAGGACGAAGGCGAGCCCGAGCTCACGCTGAAGCTGTACGCGACGCAGAACGATGCCTACACGCAGGCGCAGGCGGGGGTTCTGGACTCGGTGATGCTGACGTACACGCCGATGAACTACCAGGCGGGACTCATCGAGGACGGAAACGCCTTCGACATCATCGACTGGACGAGCCCGGCCGGATACCTCGCCGTCGGCGCCTCGAATCTGCAGGACGGCCTGGCCGAGTCGATCAACGCGGCATTGCTGCAACTCGCCGAGAGCGGCGACTACCAGCGGATCATGACCGAGCACGGCGCCGACGCCGACATCCTCGACGTGGATCTGCTCGTGGTCAACGGACGCACTTCGGGTGTGCTGGAGTAGGCGCCGATGACAGACCTCGCGACTCGCGACGAAGCGAACCGGCTGGGTGCCGGTCCCGGCGAGCCGGCCTTCGTGCCGCTGAAGTCCGTGCCGATCCGGCACTGGGGGCAGCTGATCGTCGCGACGATCCTGATCCTCCTGGTGATCGCGTTCATCGTCGCCCTCGCCCGCAACGAGAGGCTCGATTGGAGCGTCTTCTGGGAGAACCTGACCGCGGCCGACGTGCTGCACGGCCTTCTCGTCACCATCGAGCTCACGGTGGTCAGCATGGTCGGCGGCATCGTGCTCGGCATCCTTCTCGCGGTCGCGAGGCTGTCGTCGAATCGCGTGCTGCAGGCGCTGAGCGCCTCCTATGTGTGGTTCTTCCGCGGCGTTCCGCTCCTGGTCCAGATCCTGGTGTGGGGCAACTTCGCGCTGCTGTTCCCCCGCCTGGGCATCGGCATCCCGTTCACGGACGTGATGTTCGTCTCGGTGAACACGAACGCTGTGCTGACGACGTTCGCCGCATCGTGCATCGCACTGGGTCTGCACGAGGCGGCCTATATGGCGGAGGTGGTCCGCGGCGGGATCATCGGAGTCGATGCGGGCCAGCGCGAGGCCGCCTCGGCCCTCGGCATGGGCGGCGGGCAGACGATGCGCCGCATCGTGCTCCCTCAGGCGATGCGGATCATCCTGCCCCCGACGGGCAACCAGCTCATCACCCTGTTCAAGTCCAGCTCGCTGGTCACCGTCATCGCCGGGCAGGATCTGATGACGGTCGTGACAGGCATCGGCGCGACGACGTACCGGGTGATGGAGGCGCTGTTCGTGGGCACGTTCTGGTATCTCGTGATCGTCTCGGTGCTGATGGTCGGGCAGCGGTTCCTCGAGAAGCGCGCGGCGAGGGGTCACGAACGATGAGCGCGAACGCACCGGTCGCGGGGGCAGCCCGGCCGATGGTGGACATCACGGGTCTGCACAAGCTGTACGGGAAGAACCATGTCCTGCGCGGCATCGATCTGCAGGTGAATGCGGGCGAGGTCACGTGCATCATCGGGCCGTCGGGTTCAGGGAAGTCCACCCTGCTCCGATGCGTGAATCGGCTGGAGGCCCCCGATGCGGGCCGGGTCTACGTCGACGGTGTTCTGATGGGGTATCGGGAGCGGGACGGGAAGCTGTACGACCTGCGTCCGGCCGAGGTGGCGCGTCAGCGCAGGCCGATCGGAATGGTGTTCCAGCGGTTCAACCTGTTCCAGAACAAGACCGCGATCGAGAACATCATCGAGGCGCCGATGCGCGTGGCCGGCGAGCCGAAGGACGTCGCGCGGCGTCGCGCGGTCGAGCTGCTCGAGCGTGTCGGCCTCATGGAGCACTGCGATCACTACCCCGTCCAGCTGTCCGGCGGCCAGCAGCAGCGCGTCGCCATCGCGCGTGCACTCGCCATGCAGCCGAAGCTCATGCTGTTCGACGAGCCGACCTCCGCGCTCGATCCCGAACTCGTCGGAGAGGTCCTGGACGTGATGCGCGGGCTCGCCGACTCCGGCATGACGATGATGGTCGTGACCCACGAGATCGGCTTCGCCCGCGAAGTCGGCGACCACGTCGTCTTCATGGCCGACGGGCAGGTCGTCGAACGCGGTGACGCTCGTGAGCTCCTTCGCAACCCGCGGAACTCGCGAACGAAGCAGTTCCTCGACGCTGTCCTGGCATAGTGATGCCGGGTTCCCCGACGCCGGCTCCGACGACCGGCCGCGAGCGTCGGGATCCGGACGAGCGCGACGGCGAGCGCCATCTTTTCGCAGACTGTCTCCGCCGGTCCCGCAACGCGATGCACCGCGCCGGCACTCGCGCCGGGTGTGGCCGACAAGCGTCATCTCGGCCGAGGACGCATTGAGCGCCTCTCAGGAGTCGGCGCTGCCGCCCTCGGCGACGATGCGCTCGAACCATGCGAGCGTCGCGCGGGTCATGTCGTCGGGCACGGCGAGCGCCGCGAGCTCTTCGAGGGCGTCGCGCACCTCGATCTCGCGCCGCACGGCGTGGCGGTAGGTGCCGTCGATGAGCCGCTCGACGAGGTCGCGTCCGCCTGGGCCGAGCTCGTGCGCGAGCTGGTCGCGCATCCAGTCCTCGGCTCCGGCCGCGCGCGCGGCGCCGACGCTCTCGAGGATGAGCGTCGCGAGCCCCTTCATGAAGACCGTCCGCAGCAGCTTCAGTCGCGCCGCCTCCCCCGCCTCTCCCGCCACCACCTCGACCGGGACCCCCAGGGGCGTCACGCGCTCCGCGAAGCGCCGTGCACCGTCGCCGCTCGCGAGGAGGCGGGTTCGGTGGCCTGCTCGCGGCACGGGCGCGAGCACCGCGACATCCGCCATCGGCACGCGCCGCTTGCCGGCGATCGCCGCGATGCGACGCTTCACGTCGGGTGCCGCCGTGTTGAGGTCGGCGAACACGGTCTGGGCGCCGGCCGTCACGAGCGCGTCGCGCGCGACCTCCTCGGCGGCCGGAGCGCCGACGAGGCTCAGCACGACGTCGGCGCCGTCGACGGCCTCGGCGACGGATGCCACCTGAGCGACCCCCGCGCCGGCGAGGTCGAGCGATGGGTCGTACCCGCGGATCACCGCACCCGCGTCGCGCAGCCCCGTCGCGTACAGTCGTCCGGCCTCGCCGAGGCCCAGGATCGCGATCGTCGTCATGCCGAAGCTCACCCTAGCCGCCCCGCGGGGCGCCGGATCCGTCGACGCCGTGCTCGAGCACGTACTCGAGCGAGCGCAGCGACGTGCTGACGAGAGGACGGATGCGCCCCTCCGTCGGACCCCCGTCGGGAAGGTATGCCCGCTCGAGATCGCGCGTGATTCCCGCCGCCGCCGTGGCCAGCAGCTCCACGATCGGCTGGATCGGTGCGTCGTCGTTCGCGACCACGACGCCCATCGCCGCGTACACGACACCGTGGGGCCCCATGACCGGCACCGCGATCCCCCGCGACTCCTCGTAGATGTGCCCCGACGCGACGGCGAAGCCGTCGGCGCGCACGTGGCGCAGTCTCTCGCGCAGCTCACGGCCGTCTCGGATCGTGTGCGCCGTGTGGCGGGGCCATCCCGCGGAGACCACCTCGTCGACGAGCGCGGGATCCGCGTGCGCGAGCAGCACGAGGCCGCTGCTCGAGACGGGCAGCGGGATTCTCCCGCCGATGAGCGTCGCGTTGACGACGGCGTCGCGCGTCGACATCCGCTCGATGAACAGCACATCCCGCCCGCTCAGAACCCCGAGCTGCGCGTGCTGGCGCACGCGGGAGTGCACCGCGCCGAGCCACGGGCGGGCGAGCTCGCGCAGCCCGAGCGCGCCCGGCGTGCGCGACGCGTACTCCCACAGGCGCACCCCGAGGCGGTACGTCCGATCGGGCGCTCGTTCGAGCAGTCCCTCGCGTTCGAGCTCGCGCACGAGGCGGTGCGCGGTCGAGATCGCGAGGCCCGCCGCATCCGCGATCTCTGTCAGCGTGCGGAACGGATGCAGCGCGTCGAACGCGTCGAGCACGCGCAGGTGCTTGTGCAGCACCGACTCGCCCGCCGATCCGCGCGCCATCGCGACCTCCCGGCGCGATCGTACCCCGGGTTCCGATGAACGGAACCCGGGGCGACCGCTGTGCGAGAGGGGCGGGGGCCGGTCGAAGCCGGTCCCCGCCGCATCCGGCTGCGGATCAGCTCGCGTCTGCGAGCGCCTGGATCGCCTTGACGACGTTGGCGTCGCTGGGCAGACCCGACTTGCGGATCGCGTTGTCCAGCTGCGTCTTCACAGCGCTCGACGACGCCTTGCCGTCGAGCTGCTCGGCCTTGTCGACGTGCTTGAGCACCTCGCTGAGGGCCTTGCCCGTGAGGTCGCCGTCGCGCTCCGCGATGTCGATGTGCCGGCGGACCACCTCGTAGCTCGGTCCGGGCAGCACGTCGAACAGCGTCACTGCGATGGCGCGGTTCTCGGCCTGGCGCTGAGCGGTGACGGGGTTCGTGCTGGCCTCGACGCCGAAGAGGTGCCAGTTCGTCGGGTCCATCGCCCACGACACCTGGTTGAGGTGCGTGTACGAGGCGTCGCTCGTGCCGAAGAGGAACCCCTCACCGCCCGCGAACGGGCCGCCCTTGCCGAGACCGGCCGGCAGTCCCTGCGCGGTCGAGATCGGTGTGCCCTTCGTCCACTGCGACACCCAGTACAGGTACTCGGTGAGCCCGTCCCAGTCGGAGTCCGAGATCGTCACCTCGAATGCGCCCTGCGTGCCCGTTACCGTGTACCAGTCGAGCGGAAGGCCCGCCCAGTTCGCGGCGCGGTTCGAGTCCTGCTGGCGCAGGAACACGTCGAGCGCGGCCTCCGCCTCGACCGCCGTGGTGACCGTCGAGACGTCGACGAGCGCGGGGCGGTAGGACTTGTTCTCGTTGAGCGTGAGCTCGAGCGAGGTCTCCATCATGTCGAGCAGCGTGCGCTTGACCGACGCCGGCGTGAGCCCGAGCTCGTACGTGTAGTCGTCGCCCTTCTGCGCGAGGACCGCGGCGCTCAGGAACTGCCACTCGGCGAGCGCGGTCGGGTTGTTGCGGCCGCTCGTGATGCCCGTCTCGTTCGCGTAGACGCCGTCGCGGATCTTCTGGCGCGTCTCGTTGTACATCCACTCGGCCAGGTGGTCGGCTCGGAACGAGTCGATGATCGGGGCGCTCGAGAACGTCGCGAACACGTCGTCGCCCACCGCCGGGTCATCCGCGTAGCCGCCGCCGTTCACGCTGAGGCCGAGCGCGCCGATCTCGGCGAGCGAGTCGAAGTAGTCCGAGCTGTTGCCGCTCGATGCGACCGCGGTCGTGAGACCGCCGCCGCCGCTCATGCCGTGGATGATGACGCGCTCCGGGTCGCCCGGCAGGCCGCCGTAGACCTGGTTGTACTTGAGGAAGCGGATCGCGGCCTTGGTGTCGGTCATCGTCGCGGGCGAGTGACCCTGGTACTCGCCGTTCACCGGAGCGTCGTTCATGCTCCGCGCGCCGTACGAGACGAGGATCATGCCGCGGTCGAGGATCTCGCCGAGCACCGCGGGGTTGTTGTTGCCGCCGCCCATCACGGTGTTGAAGGCGAGGTTGCCCGTGTTGTACGAGCCGCCGTTCACGATCGTGGCCGCGAAGTTGTTCGACGCCCAGCCGCCGTTGTTCGTGCGGAAGAACGTGGGGCTGTCATCGCGCACGTTCTCGGGCACGTAGATGCTGATCTTCTGCTTCGGGCTGTTCGGCGTCGCCGAGTACCAGCCCCAGTAGTGCGTCACGCCGAACGGCTGACCGTCGAGCGTGACCGTGATCTCGCGCATGCCGGTGTCGGACGACGACGTCACACCGCCGTTCGCGGTCTCGACGAACGTGCCGCCCTGGTAGGTGGTGACGTCCCACCAGCCCGTGGCGGGCTGGACGTCGGCGGGGTCGGACGACCCGGCCTCGGCGAGGATGCCGTCCATCCACTCGTACGCCTCGGCGGTGCTCACGTTCTCCGAGTGAGGCAGGTTCATCACGAGCGTGAAGTTGAAGTTATCGATCTTGCCCGCGGCCTTGAGCCTCTCGAGGTTCGCGTACAGGATCGCCTCCGGCGCGAGCGTGACGCCGTCGTCAGGCACTCCGTTGCGCACGTACCAGTAGTCCGCGGGGTCGGCCCCCGTGGTGTCGGTGCCCCGAGCCACGTCGGCCAGGTACACGTTCGGAGTCGCCATCTTGCCCTGCTGCTGCAGCTCCGCGAACGTGTCGGATGCGGCGTACTCGTACCACGCGTCCAGCACGTGGGGCTTCAGGAACACGTTCTCCTCGGGCTCCGTCGCAGCGCTCGCGGTCGTCGCCGTCGAGGCGACAAGGGCCGCCGTCGCGACGGCAGCGGCCGCATACCTCATCTTTCGCATGGATGCTCCTCATCGAGTCATGTCGACGACCTGGGGGTGATCGTCATCCATGCCGACTCAAGGTAGGCCGACAGATCGATGCGTGTGCGCACTGTTCCCATCAAGCGAGAGCGGCCCGGGGCGTGCTCCCACGCCCCGGGCCGGGCGATGGCCTCAGGCCGTCGCGTACTCCTTCGCGCGGTACACCGTACGTGCGAACTCGTGGTAGGGCGCCGGCGCGACGGTCGCGCGGATCCGGACCTGCCGGTGGTTCGTGTCGACGGCCGCCTTCTTCGAGATCGGGTCCTCACCCCAGACCACCTCGACCTCGGCGCCATCGGGGACGACGACGTCGATCGTCGCGAGCGACATGTACAACTGGTCGTACGCGATGTATCCGGCATCCGTCGAGATGCCGACGCGCTCTCCGTCCTTCAGGACTTCGTCCATCTGGTACAGGCCGTAGCGGGCCTTGGGGAAGTCGAGGAACTTCGCGGGCGTGCCCGGCTCGAGCTGGGAGCGGACGACGGATGCCACGTCCTCCGAGTTCCACAGCAGCGTGACCTTGCGGCGGCGCTGGTTCCCGGCGTGCTTCTCGAGCGCCTCGCGACCGTGGAAGTCGTGGTCGAAGCGCACAGACTTGCCCAGGCCCAGGTCGTACGGGGTCATGTAGAAGTCGTGGATGTCGGTCGAGTACAGCGATCCGCCGATCGAACCGGCCCGAGCGGCGGGCAGCCACTCGCGGTACTCCGCGAAATCGTCGTCGAAGATCGCGGGGAACGGCGTCGGCACCCAGCCGGACTCGAGCGGGGTCGCGGAGTACGCCTTCGCGCCCACGCGACGGATGCCGTGCTCGGCATCGGCCTCCATGATCGCCGCGAGGACGGCCTCGTTGTCCTCCCACGGACCGTAGAACTCGAATCCGGGCTGGCCCGCCATGCCGTGGCGGAGCGCCCTGACCGGGCGGCCGGCGATCTCGACGTCGCCGATATGGAAGAACTTGATGTCGGGCGCGGGGCCCCCGAACACCTTCTCCATCACGTCGTTCGCGTGCGGGCCCTGCAGCTCGTACCGGTAGAACGTGGGCGGGCCCTGCCGCATGTGCGAGTTCGCCTCGAGGCGGTGGTGCACGTCCTTGCCGGCGGCCTCGGCTTTCTCGGCGTTGAACCGCACCCAGTCGATGAGCAGGTGGTGCCCGATGAGGACGAGCCCCTCTGGGCCCTCGGAGTTGTAGAACAGGATCCCGTCCCCGATGAGGTACCCGTCCTTGTTGACAGAGATGAGCTGCTTGGCGACGCCCGGACGGAACGTCGCGAACGTGTTCGGCGAGATGCTCGAGAGCATCGCGATGAGGTCCGCGCCGTGCAGGAACAGCTGGGTCATGTGGTGCGACTGGTCCATGAGCGCGACCGTCGTGTTCCACGCGCGCTGCTCGTCGCGCCAGTTCGTGAACTCGGGCGCGACCGGGAACGTGAACGCGGGCCAGTCCTGGTTCCGCAGCAGCTCCACGGGGCTGCCGACGCGGGCGATCGCCTGAGCGAGTGACTCGGTAGTCATCGTCGACCTTCCTTTCGATGTCGCCAGCAGGTTAGGCACGCATCGCCCCGATCCCACCAACAACTTCCGTTGAACAGAATCGGATGCCCGCATCCGTCGCCACCCGCGCAACGATCGTTCTCTGTCACGATTGGGTGACAGTCGCCCGAAGTCGATCCAAAATCGTTGACAATCCTGGGCGAAGAACATACTTTTCGATTGTCGCGGGGAGCACATCGACGTGCCATGAGACCCTGGTCTCGATTCCTCGCATCGGCACAACGGAGCGACGAGTAGGAAGGCAGGCGATGGCCGCACGTCTGACCCTGCGCGACGTCAATCTGCACTTCGGCGGAGTCAAAGTGCTGGAAGACGTCGGCTTCGAGGTCGAGCCCGGGCTGGTGTTCGGGCTCGTCGGGCCCAACGGGGCCGGCAAGACCTCGCTTTTCAACTGCATCAGCGGGCATTACCGGCCGAGCTCCGGTTCGATCAGGATCGACGACACCGAGGTGCTCGGGTCGCGTCCGGCGACCCTCGCCCGCCATGGCCTGGCTCGCACGTTCCAGCACCCCGCGCTCCAGCTCCGCGAGACCGTGCTCGAGAACGTCATGCTTGGCGCGCACAAGCGACTGCCAGGCGGTCCCGTCGAGTGGTCTCTGCGGCTGCCCCGCATGACCCGCACCGAGAAGGAGCTGCGCGCCGAGGCCCTGGAGCTGCTCGAGCGCCACGGGCTCCTGTGGGCCGCGAACCTGCACGCCGACGAGCTGTCGCACGGCCTGCACAAGGGCATCGAGCTGTGCCGTGCGCTGCTCATGCGCCCGAAGCTCCTCCTGCTCGACGAGCCGGCCGCGGGTCTGCCCCACTCCGAGGTCGAGCAGCTCATCGAGACTGTCAAGCGCCTGCGCGCCGAGGACGACGTCACGATCGTGATCGTCGAGCACCACATGGGCCTCATCGCCGCCCTCACCGACCGCGTCGTCGTGCTCGACCACGGCCGCAAGCTCATGGAGGGCACGGCCGCCGAGGCGCAGTCCGATCCCCGCGTGATCGAGGCCTACATCGGGAAGGACGCGGCCGATGACGCTGCTTGAGCTGAAGGGGGTCACCGCGTCGTACGGCCGGGTCCAGGTGCTCGAGGGCATCTCGCTCACCGTGCCCGACGGCGGCGCGGTCGGGATCCTCGGAGCCAACGGCGCCGGCAAGACGACGACGCTGCGCGCGATCAGCGGCATGGTGCGCACGGGCGGCACGATCACGTTCGAGGGCCGCAGCATCCGCGGATTCTCGCCCGAGCGCGTCGCCGCGCTCGGCATCGCACACGTCCCCGAGGGCCGTGGAACGCTCGGCGGCCTCACCGTGCGCGAGAACCTGCGCGTGGGCGCGTACCTGCGCAAGGACCGCAAGCAGGTCGCGGCCGACATGGACTACTGCCTCGAGATCTTCCCGCAGCTGAAGAACCGCATCCGCTCCGCCGGCGCCGCGCTGTCGGGCGGCGAGCAGCAGATGCTCGCGATCGCCCGCGCGTTCATGGCCAAACCCCGGCTGCTGCTGCTCGACGAGGCCTCGCTCGGCCTCGCCCCCAGCACCGCGAAGGCGGTGTACGAGGCCATCCGGCGTCTTCGCCTCGAATCGGGCATCGCGATGCTCATCGTCGAGCAGAACGCGAACCTCGCCTTCACCCTCGTCGACTCGGCGACCGTCCTCGAGACCGGTCGCAACGCGCTGACGGGGACCACCGCCGAGCTCAAGGGCATGGACGAGATCCGTCGTGCCTACCTGGGAGGCTGACGTTGGGGACCTTCATCCAGCTCGTCGTCGACGGCCTGTCGACCGGCTCGATCTACGCGGCTCTCGCGCTCGCGATCGTGCTCGTCAACCAGTCGACCGGACTCATCAACTTCGCACAGGGCGGCCTGGCTGTGCTGTCCGCGTACATCGCGTACGTGTTCGTGCAGTGGAACGTGCCGCTCATCGTCGCGATCCTCATCGCGGTGGGGATCTCGTTCGTGATCGGCGGCATCATCGAGCGCCTCCTCATCCGGCGGTTCGAAGGCGGAGACCCCGACACCGCGGTCGTCGTCACGATCGGCCTGCTGACGCTCGTGACGGGGATCTGCGCGTTCATCTGGGGCTACAACAACCGCCAGTTCCCGTCGCTGTTCCCGCTCGGGGGCATCAACATCCTCGGCGCAACCGTCAGCCTCCGCTCGCTCGGCACCTTCCTCTCGATCGTCGTGATCATGCTCCTGCTGCAGGCGCTGTTCCTCGGCACGAAGCTCGGCCTTGCACTGCGCGCCGTCTCGATCAACCCGCGGTCCTCGGCGCTGTCGGGCCTCCCGGTCGGCCGTCTTCTCATGGTCGGGTGGGGCTTGGCGGCCGCGCTCGGCGCGATCGCCGGCTCGCTCGTGGCGCCGCAGCTGACTCTGACCCCCGGGATGATGGACACCGCGCTCGTGTACGCACTGGCGGCGGTCATCATCGGCGGTCTCAACAGCCCCATCGGCGCCGTCGTCGCCGCGTGGGCCATCGGCGTCCTCGAGAACCTCGCCGCGGTATACGTGCCGTTCATCGGCTACGACCTGAAGATCGCGGTGCCTTTCATCCTCATCTTCGTGATCCTGATCCTGCGACCGCAGGGTCTGTTCGGACGGAAAGTCGTGGTGCGAGTCTGATGGCCGCTGTGTCCGACCTCCTGCGCAACCGCTGGGTTCGCCTCGGCATCCTGCTCGTCGTGGCGGTGCTCCTGCTGCTCGCGCCGCTCATGCTGCCGGTGTTCTGGAACCAGACGCTCACGCGCGTCGGCGTCTACGCCGTCGCCGTGCTCGGCCTGAACATCATCATGGGGTACACCGGCCAGGTGTCGCTTGGCCAGATCTTCTTCGTCGGGCTCGGCGCGTACGTCACCGCGTGGGGTGTCAACAACGACTGGAACATCGTCCTCGTCTTCATCGCCGCGTTCGCCGTCGCGGGTCTCGCCGGCCTCCTCGTGGCGCTGGCCGCCGCGCGACTCGGCGGGCTCGCCATCGCGATGGTCACGATCGCGCTGCCCATCGTCGGCGTGCCCCTCGCGAAGCGCCTCGTCGACTTCACGGGCGGCTCGCAGGGGACATCCGCCCGGTTCTCCAGCGCACCCGACTGGACGGGCCTCGACAACGACCAGTGGCAGTTCTACATCGTCCTGGTCATCGCGGTCATCGCGTTCGTCCTCGCACGCAACCTCGTGCGCGGCAAGTTCGGCCGCGCGATGGCGATCGTCAAGGAGAACGAGGCCGTCGCGACGTCGATGGGCATCTCGCCGTACCGCTACAAGGTGCTCGCCTTCACGATCGCGTCGATCTTCGGCGGCGTCGCGGGCTTCCTCTACATGGTCGCCGTGCAGTACACCTCGCCCGAGACTCTCCACTTCGGGCACTCGATCAGCCTCCTCGCCGCCATGGTCATCGGCGGCGCGGCGAGCATCGTCGGATCGCTGCTCGGCGGGTTCTACTACGTGCTCGTCCCGCAGCTGACGAACGCCATCGACCCGAACCTCACCGCGATCATCCAGGGCATCATCCTGCTCGCGGTGCTGTTCGTGCTGCCCGGTGGCCTGGTGAGCCTGCCCCGCGTCTTCCGCCGTTTCCGGCGGCACCGCGAGGGCACCTTCACCGGTGCGATCCCCAAGACCACTCCGGACTCCGCTCCCCCTGTGGAAGCGGCGCCGGAGGGACCCGAGAAGACAGAGAGGCAAGGTCAGGCATGAACATGCGCAAGACTCAGAAGGGCGTCGTCGGCATCGTCGCGATGGCGTCGGTCGTCGCGCTGGCCCTCACCGGCTGCGCACGCGGCGGCGACGGCGGTGGCGGTGACGGCGACGGCGGCGGCGAGGCGGCCGCCAGCCCCGGCATCACCGACACGTCGCTGACGTTCGGCATCTCGAGCCCCCTCACGGGCCCGACCGCCGGCCCCGGCAACTGCACCGTCGACGGCGCGCTCGCCTACTTCGGCGTCAAGAACGCCGATGGCGGCATCGAGTTCGGCGACGGCAAGACCCGCACGATCGAGATCACCTCGTACGACGACACGTACGACCCGCAGAAGGCGCTCGCGAACTTCCAGCAGATGGTGGCCGACGACGTGTTCGCCGCCGGCATCGGCCTCGGCACGCCGACCAACCGCGCGTGGCGCGAGGCGGCGATCGACGAGGAGTTCCCGCAGGTGCTCGTGATGTCGGGTGACCCGATCTTCAGTGACCGCGCGGAGAGCCCCTTCCAGCTCGGCTTCGTGCCGATCTACCAGCAGGAGGGTGAGGCGTTCGGCAACCTGCTCGCCTCCTCGGCCGACGAGCACAAGGTCGCGATCCTCTACCAGAACGACGACTATGGCCAGGGCTACGTCGAGGGCTTCAAGTCGGCCATCGAGGGAGCCGACAACATCGAGGTCGTCGAGGAGCTGACCTACGAAGCGACCGACACGAGCGTCGACGCGCAGATCACCGAACTGGCCGCGAGCGGCGCAGACGTGTTCTTCAACGCGATGTCGATCACGCCGCTCGTGATCTCGTCGCTGCAGAAGGCGCAGCAGATCGGCTGGCTGCCCAGCTGGTTCCTGCCCTCCAACACCTCCAGCCCGACCGCGATCCTCGAGCCCGGCGGCGGTGCCGCGTTCCCGGGCATCTACACGGTCGCCTTCTCGGGTGCCGCGGCGAGCCCGGCGTTCCAGGAGAGCGAAGAGGGCCAGGCGTTCATGGAGGCGCTCGGCGAGTACACGAACCAGGACGGCGTCCCCGCCTTCCCGCACTGCGTGTGGAGCTGGATCGCGGCCTCGGTGCTCGAGCAGGCCTTCATGAAGATGGAGGAGCCGACGCGAGAGGCGTTCCTCGAGGCGCTGCTGAGCATCGACGGCTTCAACGCGCCGTTCATGCTCGAGGGCTCGACCATCAACACGACAGCCGACGGCCTGCCCGCCGTCGCCGACGTGCTGGTGCAGAAGTACAACGGCCGCGGTTACGAAACGGCGCAGAGCTTCGAGTGATGCGCTGAGTCGAGCCTCGACTCGGGCGGGGCGGTCCTTCGGGGCCGCCCCGCTCTCGCGTTCCCAGGGCACGCTTCGCCTCGCGAAGCATCTCCCGATCGCGCGCGCGTCGTGAAGAAGAGCGCCCGGTGTCCGGTGCGGCTCAGTCGAGGCCGCGCAGCACCTCGACGATGCCCTCGAGGTGCACGCGCGTGACGCGCTCCGCGGCATCCGCATCGCGCGCGAGGATCGCGTCGATGATCGCGATGTGCTCGGGCGCCGACTGCGTCGCGCGTCCGGGCAGGAACGCGAGACGGAACTGGTGCCGCGCCGACTGCGCGCGCAGCCGCTCGAGCAGCTGGGTGGCCGTCTCGTGTTCGCTGTAGTCCCGGATGAGGCCGTCCATCTCCTGGTTGAGGCGCGCGTACTCGACGAGGTTGCCGCTGGCGACGGCATCCGTGATCCCCGCCCGGATCGAGCGCAGCGTCTCGGCGCCTTCGTCGGTGAGGTTCTCCGCGGCCTTGCGCGCGCACAGCACCTCGAGGCCGACACGGACCTCGACGATCTCGATGGCTTCCTTGACGCTGATCGCACGCACGCGCGCACCGCGATTGGGCAGGCGCTCGACCAGCCCCTCACTCGTCAGGTTGAGCAGCGCGAGCCGCACGGACGCTCGCGATGCGTCGTAGCGCTCGCTGATGTCGGCTTCGATGAGGCGCTGGTTGGGTGCGAACTCGCCGCCGAGGATCGCGTCGCGAAGCTGCTGCGTGAGGTCAGCGCGCGCCGGGCTCTCCCTCGACTCCACCGCCAGATCGGTCATCCGCCGTACCCCTCTCGCTGCGTCCGCCCTGACGCCAGCCTCGACGCCTTCGGGCATCTCGAAACGGCGGCGCCGTCGCCCCCGCGTCCTCTTTTCTGCTTCGAGGGTAACGCGCACTCGGTATTGCATACGAGATTCGTGAGAATTTTGTAGCCGATCTTGCCACCCGCGTCGCGAAGGAGCACGCTGGAAAGCGCCCGCGGCATTGATTCGCGTGCATCGATCTTTGACACACGGAGAGGTGGTCGTCGAGATGTCAGACGTGGTGGAGACGTCCGCGAAGGTGCGGACAGGACTGTACATCGGCGGGGAGGAGCGGTTCACCGACGAAGTGCTCAAGGTCGCAGACCCGGGCAAGCCGGGAGTGATCGTGGGCGAGGCGGCGTCGGCGACGCCGCAGGACGTGGCGGATGCCGTCGCGGCGGCCAAGGCCGCCTACCCCGCATGGGCGGCGGTCGGCGCCGAGGGCCGCGCGAAGGCGATGGCCGACGCGATCGCGGGCATCGCGGACGACCGGGATGAGGACGCGGCGATCCTCTCGCAGGAGAACGGCAAGATCCGCTTCGAGGCCTGGGTCGACGCGCTCGTGTTCGAGATCCGCTGGAACCTCGCCCTCTCGCTCAAGGACGAAGTGGAGACCTCGAAGACGCTTCCGGTCGTGCCGGGCGCCATCCCGGTGGCGACGGAGGTCTCGTACCAGCCGCTCGGCGTCGTGACGGTGATCGTGCCGTTCAACTGGCCGATCGCGATCCTGGGCGCCTCGCTCCCGCACGCGCTGCTCGCGGGCAACACCGCGATCGTCAAGGTCCCACCGACGACGCCGCTCGCGACCGCCCGTGTCGTGCAGCGCGTGGCCGAGAAGCTTCCGGCCGGCGTGCTCAACGTCATCAGCGGCAAGGACGAGAACATGGCCGGGCTCATCCAGAACCCGGACGTCGCGAAGGTCTGCTTCACCGGAAGCGTCAACGGCGGCAAGCGCATCATGGAGATGGCGTCGAAGACGCTGACCCGCGTCACCCTCGAGCTGGGCGGCAACGACCCCGCGGTGTTCCTCGGCGACGCGATCCTCGACGACGCGCACCTCGACCGGCTCTACGCGGCGATCTTCGACACCACGGGTCAGATCTGCATGAACGCCAAGCGCGTGTTCGTGCACCGGTCACGGCTCGGCGAGCTCGTCGCCGGCCTCGAGACGCGCCTGAACAAGGCGGTCATCGGCTACGGCCTCGACGAGGGCACGACGTTGGGCCCGCTGCACCAGGGTGCCCAGAAGGCGTTCGTCGAGGACATCATCCGCGAGGCCAAGGACGCCGGCGCCGAGGTGCGCGAGTACGGCGAGCTCCCGGGCGGCGACCTCGCCGGCGGCAACTTCCTGCGCCCCGCGATCGTGATCGACCCCGATCTCTCCCTGCGCGTGGTCACGCAGGAGCAGTTCGGCCCGGTGATCCCCGTCATCCCGTTCGACACCGAAGAAGAGGCCGTCCGCCTCGCGAACGACACGTGGGGCGGACTGTGCGGGTCGGTCTGGACCGCCGATCCCGAGGCGGCGCAGCGCGTCGGCTCGCAGCTCGTGTGCGGCTACGTGTGGGTCAACGACCACGGCGCCACGCGCCTCGATCTGCGCGCCCCGTTCGGCGGCATGAAGCAATCCGGCTTCGGTCGCGAGCAGGGCATCGAAGGCGTGCGGGCGTTCCAGGACACCCGCTCGATCGCGACGATCGATCCCGAAGCGCTCGCCGCGATGGCCCACTGAGACGTGTTCCAGCACGAAGGCCCGGTCTCCTCGGAGGCCGGGCCTTCACCCTTCGCACGGCCTGTTCGCCACGGGCGAGCGTCAACGCAGGTTGACACTCCTCAAGCCGTCAACTACGGTTGACACGGATGCCTCATCCGAGGCATCCGGAAGGACACACCGTGAGCGGCGACCAGATCAGCACCCTCATCGGCGCCGCGGGCGAGCGCGAGCCCATCGCCGAACTGCACCGCCTCGCCGACGTGCGGCGAGAGCTCGCGCGGGCCGAAGAGACGCAGGTGCGGCGCGCCCGCAACCTCGGCTACTCGTGGCAGGCGATCGCCGCCGCCCTCGGCGTGACCCGACAGGCCGTCCACAAGAAGTACGGTCGAAGGTAGGCGTCTTCGCGCCGACCATCCCTCCCCACTCCCACCGAGGTATCGTCATGTCGACCACCGCTCCCGCCGGCCGCCGCCTCCGCGGCCGCCGCTCCGAAGACGACGGACCACGCGCGAGCCTCAAGCAGCTCATCCCGTTCCTGCTCGAGCACAAGGGCGTCCTCGCCGTCGTCGCCGTGCTCAGTGTGATCGGCGCGATCGCGATGCTCGCCCAGCCGCTCGTCGTCGGCCAGGTGATCACCCTCGTGCAGGCGGGCGACCCCCTGGGGCAGCTCGTGTGGGTGCTCGTGGGGCTCGTGATCGCGGCATCCGTCATCTCGGGCTATCAGCACTACCTGCTCCAGCGCACCGGCACCGCGGTCGTGTTCTCGAGCCGTCGCAAGCTCATCTCCCGCATCCTGCACCTGCCGATCTCGGAGTTCGACGCGCGCCGCACGGGAGACCTCGTCTCGCGCGTCGGCACCGACACGACACTCCTCTACGCGGTGCTCACACAGGGCCTCGCGGATGCCGTCGGCAACGCGCTCGTCTTCGTCGGCGCGATCGTGGCGATGGCCTTCATCGACCCGGTCCTGCTGCTGCTCATCGTCGTCGTGATCGGCGCCTCGATCACCGTCGTCGGAATCCTGAGCGGTCGCATCCGCAAGGCCACGCGTCAGCAGCAGGAGAAGGTGGGCGAGCTCGCGTCCGGCGTCGAGCGAGCCGTCGGGTCGATCCGCACCGTGCGCGCCTCGGGTGCGAGCGAGCGCGAGCGCGTCGCGATCTCGGGCCTCGCCGAGCAGGCGTATGACGTCGGCGTGCGCATCGCGAAGGTCTCGGCGCTCGTCGTGCCGGTCGCCGGCATCGCCTTGCAGCTGTCGCTGCTCGTCGTGCTCGGCGTAGGCGGCTTCCGCGTCGCATCCGGCGCGATCGAGATCGCGAGCCTCGTCACGTTCGTGATGTTCCTGTTCATGCTCATCGGTCCGCTCGGGTCGTTCATCGGCGCGATCACCTCTGTGAACCAGGCGCTCGGCGCGCTCGGCCGCATCCAGGAGATCCTCGATCTGCCGACCGAGACCGCGCGGGACGCCGAGATCGCGGTGCGCGTGGCCGAGGAGAGTGGATCTCTCGGAACGAGGACCGACGCGCCGGTAGACGGCCTCATCTCGCGAGCTACCCCCGCCCCGCCCGCCGCGATCGAGTTCCGCGACGTGCACTTCGCCTACCCCGAGGCCGTCGTCGCCGCGCGCCGCAAGGCCGAGACCGAGGCGCTCGCGATGCTCGAGAGCGCGCACGTCGACACCGCGCTCATCGAGCTGCCCGACACGGCCGCACCGGATGCCGCGACCCCCGCCGCCGACGGCGAGGTGCTGCGGGGGGTGTCGTTCCGCGTCCCGCAAGGCTCGCGCGTCGCGCTCGTGGGTCCGTCCGGCGCGGGCAAGAGCACGACGCTCGCGCTCATCGAGCGGTTCTACGACCCGACGTCCGGCGCGATCCTCATCGACGGCGTCGACGTGCGCGCGCTCGACCGCGACGCGCTCCGCGCGCGGCTCGGCTACGTCGAGCAGGACGCCCCGACGCTCGCCGGCACGCTGGGCGACAACCTGCGGCTCGCGTCGCCCGAGGCATCCGATGCCGACTGCGAGCGCGTGCTGCACGCCGTCAACCTCACCGAGGTGCTCGAGCGCAACCCGCTCGGACTCGAAGCCCCCGTCGGCGAGAGCGGCGTCATGCTGTCCGGCGGCGAGCGCCAGCGGCTGGCGATCGCACGCGCGTTGCTGGCCGCTGCCCCGATCCTCCTGCTCGACGAATCGACGTCGTCGCTCGACGGACTCAACGAGCAGCGCATGCGCGACGCGATCGACGCCGTCGCGGCGGGGCGCACGCTCATCGTGATCGCGCACCGCCTCTCGACCGTGGTCGACAGCGACCACATCGTCGTGATGGACCACGGGCGCGTCGTCGGACAGGGCACGCACTCCGAGCTCGTCGAGACGACTCCGCTCTACCGCGACCTCGCGCGCCACCAGCTCCTCGTCTGACGGGTTCGCGTCTCCCGCGCACCCGCAGCGCCTCTTGGCGAGTCGCCAGAAGGCGCGGAAACGACGGATGCCCCGCCCCGCGTGACGCGGGGCGGGGCATCCGTTCATCGCTGTGTCAGGAGCGCTGGAGGCGGTACCGCAGCGCGGAGAGCTCGGCCTGCAATGCCGCCGGCACGCGTCCGTCGAACGTCGCGTAGAACTCCTCGGTGAGGTCGGCCTCGCGCAGCCACGAGTCGCGGTCGATCGCGAAGAGCTCGTCGAGGTCCTCGGGCGTGACGTCGGTGCCCTCGAGGTCGAGGTCGCCGGGTCGCGGAAGGCGTCCGATGGGGCTCTCGGCAGCCGGCACCTCGCCCTCGATGCGACGGACGATCCAGTCGATGACGCGCGCGTTGTCGCCGAAGCCCGGCCACAGGAAGCGGCCGTCCGAGCCCTTGCGGAACCAGTTCACCTGGAAGATGCGCGGGGCGCGGTCGAAGCGAAGCGCCTGCCCCATCTTGAGCCAGTGCCCGAAGTAGTCGGCCATGTTGTAGCCGCAGAACGGGATCATCGCGAACGGGTCGCGGCGCAGCTCGCCGACCGTTCCCTCAGCGGCCGCGGTGCGCTCGGACGAGATCGTCGAGCCGAGGAACACGCCGTGCGCCCAGTCGGTCGCCTCGATGACGAGGGGCACGTTGGTGGCGCGGCGTCCGCCGAAGAGGATCGCGTCCAGCGGCACGCCTTCGGGCTTGTCCCAGTCCGGCGCGATCTGCGGGCACTGCGCGGCACTCACCGTGAAGCGCGAGTTCGGATGGGCGGCGGGGCGACCGGATGCCGGCGTCCAGGGCTTTCCCTCCCAGTCGACGAGCTCCGCCGGGGGCTCGTCCGTGAGCCCTTCCCACCACACGTCCCCGTCGGGGCGCAGCGCGACGTTCGTGAAGATCGTGTTGCCCCACAGGGTCTCGACCGCGGTGACGTTCGTCGACTCTCCGGTGCCCGGGGCGACGCCGAAGAACCCGGCCTCGGGGTTGATCGCCCACAGGCGACCGTCCTCACCGGGACGCAGCCAGGCGATGTCGTCACCGAGGGTCTCGACGCGCCAGCCAGGGATGGTCGGCCGCAGCATCGCGAGGTTCGTCTTGCCGCATGCCGAGGGGAACGCGGCGGCGATGTGGTAGGCGCGCCCGGCGGGGTCGATCACGCGGATGAGCAGCATGTGCTCGGCCAACCAGCCCTCCTCGCGTCCGATGACCGACGCGATGCGCAGGGCGAAGCTCTTCTTGGCGAGGATCGCGTTGCCGCCGTACCCCGACCCGTACGACCACACCTCGAGTGACTCGGGGAAGTGGACGATGTACTTCTCCTCGTTGCAGGGCCACGCCACATCCTGCTCCCCGGGTGCGAGCGGTGCGCCCACGGAGTGGACCGTCTTGACCCAGGGCTTTCCGGTGGCGATCTGCTCGAGCACCGCTGCGCCGACACGCGTCATGATGCCGATCGAGGCGACCGAGTACGCGCTGTCGGTGAGCTGGACGCCGATGTGGGAGAGGGGTCCGCCGACGGGTCCCATCGAGAACGGGACGACGTACATCGTGCGCCCTCGCATCGAGCCCTCGAAGACCCCGCGCATCGTCGCGCGCATCGCAGCAGGCTCGGCCCAGTTGTTCGTGGGACCGGCGTCGGCGGGGTCTTCCGAGCAGATGAACGTGCGGGACTCCGTGCGGGCGACGTCGCTCGGGTGGGAGCGGGCGAGGTAGGAGCCCGGGCGCCACTCGGGGTTGAGCTTGATGAGCTTGCCCTCCGCGACCATCTCGCGCAGGAGGGCGTCGTTCTCGGCCCGCGAGCCGTCGACCCAGTGCACGCGGTCGGGCTTGGTGAGCGCGGCGATCTCGTCGACCCACGCCGCAAGCTCTCGAAGGCCATCGCTCTCCAGATTCGGCCGGCCGCCGAAGGCCGGTGCGATCGTGTCGACAGGACCCGTCTGCCGGGTGCGCGGGAAGATGTCGGCAAGAGCCATTTGGCCACCTCTCTAACTATGTCCTCTCCACTATCCGTGCTTTGTGCCCATCCTTTCGACGCCGGGACGTCATAAGAATCGAGGATCTTTCGCTACGATAAAGGAATGCCCGCGTCCTCCCTCGAGCTCGCCACTCTTGGTCACCGCATCCGCCATCACCGCGTCGCCAACGACCTGACGCTCGACGAGCTCGGCGCCCGAGTGGGCGTCGCCGGCAGCCAGCTGAGCCTCATCGAGAACGGCAAGCGCGAGCCGAAGCTCTCGCTGCTGCAGGCGATCGCCGATGTCACCGGGGCGCAGGTCGCCGACCTGCTCTCGCCCGAGCCGCCCAACCGCCGCGCGGCGCTCGAGCTCGAGCTGCAGCGCGCGCAGGCGAGCCCGGTGTTCCGTCAGCTCGGCATCGCTCCCGTGCGCATCACGAAGAGCCTCAGCGACGAGACGATCGAGTCGATCCTGGGGCTCCATCGTGAGCTGCAGCGTCGCGAGCGCGAGGCGATCGCGACACCCGAAGAGGCGCGCCGCGCCAACAACGAGCTGCGGCTGCGGATGCGCGAGCGAGACAACTACCTGCCCGACATCGAGAAGCTCGCCGAGAAGCAGCTCAAGGCGGCCGGGCATGTGTCCGGCGCGCTCACCCATCGCACGGTGAGCGTCATGGCCGAGCAGCTCGGGTTCGAGCTCCTCTACGTGAACGACCTGCCCCACTCGGCCCGTTCGGTGACCGACCTCGAGAACGGCCGCATCTACCTGCCGCCCGCCTCGATCCCCGGCGGACACGGCCTGCGCTCGATGGCGCTCCAGGCGATGGCGCACCGCCTGCTCGGGCACACTCCCCCGACGGATTACGCCGACTTCCTGCAGCAGCGCCTCGAGATCAACTACTACGCCGCGTGCTGCCTCATGCCCGAGACGAACGCGGTCGCGTTCCTGCAGCAGGCCAAGAAGGATCGCAACCTCGCCGTCGAGGACTTCCGCGACGCGTTCGGCGTCACGCACGAGGCTGCCGGCATGCGCATGACGAACCTGCTCACGCAGCACCTCGGGATCCGGCTGCACTTCCTGCGGGTCGACGGATCGGGCGCGATCACCCGGGTCTTCGAGAACGACGGCCTGCCGCTGCCGAGCGATGTGACGGGGTCGGTCGACGGGCAGATCGCCTGCCGCAAGTTCGCCGCGCGAGCCGCGTTCGCCGAGCAGAACCGCACGACGGAGTACTACCAGTACACAGACACGCCGAGCGGCACGTACTGGTGCTCGACGCAGACCGGAACGACCGCCGACGGCGAGTTCTCGATCACGGTCGGAGTGCCCTTCGACGACGCCAAGTGGTTCCGCGGACGCGAGACGCCCAAGCGAGCCGTGTCGACGTGCCCCGACGAGTCGTGCTGCCGCCGCCCGCCCGGCGACGTCCGCGCACGATGGGAGGGCAAGGCGTGGCCGAGCGCACGCGTGCACATGCAGATGTTCTCGCCGCTGCCTCGCGGTGCCTTCCCCGGCGTCGACGACAACGAGGTGTACGCGTTCCTCGACCGGCACGCCGAAGGCTGAGACGGATGCCGCGCCCCGGCGTCAGCTCGTGATGAACACCTTGTAGCGCTCGAGCGCCGCCGCGATCTCGGCGTCGGGCGCGGCATCCGGCACGAACAGTTCCGGAATCGGATCGTCGGCATGCCGCGACAGGGCGATCGAGTGCGTCCACACCCCCACGACCTCGCCGTTGGCGACGAGGATCGGGCGCACGATGCCGTTCATCGCGGGACCGATCGCCTTCAGGAACTCCGGCGCGCACGGCACGGTGCGGTCGACGTACGAGAGGTAGTACTCCTCGAACGGCGGCAGGGCGACGACCGACGGCGCCGACGGCACGCGCCGCGGCGCAGGACCGACCGCGACGAACTGCGGCTCGGGCTCGTCGGCGACGACGATGAGCCGGTCGGAAGCGCGCTCGGCGGCATCGCGGGACACACCCAGCGGCAGGCCGGTCCACCACGCGAAGTCGCGGGCACCGGCCGGCCCGTGCGATGCGATGTAGCGGGAGAAGAACTCGGCGAGCGGGTCGGCGGGCCACACCTGATCGGGCGCCCACTCCTCGAGCAGCACCCAGTGCTGTTCGCGCGTCGGTCCTCCGGGGCGGACCGCGACCGGCCCCTGGCACAGGATCGAGCGAATGGAGAGCGCGACGAGCGTGTGGTACCCGCGCTGTCCCTTGGTCGAGACGCCCGCGGCCTCGAACACCTCGAACATCTGCTTGCGAGTGAGCCGGTTGCCGCCGCCCAGCGCTGCGCGCACGGCCCGCTCGGCCTTCGCGACCTCCTCCTCGTCGAGCCCCTCGTTGCGGTGCACCGCGGCGGCCTGACGCCGTTGCCGCTCCCCCGTGATGCTCATCACCCACGCCAGCTCGCGCGCGGGGATGATGTGGATCGTGCCGCGCATCGTCCACGAGCGCACGATCTCACCGCGGTCGAACGCGGCATCGACGTCGCTCACCGAGGGCGCACCGCGCGTGCGCTGCGCGATCGCCCAGCGCCCGCCCCAGAACTCCTGCGCCTGCGTCGCGAGCATGTGCTCGGCCGCCGCGGCGACCGTTGGGGCAGGCGAGCTCAGCCGATGCGACCTCAGCCGCTGCTCGCGGACGCGCTGGACGGACATGGTGCGCGGGCGGCGGGCGATCGGAGCATCCACTCCCCAATCATGGCGGCGCCCGCCGACAGCGCGCGACCCGCCGCTGCGGGAGACGGCCGGCCGCGGCATCCGCGCCGGCCACCGTCCCACCGGCCGTGCGCGCCGATACGATCGGTCGCGGAGGACACCGATGGTCGTTGCGCTGTGGATCGTCAACGTCGTGCTCGCCGTCGCCTTCCTCGTGGCGGGCGGCATCAAGCTTCTCCGTCCGCGGGAGGCCCTTCCCACGCTGGGGATGGCCTGGACCGAGGACTTCAGCGATGCATCCGTCAAGGCGATCGGCGCAGCCGAGCTCCTCGGCGCGATCGGCCTCATCGTCCCGCTCGCGACCGGGATCGTGCCCGTCCTCGCGATCATCGCCGCCGTCGCGCTCGCGGCGCTCATGACGGGAGCGATCGTCACGCACATCCGTCGCCGCGAGCAGTTCGTCCCGCCGCTCGTGCTCGGCATCATCGCGATCGGGAGCGCGATCCTCGGGTTCCTCGTCGTGCTCGGCTGACCCGGGATGCTCGGGTCTGTCGATCTCTACTGCACGCACATCTAGTGTGACTGCACACTCCCTGATACTGTCTGGCTCATCCCGGCTGGTCTCGGCGAAGCCGCGACGTCGACGAAGACACACCAGAGGAGTGCCGATGGGCAAGTCCATTCCGCGCGCAGGCGACGAACACAACGAGAAGGACGGGCCGGGCGCTCCTGGCGTCTCCCGTCGCAATCTGCTGCTGGGCAGCGGTGCCGCCGCCGCGGCGGCCGCCATGGGCGTCGGCACCGCCGTTCCCGCGAGCGCCGCGACGGCGTTCGCCCCGCCGACCTACCGCATCGCGGGCAACCGCGACGACGAGGGAGACCTGCTGCTGCACAACGGCCGCATCCACACGATGGACGACCGCAACTCCGTTGTCGACGCCGTGCGCGTGCGCGACGGCCGCATCGTCGCGGTCGGCAAGGCGGCGATGGCGGGCGGTGCGGGCAAGCGCATCGACCTCAAGCGCCGCACGGTCGTGCCCGGCCTCATCGAGAGCCACACCCACTTCGTGAGCCTCGCGAACCGGCCCGGATACCACGTGGCCGAGTGGGAGCTCGCGAAGGACGTCGCCGGCGTGCTCGCGGTGCTCAAGGCCCGCCGCGAAGACGTTCCCGAAGGCCAGTTCATCACCGCAATGGGCGCGGGCACGCCGCGGCAGTTCGCCGAGCGGCGCACCCCCACGCTCGCGGAGCTCGACGCGGCCATCCCCGACCGGCCTGTGTTCCTGTACGAGAGCTTCGGCGGGCCGGGCCGCACGAACACGCTGGGCAAGGAGTTCTTCGAGTCGGTCTCCGACCCGGCCGTCGTCGTGGGCCCCGACGGCGTGCTCACCCAGCCGAACGCGGACTACGCGCTGTACCACCTGCGCATCCGCCAGACGTTCGAAGACCTGCAGCGCAGCGCCCTCGACGCGATGGCGTTCTCGGCGTCTGTCGGCGTGACCCTCAACTACGACCAGGTGCTGTTCGTCACGCCGAACGGGACCCTCGACCCCTCGGCGCTCGAGACGCGGCCGAACGACGGGCTGCGCAAGCTGAACCACTTCCGCATGTACGACGCCTACCTCGAGCTGCATCGGCAGGGGGCGGCGTTCGTGCGGCTGCTGATCAACTTCCTGCATCACCAGGGGTTCATCCCGGCGCTCGGCGGGCTCGACAAGCAGCTGCCGGAGCTGCGGGAGCGGCTGAAGAACCAGTTCCCCGACTTCGGCGACGACATGGTGCGCACGCGCGGGATCGGCGAGTGGGGCGCGCCGTTCGCCACCCCCTCGAACCCCGACGGGTACGCCGTGTGGCTCGAGGCGCAGCGGCTCGTCGCGAAGGCGGGCTGGCACAACGAGAACGCGCAGGCGACGACGGCGGGCATCGAGCAGGTCGTCTCCGCCTGGGAGGCGATGGACGCCGAGTTCGGCATCAAAGACCTCCGGTGGGGACTCCAGCACGCCGACCTCGCGACACCCGATCAGCTGCAGCGGCTCAAGGCGCTCGGCTGCGGAGTGTCGGTCTCGGGCTTCCGCTGGCTGGGCGGAGTGCCCCGCGCCGACGGGCTCCCGGTCGGACCGCTGTTCAAGGACATCGTCGCGAGCGGCATCCCGATGGGCCTCCACGAGGACGGCACGCACATCGCGCCGCACAACCCGTTCTACGCGATGCACTACGCCACGACCGGTCTCAACGTGCTCGGGCAGCAGGTCAACCCCGGCCAGCAGATCACGCGTCATCAGGCGCTACACGCGTACACGCGCGGCGCCGCGTGGTTCTGCGGCCGTGAGGACGTGCTCGGATCGATCGAGGCCGGCAAGCTCGCCGACCTCGTCGTGCTCGACCGCGACTACTTCTCGGTGAGCGACGCTGCGATGCGCGACACCCGCCCGATCATGACGATCATCGACGGGCAGGTCGTGCACGACACCGGCGACCTGCGCGGCAAGCGCGACTGGAAGCACGACCGCAACTCGCGCTGGGATTGGCGCGAGGTCGTCAAGCCGCGGCGCCGCCGCCGCTGACCCCAGAGGACCGGCGGGGAGGGTGCTCGAGTCACCCTCCCCGCCGGTTCGCGTCACGAACGCCGGAACGTCAGAACGGGTTCGGCGTGAGCGTGTACTTCGTCTGCAGGTACTCGTGGATGCCCTCGGCGCCGCCCTCGCGGCCGAGGCCCGACATCTTCCACCCGCCGAAGGGCGCGGCGGCGTTCGAGACGACGCCCATGTTCAGGCCCATCATCCCGGTCTCGAGACGCTCGATCATCCGCTGGCCGCGCGCGAGGTTCTCGGTGAAGACGTACGACACGAGTCCGTACTCGGTGTCGTTCGCGAGGCGCACCGCCTCGTCCTCGTCGTCGAACGGGACGATCGCGAGCACCGGCCCGAAGATCTCCTCGCGCAGGATCTCGGAGCCGGGCTTGACGCCCGTCACGACGGTCGGCTCGTAGAAGGTGCCGGGTCCGTCGATCGGGTTGCCGCCCGTGCGCAGGTCCGCGCCGCGGCCGACCGCGTCCTTCACGAGCTCCGACGCCTTGGCGACGGCGCGGTCGTCGATGAGGGGGCCGATCTGGACGCCATCCTCGGTGCCGCGGCCGATCTTCATCGCCTTGACGCGCTCGGTGACGCGGCGGGCGAACTCGTCGGCGACCGAGCGGTGCACGATGAAGCGGTTCGCGGCTGTGCACGCCTGGCCGATGTTGCGGAACTTCGCCAGCAGCGCGCCGTCGACGGCCTTGTCGAGGTCGGCGTCGTCGAAGACGACGAACGGCGCGTTGCCGCCGAGCTCCATCGACGTGCGCAGCACGCCGCCGGCGGCCTGCTCGAGCAGCTGCTGGCCGACGGGAGTCGAGCCCGTGAACGAGAGCTTGCGCAGGCGCGGGTCGCGGATGATCTCCTCCGACACCGGGCCGGACGCCTTTGTCGTGACCACGTTGACCACGCCCGCCGGGAGGCCTGCGTCTTCGAGGAGCTTCGCGAAGTACAGCGTCGTGAGCGGCGTGAGGGCGGCCGGCTTGATGACCACCGTGCACCCCGCCGCGAGCGCAGGCGCGATCTTGCGCGTCGCCATCGCGAGGGGGAAGTTCCACGGCGTGATGAGGTAGCACGGCCCCACGGGGTGCTGCGACACGATCATGCGCCCGGTGCCCTCGGGGTTCGCGCCGTAGCGGCCCTGGATGCGCGCGGCCTCCTCGCTGAACCAGCGCACGAACTCGCCGCCGTACACGACCTCGCCACGCGCCTCGGCGAGAGGCTTGCCCATCTCGATCGTCATGAGCAGGGCGAACTCCTCCTTGCGCTCCTGCAGAAGGTCGTACGCGCGGCGCAGCAGCTCGGCGCGCTCGCGCGCCGGGGTCGCCGCCCACGAGGGGAACGCCTCGACTGCTGCGTCGAGTGCGGCCTTGCCGTCGGCGACGGATGCCGAAGCGATCGTCTTGACGACCTCACCGGTAGACGGGTCCGACACCGCAAGTGTCTTGCCGTCCTCGGCGGGTCGCCACTCCCCTCCGATGAGCAGTCCGTCGGGGACGGATGCCAGCAGCTCGGTTTCGCGCTCGTCGGTCACAGGGGCTCCCTCGTTCGTCGCATGCTCTTCGGCCATTCTGCCCGCGGTCGCACGGCCGAAGCCTTGTACGTCGCGTACTCCTCGCGGGGGTCCATCGCCGACGTGTACAAGTCAAGCGCCGCGCTCACGCGCGGACCGCTTCGGAGCGCGTCTCGTCGGTCGACGCCCGCGACGCGGCTGCCGGGACGAACACGCCCGCGAAGAACTCCGCGAGCTCCGACGTCGCGGTCAGCGGCAGCACAGCGGCCACGTACTGATCGGGACGCACGACGACCACGGCGCCGTCGCGCGAGATGCCGCGCTCGGCGAAGATGTCGACGTCGGTCCAGGCGCTCGGACCCGAGGCGTACACCTTCTCCCAGTCGGTCAACCCGAACGGGCCGGTCTTGGGCAGGAACACCTCCGGCACGCGGCCGAGGTCCACATCCTCGAACTTCTGCTGGTAGACGACCTTCACGTCGAACACGGCGTCGACGTCGGCGCCGGCCGGCGTGTGCTTGCGCACGGGCGACTCCGGCGAGGCGATCCACTCGGCCCAGTCGGCGAGGGCGGATGCCTCACCCGGCGCCGCCGCGTCGGCGAACGCGTACACGCGCCAGCGTCCGTCCGCCTTCGCGTGGTGCCCGAGGTGGATGGCGTTGCCGTCGCACACGCGCACGACCTCGGCGGACTTGAAGCGCTTGCCGAGCGGGAAGCCCTCGGCGAGCGCCTGATGCGCCGCATCCGTCACGATCTGGGACGCGCCGTACTGCGTCATGAAGCCGGACGGGAACTCTGCCGTGCCGAGGTAGTAGTTCGCGAGGTCCTGGGGGTCGGTGATCTCCTCGGGCTTGCGGGCCATGAGCGACGACCACTCGCGGTCGAAGTCGATGAGCTGCTGCGCGACGGGCTGGCGCTCGGCTGAGTACGTCTCGAGGAGCGACTCGGGGCTGAGCCCGGTGAGCACGTACCCGAGCTTCCAGCCGATGTTGAAGCCGTCCTGCATCGACACGTTCATGCCCTGCCCCGCCTTGGCGGAGTGCGTGTGGCACGCGTCTCCGGTGAGGAACACGCGCGGCGAGCGGCCGTCGTCGCCGTCGTCGAAGCGGTCGGTGACGCGGTGACCGACCTCGTACACGCTGTGCCACGCGATGCTTCGCACATCGATCGTGTACGGGTGCAGGATCTCGTTCGCGCGGCGGATGATCTCTTCGATCGGGGTCTGCCGCACGCGGTGGTTGTCGTCTTCGGGAACCTCGCCGAGGTCGACGTACACACGGCAGAGGTATCCGCCCTCGCGCGGGATGAGGAGGATGTTGCCCGCCGCCGAGTTGATCGCGCACTTGGTGCGCCAGTCGGGGAAGTCGGTGTTGACCAGGACGTCCATGACGCCCCACGCGTGCGCCGAGACGCGGCCGACGTGCTTGCGGCCGATCGCGTCGCGGACGCGGCTTCGGGCGCCGTCACATCCGACGACGTACTTCGCACGGATCGTGCGCTCCTCGCCCTCGCGTGCGCCGGCGACGTGGCGCACGCGCACCTCGACGGGGTACTCGCCCTCGCCGTGCACCGTGAGTCCGACGAACTCGACGCCGTAGTCGGGGGTGATCCGGCCGGGACCGAACGCGGCGGCCTCGGCGAAGTAGTCGAGCACGCGCGCCTGGTTCACGATGAGGTGGGGGAACTCGCTGATCTTGAGCCCGTAGTCCTCGGTGCGCGTCGTGCGGATGATGTCACGCGGATTCTCGGGGTCGGGCCCCCAGAAGTTCATGAAGGCGATGTTGTACGCCTCGGCGATGATCCGCTCGGCGAAGCCGAACGCCTGGAACGTCTCGACGCTGCGCGGCTGGATGCCGTCGGCCTGCCCCAGCACGAGCCGCCCGTCGCGCCGCTCGATGACGCGTGTGGTGATCTGCGGGAACTGCGACATCTGCGCCGCCAGCAGCATGCCGGCGGGGCCGGATCCGACGATCAGCACATCCGTCTCATCGGGCAGCTCTGCCGGACGGTCGATGCCCGTCCCGGTTGCGGGCTGCACGCGCGGCTCTCCCGAGACGTATCCGTGGTGGTGGAACTGCATCGGATTCTCCTCAGCGTCGAGGTCTTGTGAACGGCGGCAACGTGTTCTATATTCGAACGCGAAGTTCTACTATTGAACAGATCGTATACGAAGCGGATGCCCCCGCGCAACGCCCTCGGCGCGCACGCGCGCCGGGCACACCCCGTCGGGATCGCTCGAACGACGGGCTGGCTGGCGGGGCGGTCGTGATTCGGGCGATCTCGACGGGTCCGGCGCGAACGGGGAGCGGCACATGGGCGGATCGAACGGACAGGTGTCGGCGTCGCAGACGCTGAGCCGCGGCATCCGGATCCTCGAGATCCTCGCCGACGCCCGCGGCCCGCTCTCGATCGACGACCTCGCCGCGCGGCTCGGCGTGCACCGCTCGATCGCCTATCGGCTCGTGCGCACGCTCGAGGACCACGGCGTCGTCGCGCGCGACGCGTCCGGGCGGGTGCAGCTCGGCGCACGCATGGCGGCGCTCGCGGCGGGCGTGGCCCACGATCTGCAGGCCGAGGCTCTCCCCGAGCTCACGGCCGTGGCGAACGAGCTCGGCATGACGTGCTTCCTCGCGGTGCTCGACCGCGACGAGTGCATCACGCTCGCGAGCGTCGAGCCGCGGCACGCGGTCGCGTCGGTCGCGCAGCGTCCCGGCGCGCGACATTCGATCCTCGTGGGTGCGCCGAGCAAGGCGATCCTGTCGACGCTGCCCGAGTCGGAGTGGCCCGTCGAGGTGCCGCCCGGCCTGCGGGCCGAGATCGCGCAGGCGGCCGAACGCGGCTACGCGACGAGCCACGACGAGGTCATCCCGACCGTGCAGGCGGTGTCGGTGCCGCTGCGGCTGCGCTCGCACCGCCCTGCGGCGATCGCCGTCGTGCATGTGGCGGGACCCACAGACCCCGCGTCGATCGCCCAGCGCCTGTCGCGGTCGGCCGCCGCGATCCGGGAGGCGCTGGGCGGCTGATCCGGGCGGCGGGCGCCCGATCCGGGCGGCGGGCGCCCGATCCGGGCGCGGGGCGGCGGATGCCCGGCGTGCAGAACTCCGGACATCTGGGCGCCCCGCCCGCGCACGCCCGCGGATTCGCGCGGCGCCCTCACCGGGGACCCTCGATTTCTGTGGAGTTCTGCACGCGCGAACCGCGCTCCGGCGCCGTCCTATACTCGTACCCGTCCGGCGAGGCGCAGCCGCCCGCCGGTGCTCGAAAAATGGGCACGCAGCCGCCCTGCGGGGTGCGCGAGACACATACGGCCTCACATCCGTCCTTGTCTCGAGGAGTCTCCGCATGCCCACTGTCTCCGCCCACGTCGCTCACACGCTCGCCCGCCACGTCTCCGAGGTCTTCGGGGTCATGGGCAACGGCAACGCGTACTTCCTCGACGCGCTCGAGCGCTCGACCGACGTGTCCTTCACGGCTGTTCGCCACGAGGCGGGCGGCGTCGTCGCGGCCGACGCGTTCCACCGCGCATCCGGGCGCCTCGCCGCCGCCACCGCGACCTACGGCGCCGGCTTCACGAACACGCTCACCGCGCTCGCCGAGGCGGTGCAGGCCCACGTGCCGCTCGTGCTCGTTGTCGGTGACGAGCCGACGTCGGGGCCCCGCCCGTGGGACGTCGACCAGATCGCACTCGCGTCGGGCGTCGGCGCGCGCACCTACACGGTCGGACGGACGGATGCCGCGGCCACCACCGCGATCGCCGTCGAGCACGCTCTCACGTACCGTGTTCCCACCGTGCTCGCGATCCCCTACGACGTCGCGACACTCGATGCGGGGCCCGTGCCCGAGGCGCCCGAGCCGCGACTGCCTCAGCCGCTGCAGCCGGCCGGCCCGTTCGCTCACGCGACGATCACCGCGCTCGCCCGCGAGCTCGCGGCCGCCGAGCGGCCCTTCCTGCTGGCCGGGCGCGGCGCGTGGATCTCGGGCGGCGGGGACGCCCTCGGTGCGCTCGCCGACGCGACCGGCGCGATCACGGCGTCGACGGCCCTCGGCCGCGGGATCTTCCCCCGCGGCGAGTTCGACCTCGGCGTGACCGGCGGCTTCGGCGCCGACCACGCGATGCAGCTCGTGCGCGACGCCGATGTCGCGGTCGTCTTCGGCGCGTCGCTCAACCAGTTCACGATGCGCTTCGGCGAGCTCTTCGCCCCCGGCACGCGCGTCGTGCAGGTCGACACGTCGCCGACGGCGACGCACCCGCACATCGGCCGGTTCATCCGGGGCGATGCGGACGCCGTCGCCCGCGCCCTCGTGGACGAGCTGGCGCGCCTCGGCGCGACGCCGTCGGGCTGGCGCGAGTCGGTCGTCGTTCCCTCGCTGCGCACGTACGAGCGCGGAGACGGCATCGCGCCCGACGGACGGCTCGACCCCCGCACGGTGGCCGCCCGCATCGGCGAGCTGCTGCCGGAGGACCGCGTCGTCGTCTCGGACGGCGGGCACTTCATCGGCTGGGCGAACATGTACTGGCCCGTGGCCTCGCCCGACCGCATGATGATGATCGGCACGGCGTACCAGTCGATCGGGCTGGGCTGGCCGTCGGTCCCCGGCGCCGTGCTGGCCAAGCCCGAGTCGACCGTCGTGCTCACGACGGGCGACGGCGGCGGGCTGATGGCCCTCGCCGACCTCGAGACGGCCGTGCGCGTCGCTCGCGGCCGCGGCATGGCGGTCGTGTGGAACGACGCCGCCTACGGCGCCGAGGTGAACCTCTACGGCCTCAAGGGACTCGCGCGCGAGCCCATGCTCATCCCCCAGGTGGACTTCGCCGCCCTCGCGACGGCTGTGGGAGCCGAGGGCGTGGCCGTGACCTCGATCGACGACCTCGACCGGCTCGCGTCGTGGACGGCGGAGCCGGCCGACGAGCGTCGCTTCCTCGTGCTGGACTGCCGCATCTCGACACAGGTCATCGCGCCGTACCAGCAGGAGATCGTGCGCGTGAACTCCTGACGCCCCGGAGCCGTGGGGCCGCGGCATCCGCAAGACGACAAGACGGATGCCCCGACCCGCGTCGGAGACGGGTCGGGGCATCCGGGTTCGGGTCAGGCCCTGGACAGTCCGTAGATGGGGCTGGCCGCCTGCTCCGCCTCGTGCTCGGGCCCAAGGGGGATGCCGCTGCGGTCGCGCAGCAGCAGCGTCGCGATGAGTCCGATCACCGTCATGCCCGCGAGGTACCACGTGACGGACTCCGTCGAGCCGGTGGCCTGGACGAGCGCCTGCGCGATGGTCGGAGCGAACGCGCCGCCGAGGATCGCGCCGATCGCGTACGAGATCGAGACGCCCGAGAAGCGGATCGAGGCGGGGAACAGCTCCGCGTAGAGGGCCGCCTGCGGTCCGTACGTGAAGCCGAGGCCGATCGTGAGGATCGCGAGGCCCGTGAACAGCAGCCACACGTTGCCCGTGTTGACGAGCGGGAAGAGCGTGATGACGCCGACGAGCTGCAGGATCCACCCGATGATGTAGGTCGTGCGGCGGCCGATCTTGTCGGAGAGCCAGCCGGCGACCGCGGTCGAGATGAGCCACGTGACGGCCGAGCCGGTCACCGCCCACAGCACGGGAGCGGGGTCCATCTGGAGGGACCCGCCGGGGTCGGTCGCGTAACGCTGCACGAAGCCGCCCGTGGTCATGTAGCCGATGGCGTTGTTGCCGGCGAACACGAGCGCGGCGATGATCACGAGGAGCGTGTGCTTGCGGAAGAGCTGGACGATGGGCATCCGCGTCTTCTCCTTGCGCTCCGCGATCTCGAGGAACACGGGGCTCTCCTCGACGCGGCGACGCACGTAGTACCCGATGAGGATGAGCACGACGCTGAACAGGAACGGCACGCGCCAGCCCCACTCGAGGAACGCATCGCCGGGGGCGATGACCGCCATGAGCGCCATGATGCCCGATGCGAGCAGCAGGCCCAGCGGAACGCCGATCTGCGGGGACGCGCCGAAGATGCCGCGGCGCTTCTTGGGTGCGTGCTCGACGGCCATGAGCACCGCGCCGCCCCACTCGCCTCCGGCCGAGATGCCCTGCAGGATGCGCAGGAAGATCAGCAGGATCGGCGCCGCGACGCCGATCGCGGCGTAGGTCGGCAGCAGACCCACGAGGGTCGTCGCGACGCCCATGAGGATGAGCGTCAGCATCAGCACGAGACGTCGGCCGTACTTGTCACCGAGGTGGCCGGCCAGGAACGCGCCGAGCGGGCGGAAGAGGAAGCTGATGCCCACCGTGATGAACGAGAGGATCTGCGCGAAGCCCTCGCCCGCCGGGGCGAAGAAGAGCTGACCGAACACGAGCCCGGCCGCCGACGCGTAGATGAAGAAGTCGTACCACTCGACGGTGGTGCCGACGACGGTCGCGAACACGACGCGACGCCGGTCGGTGGCGCTCGCGATCGTTCCCGTCGGGGTGAACCCCGCGTCCCGGGGGGAGGTCTGTTCTGTGCTCATGGTGCCTGTGACTCCTGTGTCGGATTCGACGTCGCTGTCTCGCTCGGGGGGAGCATGGAATGCGCCCTGCCCGACGCGGCGATAATATACGATTTCGAATACGACGCAAACAGCCTCTCTCGATCAGTGCGTCTCGCGCCCCAGCAGGGCCCTTACTCGATCCCGCAGCGGTGCGCGGTCGTAGCCGGCGACGAGAGCGCTGGCCATGCGGACCGGATCGCCGAAGAAGTAGTGCTCGTACTGCGCTTGGCGCCCCGCGAAGCCGGACGCGGACGCATCGAGGGCGAGCTTGAACAGTCGTGCGCGCTCCTTCGCGGGCAGCGTCGCGGACTGCAGGTACTGATTGAGCGCCGCACCTCCGCTTCCGTCGAAGTCGCGCTCGGAGGGAAGCGCCATGAGCCCTGAGGCCGAGAGCTTGCGGATGATCTCGCCCAACCGGGGGGCCACCATCGTGGGGTACCAGTTTCGCGCTGCGTTGAGCACCTCCCACCGGGGAAGGAAGACGCCTTCGTCGTTGAGCTCTCCGTCGGACTCCGCAGCGCGCAGGAGCGCCTTCTCAATCTCGACATAGGAGATGAGCTCGGCGATGTCCTGCTGCACGTGGGGGAAGCCGCTGATGCCGATCGCATCGGAGATCTCGGAGGCCAGGCCGAGATAGAACTCCGTCTTCGCGAGTGTGCGCGTGACCACCTGGTGGGTCATGAGTGCGGCCGCGCCCGTCTCCGCGTAGAAGCCGTTGCACAGCTCGGGGTGACCGAGGAGGAAGATGCGCTCGTTCGGCACGAAGACATCGTCGAAGACGACGACGGCGTCCATCTCCTCGAAGCGCGACGCCAGCGGCTCGTCGAAGTGCGAGCCGCCGTGGTACAGCGGCGCGCGGCAGAAGTACGTGAGCCCGGGCGTGTCGTTGGGGATCGCGAACGCGTACGAGTACGGCGCATCCTCGGGAGTCCCTCGCAGGACCGTCGACGGGAAGACGAGCAGCTCGTCGGCGATCGGCGCGATCGTGGCGAGCATCCGCGCGCCGCGGACCACGATGCCGTCGTCGCGCTCGTCCACGATTCGCGCGGCGACCTCGCCGTCGCCCTGCCGGGCGCTCGGCAGGGCACGGTTGACCTGGGGCGGGATGAGCGTGTGGGTCGCGAGCAGGTCGTTCTCGCGGACGTACTCGCAGTACGCATCGATCCGATCGGCGAACACCGGGTCCGCCCTGCTGAAGAAGCCCTTCGCGGTCGAGAGCGCCGTCAGCGCCGAGTTGAGGTAGTCCGCAGTCCGTCCGAGGAAGCCGTTGGAGTACCGGGCCCACACGGTCATGCCCTCGCGCCTGGCCCGCAGATCGACCTCGCTTCGGGGGACCAGGAAGGAGATGCCGACACGATCGCCCGTCGTCGGCGACTCGTACGTGAGTGTGTCGCGGTGCGTGGGATCGTGCTGCAGATCGAACAGCTTCGCGTAGGTGCGGGCGTTGTCCCGGAACGCCGGATGCTGCGACACCCGCGAGGTCACCGTCTCGCCTTCGATGTGAAGCGTCGGCGTCGACGCGTCCAGCCGGTCGAGATACTGCCTTCCCGTGCGAGCACCCATCGTCATCCTTCTCCCCTCACCGCGTCGCTCGCGGTCTCTAGAAGAGCGGTTCGTGGCCCGACGTCTGCTCTGGGATGGTGCAGAACTGGCCGTTGACGAAGCCCAGCGCATCCCCGCGGCGATAGTCGAACTCCTGCACCTCGCCGAGGAACAGCGTGTGGTCGCCTCCGTCGTACGCGGCCCACGGCGTGCATTCGAAGTGGCTCAGCGCGTCGCACAGTCGTGGCGCGAATCGCCCTTCGATCCACACCGGGTCGAGCGAGGGGCGCCCCGCGAAGTGCTCCGCGACCACGCGCTGCTCGGCACCGAGCACGTTGATGGCGAAGGGACGGCCGGCCAGCAGGTCATGGCTGCGCACCGATCGCTGGATCGAGACGAGCACGAGGGGCGGATCCATGGACACCGATGTGAAGGAGTTGACGGTGATGCCCTGTCGCCGCGACCTCCCGTCGGACTCCTCGGCATCGAAGGTGACCACCGCGACACCGGTCGCGAAGCGGCCGAGGCTCCCACGGAAGAAGTGCACGGGAGGGCGGTAGAGCGCGGAGTCCGGCCGGAACGGGCGGATGCTCGAAGTCATCATCGCGGCGCCTCCCCTCGCGGCACGCGCCACCGGTCCGTCCGCGCACTGGGCTTGTCCGCGGGCGCCGTCGCCTCCCGCACCCTCCCGTCACCGTGAGCGCCGGGAGTAGACTCCCCGGCACATCGCGGAGGTCGACGGCGCCCACGCAGCGCGGCCGACGCGACTCGACCCACGATGAGACGAGGCACGCCATGGCCGGATCCGCTCCGCTCGCCGTGCAGGAGACGACGACCGAGATCGCGCGCTGGCAGGACGCCGTTTCGCGGTCCTTCGTCCCCCTGACGGTCCACACGCCGGGGCATTCCGACTTCCGCGCGCGTCTCGAGGGCCGCGTGAGCGACGGCGTGCTGTTCTCGACGATCCGGGCGACGCCGCACGCCGTCGAGCGGACGCCGTCCCACATCGCCACGTCGCCGGGCGACTACGTCAAGCTCACGCTCCAGCTCGCGGGCACCGGCCTGCTCATCCAGGACGACCGCACTGCCGCGCTCACGCCCGGCGACATCGTCCTGTATGACACGAGCCGTCCCTACACGCTCGAGTTCGGCGCCGACCTCGCTGCGGTCGTGGTGATGTTCCCGCACCGCATGATCGACGCCGACCCCGAGATGCTGCGGGAGCTCACCGCGATCCGCATCCGCGGGGAGGAGGGCTTCGCCCGCGCGGTCAGCCACTTCCTCGCCGGCCTCGCGTCCGCGCTGCCGACGCTGGACGGCCCGACGGGGCTGCGGATCACGCACAACACCATGGACCTCATCGCGACGATGGTCGGCAGCGAGCTGCGCGGCGGGACGTGGGCCGACCCCGCGGCCGAGCTCCTCTTCCGCATCGACACGTACATCAACGACCACCTGCGCGATCCCGACCTCGGACCTGAGAGGATCGCCGCAGCGAACTACATCTCGACGCGATACCTGCACACGCTCTTCCAACGGCGCGAGACGACCGTGTCGCAGTGGGTGCGCGAGCGGCGCCTCGAGCACGTTCGGCGCGACCTCATCGACCCGCGTCGCGGCGCCGAGGGGATCGCCGCGATCGCGGCGTCGTGGGGTTTCGTCGACGCGTCGCACTTCAGCAAGGTCTTCCGGGCGCACGCCGGCACATCGCCGACGGCTTACCGCGCCTCCGCGGCGATCGCGGCGCGACCCGCCGATTGACGGGGCCGTCTCGGTGCTCATACTGTGACGGGCCGCTCCGCCGCGAACGGCACGACCACCGCCCCGCCTGTCGCGTAGTTGGGGACGTCGGCCTGAACCGCCTGCCCCTCGGGTGACGCGAGCGCGGCGCCGAGCGCCTCGGCGGAAGCGAAAGTCGCCTCGAAGACGGCGAAGTAGGGCCCGCCGTCGGGCTCGTCGACGCCCAGGGCGAACGCCATGTCGACGAGCCCGGGCAGTCGCGCGCACAACGGCAGATGCACGTCGCGGTAGTGGCGCTCGAACGCGGCGCGATCGACGGGCTCGGGGTAGAGGACCAAGAGCTTATGCATGAGCGGGCTCCCCTTCATGGGCGTGACGCGCGATCGCCGCGGCGGCGATCTCAGGCGACCCGACCACGTCGCGCCATTGACGGACGGGATGATTGAAGTTCTCCGTGAACTCGTCGCAGAGCGCCTTGTCCTGGCTCATCGCCCCGAGGAGCTGGATGATGTGATCCGCCGGGGGCAGCTGCACCATGAGGTTGGTCCAGTCGCTGACTGCCTCGATGCGCTCGCGACGGCGCTCCGCCGCGCGACGCCCGAGGTCTTCGCCGAAGCCGCGGTCCTCGAGGATCTCCTCGCCAACGGTGTAACCCGAGTACGACGCCGAGTTCGCGCCCTGCCCGACGACGGGATCCAGCACGGAGTGGACGTCGCCAGCCGCGATGACGACCGTGCCGTCATCGAGCACGCGATAGTCATTGCGAAGGACCGGCGTGACGGCACCCTGGAGCAGGTCCTGGGTGCTCGTGAGCTGGAATGCGCTCTCGTCCACGCGCTCGAAGACGGTCGGGTGATGCATCCGGAGCTTGTCGAGCACGAGTCGCCGGAACGCTTCGGGATCGTCCTCGTAGCGCGCGTCGGCGAGTACCTCGGTGTCGCCGCCCGGCACGTTCTCGAACAGGAGCGCGTTGACGTGACCGGCGAACGAGTAGATCGGGATGTCGATGAGCTCCCCGTGCCCGGGCGCGATGCTGAGGGTGACGCCGTGGGGCTCGGTTCGCGCCACGCCCGTCCACAGCCCCACCATCAGCCGGCGCATGGGCTTCGCGTAGGGTGACTTCTCGGCCCGGATGCCGAAGAACTCTCCGAGGGATCGCTTGCCCGACGCGACGATGATGGCGTCGTGCCTCGCGGCGAGCGAGCCCAGGTCGTCAGCTTCGACCGAGCGGATCTCGATCCGGCCCCCGCGATCCTCGAAGTCGCCCATGAGGGCGGGCTGGTAGATGCGATAGTCGACCGCTCGGGACGGCGAGACGAAATCGCCGCGGTAGAAGAGGTTCGGGCCGCCCACGAAGTGGTGGTGGCATCCGTACCCGTACTCCTCGACCGGCCAGTGGTCGACGCCGAGCTCCTGTTCGCGGGCGACGGTGACGGCGTGGTGGGCGACGCTGTTGGGGAGCCGGCCGCCGCGTACGTCGTCAGCCGACCGGTCGGTGTAGATGGTGACCGGGATGTCGTGTCGGCGCAGCAGCAGACCCAGATGAAGGCCTGCGGTGCCGGCGCCGACGATGCCGATGTCTGTCATTCGTCCTCCTCGGGTGGGCCGCGTTGCGCGGCTGTTCTGAACGCTAGGGCGGCGGATGCTCCGGCGGAACGCCCTCGTGTCGAGAGCGCACTCGCCGACAAGTCCCGCGCAGATCGTGACCAGGCGTCGAGCCACGGCGGCCGGTCAGCCGTTGATCACCTGGGGCACGGCGACGGCCTTGAGCCCCTCGACTCCGAACTCGAGGCCGTATCCGGAGCCCTTCACGCCTCCGAACGGGATCATCGGATGCACGCCGCCGTGAGAGTTGATCCACACGGTGCCGGCCTGGAGTCGGGCGGCGACGCGGCGCGCCTGCTCACGGTCGCCCCACACGGATGCGCCCAGCCCCGCATCGAGCCGGTTGGCGCTGCGGATCGCGTCCTCGATGTCGGTGTAGCGGATGACGGGCAGGACGGGTCCGAACTGCTCCTCATCGACGAGAGGCACTCCGTCCGTGACGTCGGCGACGATCGTGACGGGGTAGAAGAGCTCACCCAGCTCGGTCGCGGGCGACCCGCCCGTGACGATCCGCGCACCGCGCGACCGCGCGTCCTCCACAAGACGCGAGACGATGTCGAACTGCTTCCGATTCTGCAGGGGCCCGAGCACGTTGCCTTCCTCGAGTCCGATCCCCATCGGCATACCGGGGGCGACCTCCGCGAGCGCCGAGAGAACCTCCTCGTAGTCGGAGTCGTGGACATACAGACGCTTGAGCGCGGCGCACGTCTGGCCGGTGTTGATGAACGCGCCCCAGAACAGGTCCTTCGCGATCGCCGTCGCATCCGCACCCGGCAGCACGATCCCGGCGTCGTTCCCGCCAAGTTCCAGGGTCAGCCGCGCGAGATTGCCCACAGTGCCCTCGACGATGCGGCGGCCGGTCGCGGTCGATCCCGTGAACATCACCTTCCCGATGTCGGGGTGGGATGCCAGACGCGCACCCACCTCACGGTCGCCCGAGACGCCGATGAGCACATCCGGCGGAAGCACCTCGTTGAGCACGGCGAGCAATGCGAGCACGCTCAGCGGCGTGTACTCGCTGGGCTTGACGACGACCGTGTCGCCCATGCGCAGCGCTGGGCCGATCTGCCAGATCGTGATCATAAGCGGCCAGTTCCACGGGCCGATGGCCCCGACCACTCCGATCGCGCGGTAGTGCAGCTCCGCCCGCACCACGCCGTCGTCGAAGACGACCTCCGGCTCGAGCGGCGTCGTCGCCGCGGTGCGCAGCCACGCCGAGCACGCGCCCACCTCGAAGCGCGCGTTGGGTCCGTCCAGCGGCTTGCCCTGTTCGCGGGACAGCAGGTGGGCGAGCTCCTCGGCGTTGGCGGCGATCGCGTCGGCTGCGGCCAGCAGCAGGCCGGAGCGCTCGGCATGCCCCAGGGCCTCCCACGCGGGCTGCGCCGCCTTCGCGCGCGCGACGGCGGCGTCGAGGTCGGCGAGACCGTGCACGGGAGCCCTGCCGATGACGGCGCGGGTCGCGGCATCCGGGATCTCGCGTCCCTCTCCGGGGGCGGCCTGGACGCGATCGAGCAGATGCGTCTGGAGTCGGGTGTCGGACATCGCGGGTCTCCTTCGACGGTCGGGAACGGGTCCCATTGTCGAAGCGCCGGATGCCTCGCGGCTTGTCGCCCAGCGCGCGGATGATGTCTTCGCGCGAACGATCGTTGCTCAAGCTCACCGGATCATATACGATTTCAGATATCACCCCGAGCGAGGAGGCTCATGATCGAGACGCATCAGGAAGCGCACGGCACCGACCCTCGCTTCTTCGCCCTCCCCGTCCGGCCGGGCAAGATCATAGCGGTGCACCTCAGCTACGCATCGCGCGCCGAGCAGCGCGGCCGCCGCCCCGCCGATCCGTCGTACTTCTTCAAGCCGTCGAGTTCCGTCGCGGCATCCGGCGGATTCATCGAGCGCCCCGCCGGCACTGAGCTCCTCGCCTTCGAAGGCGAGATCGCGCTCGTGATCGGCACCGCCGCGCGGAGCGTCTCGCTCGACGACGCGTGGCGACACGTCGGCTGGATCACCGCCGCGAACGACTTCGGCCTGTACGACCTGCGCGCCAACGACAAGGGCTCCAACGTCCGCTCGAAGGGCCGAGACGGGTTCACGCCCATCGGCCCGCGCCTCATCGACGCGCGCGCGCTCGACCCCGCGGCGATCCGCCTGCGCACGTGGGTCAACGGCGAGCTCGTGCAGGACGACACGACCGCCGGCCTCATCTTCCCGCTCGCGCAGTTCGTCGCCGACCTGTCGCAGCACTTCACGCTCGAGCCGGGCGATGTGATCCTCACCGGAACACCGGCGGGGTCGTCGGTCGTCGGTCCCGGCGACGTCGTCGAGGTCGAGGTGGACGCACCGGATGCCCCGGGCGCCCCCGCCTCGGGTCGTCTCGTGACGACCGTGTCCGAGGGCTCGGGCCCGGGCTTCGACGCGAGCGTCGGATCGCTCCCGTCCGTCGACGACACGCAGCGCGCCGAGGCGTGGGGCGCTCCCGAGCTCGTGCCGGCCGCACCGGGCGTAGGAGATGGTCCCGCCGCAGGAGGATCCGGCGCGGATCGTCCTACGCCTGAATCATCTCCTGCCGCCGGTGCCGCCTCGCTCTCCTCCGAACTGCGCACGAAGCTCGAGAAGGCCCCTGTCGCGGGGCTCTCGCAGCAGCTGCGAAAGCGCGGCCTGAACAACGTGACGATCGACGGAGTTCGGCCGCTGCATCCGTCGGCCAAGCTCGTCGGCACCGCCCGCACACTGCGCTACGTGCCGAACCGCGAAGACCTGTTCAAGAGCCACGGCGGGGGCTACAACGCGCAGAAGCGCGCGTTCGACGCCGTGGGCGAGGGCGAGGTCATCGTCATCGAGGCGCGCGGCGAGGCGGGAGCGGGCACGCTCGGCGACGTCCTCGCGATCCGCGCCCACGCGCGCGGCGCGGCCGGAATCGTGACCGACGGCGGCGTGCGCGACTTCGATGCCGTGAAGGCCGTCGGCATCCCCGTCTACACGGTCGGCGCGCACCCCGCGGTGCTCGGTCGCAAGCACGTGCCGTGGGATGCGGACCTCACGATCGCGTGCGGCGGGGCCACGGTGCAGCCGGGCGACGTCATCGTCGGCGACGCCGACGGCGTGATCGTGATCCCGCCCGCCCTCGCCGAGGAGGTCGCCGACGCGGCGCTCGCCCAGGAGGACGAGGACGCGTGGATCGCCGCCCGCGTCGCGGAGGGGCACGCGGTCGACGGGCTGTTCCCGATGAACGCCGAGTGGCGCGCCCGGTACGAGGCAGAGACCGCGCGCCGCGCGGCATCCGACGAGGAGGCACGATGAGCACTGTGCGGCAGGGCCGGACATCAGGCGGAGACGGCTCCGCCGAGCGAGCCGAGCCGTCGGCCCAGAGCAAGTCGCAGCGCGCGTACCACTGGGTCAAGGACCGCATCGCCCGGCAGGAGTACACACCCGGCTACCGGCTCGTCCTCGGCACCATCGCCGGCGAGCTCGACATGAGCGTCGTGCCGGTGCGCGAGGCCATCCGCCAGCTCGAGGCCGAGGGGCTCGTGACCTTCGAGCGCAACGTCGGCGCGCGCGTGTCGATGGTCGACGACTCGAAGTACCGGTTCAGCATGCAGGCGCTCTCGATCCTCGAGGGCGCCGCGACCGCGCTCGCCGCACGTCGTCTCACGACCGAGGACCTGCGACGCGCGCGCGAGGTCAACGCGCTCATGATCGAGACGCTCGACTACTTCGACCCCCGGGCGTTCACGCGGCTCAACCAGGAGTTCCACTCGACGCTGTTCGAGAAGTGCGCGAATCCTCGCCTGCTGGAGCTCGTCGAGGCCGAATGGGGACGCCTCGGCCACCTGCGCGACTCCACCTTCAGCTTCGTCCCCGGCCGCGCCCAGGAGTCGGTGCAGGAGCACGAGGACATCGTGAACCTCATCGAGAAGGGCGCGCCGCTCGGTGACATCGAGAAGGCCGCCCGCCGGCATCGGTCGGCCACGCTCGACGCCTACATGATCCACGAGCACCCCGACGAGGTGCTCGGACTCCCCGCTTTCTGACCCCACCCATGGAGGACCCCATGACCGACACCGCCCTGGCCACGCGCCGCGTGCCCGCCGACCTCCCCGACCGCATCCAGCACTACATCGACGGCCGGTTCGTCGACTCGACCGACGGCGGCACGTTCGACGTGCTCGAGCCCGTGTCCAATGAGGTGTACCTGCAGGCGGCGGCGGGCAAGAAGGCCGACATCGACCTGGCCGTCGCCGCCGCGAAGCGCGCCTTCGACGAAGGACCGTGGCCGCGGATGCTGCCGCGCGAGCGCTCCCGCATCCTGCACCGCATCGCCGACATCGTCGAGTCCCGCGACGCGCGCCTCGCCGAGCTCGAGTCGTTCGACTCGGGCCTGCCGATCACACAGGCCCTCGGTCAAGCGCGGCGCGCCGCCGAGAACTTCCGCTTCTTCGCGGACCTGATCGTCGCGCAGGCCGACGACACCTACAAGGTGCCCGGCCGCCAGATCAACTACGTCAACCGCAAGCCCATCGGCGTCGCCGGCCTCATCACGCCGTGGAACACGCCGTTCATGCTCGAGTCCTGGAAGCTCGGCCCGGCACTGGCGACGGGGAACACCGTCGTGCTCAAGCCCGCCGAGTTCACCCCGCTTTCGGCGTCGCTGTGGGCGGGCATCTTCGAGGAGGCCGGGCTGCCGGCGGGCGTGTTCAACCTCGTCAACGGACTGGGCGAAGAGGCGGGCGACGCGCTCGTGAAGCATCCGGATGTGCCCCTCATCTCGTTCACGGGCGAGAGCCGCACGGGGCAGATCATCTTCGGCAACGCCGCCCCCTTCCTCAAGGGCCTGTCGATGGAGCTGGGCGGCAAGTCGCCGGCGATCGTCTTCGCGGATGCCGACCTCGAGGCCGCCGTCGACGCGACGATCTTCGGGGTGTTCTCCCTCAACGGCGAGCGCTGCACCGCGGGCTCGCGCATCCTCGTGCAGCGCGACATCTACGACGAGTTCGTCGAGCGGTACGCCGCTCAGGCGAAGCGCGTCGTTGTCGGGGACCCGCAGGATCCTGCGACCGAGGTCGGCGCGCTCGTGCACCCCGAGCACTACGAGAAAGTCATGTCCTACATCGAGATCGGCAAGTCCGAAGGGCGCCTCGTCGCCGGCGGCGGTCGCCCCGAAGGGTTCCCGACGGGCAACTACGTCGCCCCCACGGTGTTCGCCGACGTGCCGCGCGACGCGCGCATCTTCCAGGAGGAGATCTTCGGCCCGGTCGTCGCGATCACCCCGTTCGACACCGACGAAGAGGCCCTCGAGCTCGCCAACGGCGTGAAGTACGGCCTCGCGGCGTACGTGTGGACCGACGACCTCAAGCGCGCCCACAACTTCGCGCAGGCGATCGACGCGGGCATGGTGTGGCTCAACTCGAACAACGTGCGCGACCTCCGCACTCCGTTCGGCGGGGTCAAGGCCTCCGGCCTCGGCCACGAGGGCGGCTACCGCTCGATCGACTTCTACACGCACCAGCAGGCCGTGCACATCACGCTCGGGGCGGTGCACAACCCGACCTTCGGCAAGTCCACGCCGGCCACCGAGCAGGCCGACGCCGCCGAATCCGAAGAGGGCTGAGCCGCCGCATCCGGCTCCGCCAGAGACACAACGCAAGGACGCTGAGAAATGACCGACCGCGATCAGATGACCCGCACCTCCTCCGGCTTCTTCGTGAGCCAGGAGGCGCCGATCCACACCGACAACCCCATCCCTACGCCGTCGAGCCCGGCACCCGACATCCTGCGCTGCGCGTACATGGAGCTCGTCGTGACCGACCTCGCCGCGTCGCGCGAGTTCTACGTCGACGTGCTCGATCTCGTCGTGACGGAGGAGGACGAGAACACCGTCTACCTGCGGTCGATGGAGGAGTTCATCCACCACAACCTCGTGCTGCGCCAGGGCCCGGTCGCGGCTGTCGCCGTCTTCGGCTTCCGCGTGCGCACTCCCGAGGATCTCGATCGGGCCGTCGCGTTCTACACCGAGCTCGGGTGCGACGTGCGCCGCAGCCCGGAGGGCTTCACGAAGGGCATCGGCGACTCGGTGCGCGTCGTCGACCCGCTCGGATTCCCGTACGAGTTCTTCTACGAGACCGAGCACGTCGAGCGGCTCGCATGGCGGTACGACCTGTACACGCCCGGCGCCCTCGTGCGGCTCGACCACTTCAACCAGGTGACGCCCGACGTGCCGCGCGCGACGCGGTTCATGCAGGACCTCGGGTTCCGCGTGACCGAGGACATCCAGGACGAGCAGGGCACGGTCTACGCCGCGTGGATGCGTCGCAAGCCCACGGTGCACGACACCGCGATGACCGGCGGCGACGGCCCGCGGATGCACCACGTCGCGTTCTCGACCCACGAGAAGCACAACATCCTCGCGATCTGCGACAAGCTCGGTGCGCTGCGCCGCTCCGACGCGATCGAGCGCGGCCCCGGCCGCCACGGCGTGTCGAACGCGTTCTACCTGTACCTGCGCGACCCCGACGGCCACCGCGTCGAGATCTACACGCAGGACTACTACACGGGCGACCCCGACAACCCGGTCGTCACGTGGGACGTGCACGACAACCAGCGCCGCGACTGGTGGGGCAACCCGGTCGTGCCGTCGTGGTACACCGAGGCCTCGCTCGTGCTGGACCTCGACGGCAACCCGCAGCCCGTCGTCGCGCGCACCGACGAGTCCGAGATGGCCGTGACGATCGGCGCCGACGGCTTCTCGTACACCCGCCCGGACGACACGGCGGACGAGCTGCCGAGCTGGAAGCAGGGCGAGTACAAGCTCGGCCACCAGCTGTAGGTCGAACGCACCCCCGGTCGCTGAGCGAGCGAAGCGAGGAAGGAGAGAACCGGATGCTGCCGCCTGAGGTCATCGCCGCGATCGCGGAGGAGCTCGCCGAGGCCGATCGCACGCACGGCGTGATCCCGCGGATCACGGCGCGCCACCCCGAGGCGACGGTCGAGGACTCGTACGCGATCCAGGGCGTGTGGCGCGACAAGGCGCTCGCCGTGGGACGGAGGCTCGTCGGCCGCAAGATCGGCCTCACGTCGAAGGCGATGCAGCAGGCGACGGGCATCACCGAGCCGGACTACGGCGTGATGTTCGACGACACGGTGTACCCGACAGGCGCCGAGATCCCGGTCGACCACTTCTCGAACGTGCGCATCGAGGTCGAGCTCGCGTTCGTGCTGAAGGAGCCGCTCGAGGGTCCGGACTGCACGCTCGAGGATGCGCTCGCCGCGATCGACTACGCCGTGCCGGCGCTCGAGATCCTCAACTCGCACATCGAGCTCGAGGGCCGCACGATCGTCGACACGATCGCCGACAACGCCGCGTACGGCGCGATGGTGCTCGGAGACGTGCGCAAGCGCCCCGATGAGATCGACCTGCGGTGGGTCCCCGGTGTGCTCAGCCGCAACGGCGAGATCGAGGAGACGGGCGTCGCGGCGGGCGTCCTCGGCCACCCCGCGACGGGCGTCGCATGGCTCGCGAACAAGTTCCACCAGCACGGCGCACGGCTCGAGGCGGGCGAGATCATCCTCGCCGGCTCGTTCACGCGCCCCGTGTGGGTCGAGCGGGACGATAGCGTGCTGTGCGACTACGGACCCATGGGAGTCATCGAATGCCGCTTCGTCTGAACCCGACCTTCCGCGATCGTCTCGCCTCCGCCGACCGCCCCCTGATCGGCATGTGGGTGTCGTCGGGCAGCCCCCTCGTGGCGGAGATCTGCGCGGGCGCCGGGCTGGACTGGCTCCTCGTCGACATGGAGCACTCCCCCAACAGCCTCGAGTCGGTGCTCGCTCAGCTGCAGGCGGTCGCCGCGTACCCGGTGACCCCCGTCGTGCGCGTGCCGATCGGCGACGTCGTCACGATCAAGCAGGTGCTGGACCTCGGCGCGCAGAACCTGCTCGTGCCGATGGTGTCGTCGGGCGATGAGGCGCGCGCGGTCGTCGAGGCCGTGCGGTATCCCCCGCGCGGCCGCCGCGGGGTCGGGTCGGCGCTCGCGCGCTCCGCCCGCTGGAACCGCGTCGACGGCTACCTCGCAAACGCCGACGAGCACGTCTCGGTCTTCGTGCAGATCGAGACGGCAGAAGGGGCGGATGCCGCGGCCGACATCGCCGCGGTCGACGGCGTCGACGGGGTCTTCGTCGGGCCGTCCGACCTGTCCGCGTCGATGGGGCTTCTCGGCCAGCAGTCGCACCCCGATGTGGTCGCGACCGTGCAGCGCACGTTCGCGGCGGTGCGCGCGGCAGCCAAGCCCGTCGGGGTCAACGCGTTCGACCCGGCCGTCGCGCGGTCGTACCTCGAGGCGGGTGCGTCCTTCGCCCTCGTCGGGGCCGATGTCGCACTGCTCGCGCGCGGGTCGGAAGCGCTCGCGGCGACGTTCATCCCCGCGGCGGACGACACCGAGCGCGCGTCCTACTGAGCCACGCGTAGGGGCTCGCGAGTCCGACGTCAAGCGTCCCCTCCGGCCCGGTGGCCCCTGCCATGCTGAACCCATGCAGAGGGACGTCGGATGCCGCATCGTCCTCGACATCACCGAGCCCGCGGACCTCGTGTTCGCGATCGCGGTGTCGCGGCACTACGCGCCTGTCGCCGAGTCGCTCGTGGTGACGCTCGACGGGGCGGCGGTCGAGGCATCCGAGGTTCCCGACGCCCACGGCACCCGGCTGCACCGCGTCCGCGCCGGAGCCGGCCGCCTCGAGCTCGACTACTCCGCGACGATCGAGGGGAACGGCGGGGCCGACGACTCCACCGAGACCGAGCGGCTCGTCTACCTCCGGCCGAGCCGCTACGCCGAGTCCGATGCCCTCGCCCCGACCGCCGGTGCCGAGTTCCGGGGCATCGCCGGGCCGGAGGACCTGCTCGCGTCGGTGTCCTCGTGGGTGGGCACGCGCCTCGCGTACGTGAGCGGGTCCAGCCTGCCGACCGACGGGGCCGCCCGCACGCTGCTCGCCCGCCGCGGCGTGTGCCGCGACTACGCGCACCTGTGCGTCGCGCTGCTGCGGTCGCTGGGCGTGCCCGCGCGCATGGCCGCGGTGTATGCCCCGGGCCTGGATCCGATGGACTTCCATGCCGTCGCCGAGGCATGGGTCGATGGCGCGTGGCGCGCGCTCGACGCGACGACCCTCGCCCCGCGGTCGACCCTCGTGCGGATCGCGACGGGGCGGGACGCGGCCGACACCGCGTTCCTCGACGTCGTGAGCGGACGTGCGGATCTCGTCGAGGTGACCGTCACCGCGGTCGCCGACGTCCTTCCGGACGACGACGTCACGGAGCTCGTCTCGATCAGGTGAGCGAGATCGATCTCCCGATCGGCCCGGGGACGTGGCACGCTGAGGACATGAAGAAGTGGATCGTGCGCTTCGTCGTGCTCCTCGCGTTCAACATCCTCGTCCTGCTCGTCATCGGATGGCTGACCCCGGCCCGCGTGGGCTGGTCGGCGCTGTGGGCCGGCATCGTGCTCACGCTCCTCACGATGTGGGTGCGCCCCGCGCTGACGAGCTGGTTCCGTGCCCGCGCGGCCAAGAGCGCGGGCGGTCGCACGAAGGCCGGCGAGTTCCTCGTCGAGGTCGGCATCGTGCTGCTGATCGCGTTCATCGTGTGGATCGGCACGGTGCTGCTGACGGGCGTGCGCATCGGGCTCAACCCGTTCGGGTACATCCTGCCGCCGATCATCCTCGCGGCGGGGTGGTGGGTGTATGAGCTCATCGCCTCGCGCGCCGAGTCGCACGCGGGCGCGCTGGTCGACAGGGCGACGGGAACGCAGGTCGGCGGGGCGGATGCCGCATCCGCCGTTCCTCCCAGTCCCGAGTCGCAGGCGGCCCGCCGCGAGCTCAAGGACGGTCTCACCGACGAGCAGCGCCGCATGCTCGACGAGCTCTGACGCGTCTCGCAAGGTCGTGTCGATTCAGCGCGAGCTCGATCGTCACAAGGTCGAGAACGACCGAAAGGACGCATCATGCGCTACACACTCCTGCTCCACTACCCGGAGATGACCGCCGAGGACACGGGCGAAGATGGCTGGGCCGAGGGCATGCGCGCCTTCGACGAGTACGCGAAGGCGCTCGACGAGGCCGGGATCCTGCGCTCCGCGGAGGTGCTTCAGCAGTCCGTGGCGACCACGACCCTGCGGCCGGCCGACGGCGCGCTGCGCGTGCAGGACGGGCCGTACGCCGACACGAAGGAGCAGCTCGGCGGCACGTTCGTGATCGACGTGCCCGACCTCGACGCCGCGATCGAGTGGGCGAAGCGCGCTCCGTCGGTCGGGTGGGGTCCGATCGAGATCCGCCCGACCGCGACCCGCTTCGTCGACGGGGAGTGGACGCCCTTCGCGTGACGGACGACACCGCGCGTGCGCGCGCCGCCGCCGAGCGCGCGGCGCGCGGCGCCTACGGTCGTCTCGTCGCACTCCTGGCCGCGCCCACGCGCGATCTCACCCTCGCCGAAGACGCCCTCTCGGACGCGTTCGAGCGGGCGCTGCGCACGTGGCCGGAGTCGGGCGTCCCCTCGAACCCGGAAGGCTGGCTGCTCACCGTGGCCCGCAATCGGCTCCGCGACCTGCTGCGCTCCGCCGCGCACCGCACGAGCATGCCGCTCGACGCCGAGCGGATCCTCGGCGGGACGGATGCCGCGACCCTCGCCGAGCGCACCGAGTCGATCCCCGACAAGCGCCTCGAGCTGCTCTTCGCGTGCGCGCATCCGGCGATCGACCCCGCCGTGCGCACGCCGCTCATGCTCCAGGCGGTGCTGGGGTTCGACGCGGCGCAGATCGCACGGGCATTCGCCGTCGAGCCCGCGGCGATGGCCCAGCGGCTCGTGCGCGCGAAGCGGCGCATCCGCGACGCCGGCATCCCGTTTGCGCTGCCGACCCGCGCGGACATGCCCGAGCGCCTTCCCGCGGTGCTCGAGGCGATCTACGGCGCGTACGCGATCGACTGGCTCGACCAGGGCGACCGCGTGCGCGAATCCATCGCCGACGAGGCGCGCTGGCTCGCCGTCCTCACAGCGGACCTCCTGCGGGTCGAGCCGGAGGCGTGGGGCCTCGCGGCTCTCCTCACATTCGCGCAGGCGCGAGCACCGGCTCGCACCGTGCACCCCTGGCCTCCCCTCGACGAGCAGGACCCGTCGACCTGGTCGCACGAGCTCATCGCCGAGGGCGAGTCGCTGCTGCGGCGGGCATCCGCCCTCGGTCGGCCGCTCGGGCGGTTCCAGCTCGAGGCTGCGATCCAGGCCGTCCACTGCGATCGGGCGCGCACAGGGGTGCTCGACGTGGACGCGCTCGAGAAGCTCTACCGCGGGCTCGTCGCGATCTCGCCGACGCTCGGCGCGCAGGCAGCGCTCGACGCGGTGCATGCGCGCCGCGCCGACTGACCGGTCGTCGGCGGATCGGTCAGAGCACGGTGCCGGGCGAGCCGCCGGCCTGACGCTCCGCCGCCTCGACGACGTTGGAGACGAGCATCGCGCGCGTCATGGGACCCACGCCGCCCGGGTTCGGCGACAGCCACCCGGCGATGTCGCCGACGGCGGGGTCGACGTCGCCCGCGAGCTTCGCCTTGCCCGACTCGGTCGTGCCGACGCGTGTGACGCCCACGTCGAGCACGGCGGCGCCGGGCTTGACCCAGTCCGCCTGCACGAGGTGGGGCTGGCCCACCGCCGCCACGACGATGTCGGCCTTGCGCACCTGGTCGGCGAGGTCGGGCGTGCGCGAGTGCGTGATCGTGACGGTGGCATCCGTGCCCTTGCGGGTCAGCAGCAGCGCGAGCGGGCGGCCGACCGTGATGCCGCGACCGATCACGGTCACGTGCTGACCCGCGATCGGCACGCTGTTGCGCGCGAGCAGCTCGACCACGCCTGCCGGCGTGCAGGGCAACGGTGCGTCGATCGCAGTCTTCGGGTCCACGCCCAGCACGAGGCGGCCCAGGTTCGTCGGGTGCAGGCCGTCGGCGTCCTTGTCGGGGTCGATGAGCTCGAGGATCGCGTTCTCGTCGATGCCCGCAGGAAGCGGCAGCTGCACGATGAAGCCGGTCACGTCGGGATTCTCGTTGAGGCCGCGCACGGCCTCGGCGATCTCGCCCTGCGAGGCGGTGGCCGGCAGCTCGACCGAGATCGACGCGACGCCGACCTCTTCGCAGTCGCGGTGCTTGCCGGTGACATACGAGCGCGATGCGGGGTCGTCGCCGACGAGCAGCGTCCCCAGTCCCGGCACGACGCCGCGCTCTCGGAGCGCCGCGACGCGGGCGCGCAGCTCTTCCTTGATGGCCGCCGCCGTGGCGACACCGTCCAGCTTCTTCGCGGTCATGTGCACTCCTCGTCGTGATGACTGAATCACTATGCCCATAGGTATTCGCGAGCGCAAGTGCGATTCCCGGCCTTCGGAAGACGGATTCGCGCGCCCGCGACCCTACTGCTGCAGGCCCGGGTACAGCGGGAACGCGTCGGCGAGGGCCGCGACACGGCCGCGCAGCGCCTCGAGGTGGGCGCCCGGCTGCAGCGCGAGCGCGATGACGTCGGCCACCTCGGCGAACTCCACGTCGCCGAACCCGCGCGTCGCGAGCGCCGGCGTGCCGATGCGCAGACCCGACGTGATCATGGGCGGACGCGGGTCGTTCGGCACCGCGTTGCGGTTGACCGTGATGCGGATCTCGTGCAGGAGGTCCTCGGCCTGCTTGCCGTCGATCGCGGCCTCGCGCAGGTCGACGAGCACGAGATGCACGTCGGTGCCGCCCGAGCGGACGGCGATGCCCGCGCTGCGAACGTCGGCCTGCGACAGGCGGTCGGCGATGATGGCGGCGCCGCGCACCGTGCGCTCCTGCCGCTCGCGGAACCCGGGGGTCGCGGCGAGCTTGAACGCGGTGGCCTTCGCTGCGACCACGTGCATGAGCGGACCGCCCTGCTGGCCGGGGAACACCGCCGAGTCGATCTTCTTCGCGATCGCGTGATCGTTCGTGAGGATGAAGCCGGAGCGCGGGCCGCCGATCGTCTTGTGCACCGTCGACGAGACGACGTGCGCGTGCGGCACGGGGCTCGGGTGCAGGCCCGCCGCGACGAGGCCCGCGAAGTGGGCCATGTCCACCCACAGGTACGCGCCCACCTCGTCGGCGATCTCGCGGAACCGCGGGAAGTCGAGCTGCCGCGGATATGCCGACCAGCCCGCGATGATGACCTTCGGGCGGTGCTCGAGCGCGAGGCGGCGCACCTCGTCCATGTCGATGATCGACGTCTCAGGGTCGACGCCGTAGGCGACGATCTCGTACAGGCGGCCGGAGAAGTTCGCCTTCATGCCGTGCGTGAGGTGGCCGCCCTGGTCGAGCGAGAGCCCGAGGAGCGTGTCGCCCGGGCGCGCGATCGCATGCAGGACGGCGGCGTTCGCGCTCGCGCCCGAGTGCGGCTGCACGTTCGCGAACTCGGAGCCGAAGAGCGCCTTGGCGCGCGCGATCGCGAGCTCCTCGGCGACATCGACGACCTCGCAGCCGCCGTAGTACCGGCGACCCGGGTACCCCTCGGCGTACTTGTTCGTGAGCACGGACCCCTGCGACTGCAAGACCGAGACGGGCACGAAGTTCTCGGAGGCGATCATCTCGAGATACGAGCGCTGGCGCTGCAGCTCGCGCTCGAGCACGTCGGCGATCTCGGGATCGACCTCGGCGAGCGGGGCGTTGAAGGACGAGTCGGTCAAGGCATTCTCCTGGCGTAGGGGCAGAACTCGGTTTCGAGCGCCGTCGCCCAGCGACGGTGTTCTGAGGCCCGGCCCAGGCGTGCGGTCGGTGCCGTGACGGTCGCTCCCCGGTGGTGGGTCCACCTCAACGCCAGTCGCGACATCGGAAGCATAGCCGAAAGCGCGCTGCTAGGCTGATCGCCACCGGATTTGTTAGGGACCTTTACATGATTCGTCACCGCGGACGGACCGCCCTCGCCCTGGCCCTCGCCCTGAGCCTCGCCCTGGGCCCGACACTGGCCGGGTGCACGTCCGCACCCCAGAATGGAGGCACTGTGCGCCAGCTCTCCGTCGTCCCCGCCCCCGCATCCGTCACCGCCGGCGAGTCCGCCGCGTTCCCGCTCGATGCCCGCGTTCGCATCGAAGGCGACGCGGATGCCGCCGCCGCCCTCACCGCGCTGCTCGAAGCGCGCACGGGGCTGGAGCTCGGGGCATCCGCGTCCGAAGACGACGACACCGGGGTCGTCCGCCTCGACGTCGACAAGTCCTCGGGCGGGGCGGAGTCCTACCGACTGACGGCGGATGAGGCATCCGTCATCGTCACCGGCGCCGACGCGGCGGGACTCTTCTACGGCGTGCAGACACTCGCGCAGCTCGTCGACCGGGACGGCGACCGCTGGGTCGTTCCAGCCGTCGAGATCGCGGATGCCCCGCGCTTCGCGTACCGCGGCGTGATGCTCGACGTGGCGCGGCACTTCCATCCGGTCGAGACCGTCAAGGGATACATCGATCGCGCGGCGGGCCTCAAGTTCAACGTGCTCCACCTGCACCTGAGCGACGACCAGGGCTGGCGCATCCAGTTGACGTCGCGCCCCGAGCTCACCGAGCGCGCGTCGGCGACGTCGGTCGGCGGCGACGCCGGAGGGTTCTACACGAAGGACGACTACCGCGAGATCGTCGAGTACGCGGCCTCGCGCCACATGACGCTCGTTCCCGAGATCGACATGCCCGGACACACGCACGCGGTCGGACTTGCCTACCCCGAGCTCGTCGAGGAGCCCGTCATCACCGACGCCGTGCGGGCGACGATCGAGGCCTTCGGCGGCGACCTGCCTGCCGCGGGGGTTCCGTACGAGGGGATCGCGGTCGGGTTCTCGTCGCTGCGCATCCACGACGAGGCGACGTACGACTTCGTCGCCGACGTGTTCGGCGAGCTCGCCGCGATGACGCCCGGACCGTACCTGCACTTCGGCGGAGACGAGGCGCACGGCACGGCCGACGACGACTTCGCCGAGTTCGTCGAGCGCACGAGCCGGCTCATCTCCGACCTCGACAAGATCCCCGTCGCATGGCACGAGGCGGGCTCCGCCCCGGATCTGTGCGACGACACGATCGGGCAGTACTGGGGCTTCGTGCAGCCGACTGAGGGCATGGACGACAAGGCGCGCGCGTTCGTGAAGCTCGGCTCGCAGATCATCCTGTCTCCGGCCGACGCGGTCTATCTCGACATGAAGTACGACAAGTCGACGACGCTCGGACTCTCGTGGGCGAATGGCCCTACGAGCGTCCAGCGCGCGTACTCGTGGGAGCCGTCCGACGTCATCGACGGCATCGAGGACGACGACATCCTCGGTGTCGAGGCGCCGCTGTGGACCGAGACCGTCCGCTCGGCCGACGACATCGACCACCTCGCGTTCCCGCGGATCGCCGCGGCCGCCGAGGCGGCGTGGTCGCCCGCGACGGGTGCGAGCGAGCTGCGCACGTGGGAGTCGTTCCGCGAGCGCGTCGGCGCGCTCGGTCCCCTCTGGACCAGCCTCGGCATCGCGTACCACCCGTCCGACGAGATCCCCTGGACCTCGGAGTGAGCGCCGACCGCGTCGTCCACTCCGTGCGGTCGGGCGGCGACGACGACGCGTGGCTCGCTTTCGACGCCGGTGTCGTCGTCGATCGCGGCACGTGTGACGGCTGGCGCGTGCTCGCGCCGCGCGACGCGGTGGACGGTGACGGCGGATGCCTCGCCCCCGGCTTCATCGACATCCACGGCCACGGCGGCGGCGGCGCGACCTACGACGACGGAGCCGACGCGATCGCGACCGCCCGCGCCCTCCACCGATCCCACGGCACCACGCGCGCCGTCGTCTCGCTCGTCACCGCGTCGATCGACGACCTCGCGGAGCGCGCCGCACTCGTCGCGGACCTCGCGGAGGCCGACCCCACGATCCTCGGCTCGCACCTCGAGGGGCCCTTCCTCGACCCCGGGCACAAGGGCGCGCACACCGGATCCCTGCTGCGCCTGCCGGATGCGGCATCCGTCGATCGCCTGCTCGAGGCCGGCCGCGGCACGATCCGGCAGGTGACGATCGCCCCTGAGCTCGACGGCGCGCATGATGCGATCCGCGTGTTCGTCGAGGCCGGCGTCGCGGTCGCGATCGGGCATACGGATGCCGATGCGGATGCCGCGAAGCGCGCGTTCGACGCGGGCGCGACGATCGTGACGCACGCGTTCAACGCCATGCGCGGGATCCACCACCGCGCTCCCGGACCCGTCGTCGCGGCGCTGCAGGACGACCGCGTGACGCTCGAGCTCATCCCCGACGGCGTGCACGTCGACCTTTCGCTCATCGCGGTCGCGTTCGACGCGGCGCCCGGGCGCATCGCACTCGTCACGGACGCCATGGCCGCGGCGGGCGCGTCCGACGGACGCTACGAGCTCGGCGGACTCGCGGTCGAGGTCGCGGACGGCGTCGCACGCCTCGCCGACGACGCTGCGATCGCCGGATCGACGCTCACGCAGGACGAGGCCCTGCGAAACGTCGTCGCGGCAGGTGTCGCGGTCGACGCCGCCCTCGCGGCGCTCACCGCGACCCCCGCCCGCGCGATCGGCCGACCCGATCTCGGCCGGCTCGAGATCGGATCGGCCGCCGACGCGGTGCTGCTGGACGACGCGCTGCGGGTGCAGCACGTGTGGGTCGCCGGCGACCCCATCTGACGCGGTCGGCACGCGGGGAGAGACGGGGGGCCCGGAAGCGTCTCCCCCGAGCGCTTCCGGGCCCTGCCCTGTGCCGCAGGCTCTCACCCGCTCCCCCCGCACCGCCGCCCGGGTCAGCCCCCCGACTCGAACGACGTCTCTGCACATGAGACGCGGGCGTGAGGCATCCGTTACGCGACTTCTGAGAATTTCTTCAAGGGAAATGGGGAAAGCCGTGCGACGACTGCCGCGAAACCGAGAGAATGGTCAGAACGCGTTATGCAGACCCGACTGCGCGCGTCTCATGAGTGACGCCGGCGACCCGACCGGCGTTCCGAGACGCGCCGAGAGCGAGAGATGACCGCACACGACACCGCGCCCCCCGCGTTCACCGAGACGGCGGATGCCGACCTCGTGCTCCGCACGCGCTCCGGCGATCGCGAGGCGTTCGGCGAGCTCTGGCGACGCCACTACCGGTCGGGAATCGTCGTCGCGACGTCGGTCTCGCCGAGCCTCGACGCCGACGACCTCGTGCAGGAGGCGTACGTCCGCATCTACCAGTCGATCCTCAAGGGCGGCGGCCCCACCGGCTCGTTCCGCGCGTACCTGTTCACGAGCATCCGCAACACCGCGGCGAGCTGGGGCCGCAGCCGGCGCGAGGTGACGATCGACGAGCTCGAGACGGTCGAAGATCCCGACTCGGGCGAGCAGGCGACGCAGGACGCGCTCGACCGCGGGATCACCGCGCAGGCGTTCAAGAGTCTCCCGACCCGGTGGCAGGAGGTGCTCTGGTACACCGAGATCGAGCAGCTGGGGCCCTCCGAGGTCGCACCGCTGCTGGGCATGAAGGCGGCGGCGGTCAGCCAGCTCGCGTTCCGCGCCCGCGAGGGCCTGCGCGAGGCGTGGATCCAGGCGCACCTGCGCAGCGTCGCCGACGGGTCGGACTGCCAGTGGACGATCGAGCGCCTGGGCGCTTACGCGCGCTCCAACCTCGGGCGCCGCGACCACGCGAAGGTGGAGGCCCATCTGGCGGACTGCGCGCGCTGCGCGATCGTCGCCGCCGAGGCGCGCGACGTCTCGAACCGCCTCGCGCTCGTGCTGCTTCCGCTCGTGCTCGGCGCGGCCGGCTCGGCGTCGTACCTCGCTTCGCTGCAGGGCGGGGTGACGAGCGCCGCGATGGCGGCGGGCGTCGTGCCCGCGATGCCCGAGGCGATCGTCGCGATGCCCGCCGTGGGCGCCGTGGCGGGCGGCGGGGCATCCGGGACCGGCGCGGGGTCGGCCGTGGGCTCGGGCGCGGCGTCCGGCGGTGGCGTGCTCTCGGGTGCGGGCGGGATCGCCGCGCTGGCCGTCGCGGCGACCGTCGTCGTGGGCGGCCTCGTGGCGACCGCCGCCGTGCTGCCCTCTCTGCAGCAGTCCTCGACCGTCGCCGAGGCGGCGGCTCAGCAGGGTTCGCTCGACGACCTCGTGGTCGGTCCCGCGACCGGACCCGACGTCGCGCCGGCACCCGAAGACGAGGCGGATGCTCCGCCCGAGGAGCCGACGCCCGAGCCGACCCCCGACGAGCCGACTCCTCCCGTCGAAGAGACGCCGCCTGGGTCCGAGCCCGTCGCACCACGGACCGCTCCGCCCGCGGCATCCGAGCCCGGGCAACCGAGCGACCCGGGCGCGGGCGACCCGGGCGATCCCGTCGATCCCGGTCCTCCGCCGACGACGCCGGTCGACCCCGACCCTCCCGCGGCCGCCCCCGACCCGCCGGTGGTCGCTCCGCTCCCCGCGGGTGTGCCGACGCCGTCGCGTGCGACCGCGGAGTTCTCGACGGGCATGCGGCTGACGCTGCACATCCCCGTGTCGGGCGCGGCGGGCTCGACGGTCGAAGTGCTCCTCGCCGGTGCGGTGAAGCAGCGGATCACCCTGGACGCAGGCGGCGCGGGCACCGCCTCGGTCCGCCCCACGCTCCCGCAGCTGCTCGCCGACGCATCGGTCGGCTTGCGGTATGTCACGGTGACGGAGACCGGACCCACCGGCTCGACGCGCCTGAGCGGTCTGGTGGACCTGCGCGCGATCCTCGCAGCGCTCCCCCGCTGAGCGGAAGGCCGCGGCGCCGATCCGCGGCAGCCCCGGTCGTAGACTGGAGGTCATGCCCGACAAGCCCGACCAGACCCCCGCGACCACCGAGGCGGGCACCGTCCCCCGCATCACGGGCATCGACATCCTCGCGTTCCTGTGCGAGCTGTTCGCGTTCGCGAGCCTCGCGATCTGGGGCTTCGTCGCGTGGCCGTTCCCGTGGAACATCGTCTTCGGCATAGCGACCCCCGTTGTGGCGATCGTCGTGTGGGCGCTGTTCGTCTCACCGCGCGCCGTGCTCGCGGTGCATCCGTTCGTGCGCGGCGTCGTCGAGCTGCTCGTGTACGTGTCGGCGACGATCGCGTGGTGGAGTCTGGGCGCCACCTGGGTCGGACTGATCTTCGGAGTCGTCGCGGTCACGGTCGGAGTCTTCGCCGGTCGTCGCCGGTTCGCCTGATCCATGAGTGGCGTCGTCGAGCGGCTGCGCGCCGCGCTCGGACACCGCGTCGACACGAGCCCTGACTCGCTCGCGCTGGCACGCGCCGACAAGTCGGGGCATGCGGCATCCGGTCTTCCTCTCGCGGTCGTGAACGCGACCTCGGTCGAAGACGTGCAGCAGACGATGCGCATCGCGACCGAGACACGCACTCCCGTCGTGGTGCGCGGCGCCGCCACGGGCCTCGCGGGCGGCGCGAACGCGGGCGAAGGCGAGCTCGCGCTGTCGCTGCGGGCGATGGACCGCATCCTCGAGATCCGTCCCGACGACCTGCTGGCAGTGGTCGAGCCGGGCATCCTCAACGCCGACCTCAACACCGCGCTCGCCGAGCACGGCCTGTGGTGGGCGCCCGACCCCGCGAGCCGCGCGATCTCGACCGTGGGCGGCAACATCGCGACCGGCGCGGGCGGACTCCTGTGCGCGAAGTACGGCGTCGTGCGCGACGCGGTGCTCGGCGTCGACCTCGTGATCGCCGACGGACGGCTCCTCCACCTCGGGCACCGCACCGTGAAGGGCGTGACGGGCCTCGACCTCACGTCGCTCGTGATCGGCTCCGAGGGCACGCTCGGCGTCGTCGTCGGGGCGACGCTCAAGCTCCGCCGGCTCGTGCCGGGCGAGGTGTGCACGATCGCGGCGACCTTTCCCGACGTGCGGGCGGCGGCCGTGGCATCCGCCGCCGTCACCGCGTCGGGCGCGCAGCCCGCGATCATGGAGCTCATGGACGCGCACTCGCTCGCGGCCGTCCACGCCCTGCTGAAGCTCGAGCCGCCGACACCCGGGGCCACGCAGCTCACGATCCAGACCGACGGGCCCGCCGCCGTCACCGAGGCGGATGCGATCGCCGAGGTGCTGCGCGCGTCGGGCGGCACCGTCGCGGTGTCGCACGATCGCGAGGAGGGCGAGCGGCTGCTGACGGTCCGGCGGATGATGCATCCGGCGATGGAGTCCCTCGGCACCGCCCTCATCGAGGACGTGTCCGTTCCGCGGAGCGCGCTGCCCGCGATGTTCGACGAGATCGCGCGGGTCGAGCGCGAGCACGGCGTCACGATCCCGACCGTCGCCCACGCGGGCGACGGCAACCTGCACCCGAACTTCATCTTCGACGCCCCGGCGGGCTCAGCGATCGGAGCCGGCGGGATCGTCGAGGCGCCCGCGTACATCTGGGACGCCGCCGACGATCTCTTCCGCGCGGCTCTCCGCCTCGGCGGCACTCTCACCGGCGAGCACGGCGTCGGCGTGCTCAAGCGCCGCTGGCTCGCCGACGAGCTCGGAGACGACCAGTGGGAGCTGCAGCGGCAGATCAAGGCGGTGTTCGACCCGCTCGGCATCCTCAATCCCGGCAAGGTCTTCTCGCGGTGAGCGCCGAGGTGCACGTGAGCGCGGTCGTCGTGGTCGCCGACCGACGTGCGCTTGTCGTGCGCAAGCACGGCGCATCCGTGTTCCAGCAGCCGGGAGGCAAGCCCGACCCCGGCGAGTCGGCGCTCGACGCAGCGGTGCGCGAAGTGGCTGAAGAAACGGGGATCCGGGCCGACCCGAGGTCGTTCGTCTCTCTCGGGCGATTCACGGATGCCGCGGCCAACGAGCCCGGCCACGTCGTCGTCGCCGACGCGTACCTGCTCCGTGTGGATGAGGTCTTCGCCGAGGCGAGCGCTGAGATCGCCGAGCTGCGGTGGCTCGCCGAGGACGAGGTCGAGCACACGCCGCTCGCGCCGCTGAGCCGGAACCACCTCATCCGGCACGCGTGGGCCTAGGCGCCGCGCTCACGCGAGGCACACCCCGCCGCGAGTGCACGACCTCGCGCCGAGTGCACGACCTCGCGACGCAGGCACCCCGTGCGCTCGACAGGAAGTCGTGCACTCGGCGCCGGTGGGGGCAACAGGCGCGGGCTAGAGTCGCTGCCACTCGGGCTTGTGCGCGTACGCGTAGCGGTAGTAGTCCGCGTGCTCGAGGCGCGAGGCGGCGGCCTCGTCGATCACGACGGTCGCGTGCGGGTGCAGCTGGATCGCCGAGCCCGGGCACGAGGCCGTGATGGGTCCCTCGACGGCGCCGGCGACGGCATCCGCCTTGTTCTCGCCGAACGCGAGCAGCATGAGGTGCCGCGCGCGCAGGATCGTGCCGAGGCCCTGCGTGATGCAGTGCATCGGCACGTCGTCGACGGAGTCGAAGAATCGCGCGTTGTCGTGCCGCGTCTGTTCGATGAGCGTCTTGACGCGCGTGAGCGACGCGAACGACGAACCGGGCTCGTTGAAGCCGATGTGGCCGGATGTCCCGATGCCGAGGATCTGCAGGTCGACGCCCCCTGCCTCCACGATCGCGCGCTCATAGTCGTCGCCCGCGTGCTCGATGCCGTCGAGCGAGCCGTTCGGCGTGCGGATGAGCTCGGGCGCGAGCCCGAGAGGCTCGACGACCTCGCGCGTGATGACCGATCGGTACGACTGCGGATGCGCCGGGTCCAGCCCCACGTACTCGTCGAGCGCGAAGCCGCGCACGCGCGACACGTTCACGCCCTCGAGCCGCCGGCGCAGCGCCTCGTACACGGGCAGCGGCGTCGACCCGGTCGCGAGGCCGAGCACCGTCTCGGGGTTCGCGCGGATGAGCCGCACGATCTCGTCGGCGACGATCGCGCCCGCCTCGTTCTCCGACGACACGATGATGACCTCAGCCATGGGCGAGAGCCTCCTCGGGGTCGTGTGCGGCGCCGATGAGCGCAGCGCCGAGCGCGGCCGCGGGTGAACCGGCGGGCAGCAGCTCGACGCGGTCCTCCAGCCGCAGGGATCGCATGAACGCGGATGCCTCGGCGCTCGCGCCCAGCTCGCTCACGACGTCCACCAGCAGGCGGTCGCCGAGGGCGGTGATCCCGCCACCGAGCACGACGACGTCGGCGTCGACCGTCAGCACGAGCACGCGCACCGCGGCCGCGACGCCTCGGGCGAGGCCCCGGCGCAGCTCGATCGCGCCGGCGTCGCCCGCGTCGGCCGCGTCGAAGACGTCGCGCACGGGAAGCGCTCCTGAGCGGCCCCAGCGTTCGGCGATGACGCCGCCACCGGCGAACGCCTCGATGCATCCGCGCTGTCCGCAGCGGCACACGGGCCCATTCGGGTCGACCGAGATGTGCCCGACCTCGCCCGCGGCGCCGCGGGCGCCGCGCCACAGCTCGCCGCCGGCCACGATGCCCGCCGCGACGCCGGTGCCGAGATTGAGGTAGGCCATCGTCCCCGCACCGCCGTGCAGCGCGAACGCGCCGAGCGCTGCGGCCTTGACATCGTTCTCGACGCGCACGGGCACACCGAGCTGCGGCCCGACGGCCGCCGCGAGGTCGAGCTCGTCGACCCCGAGGTTGACCGCGTGCACGACGCGCGCCGACCCGGGCTCGATCTGCCCCGGGATGCCCACGCCGACGGAGCGCACCGCGGCGAGGTCGATGCCGGCCTCCGCCCCGAGAGCGCGGACGCCGTCGACGATCGTGCGGGTCACGGCATCCGGCCCCCACCCCGTCGCCATGCGCACGCGACCGGCGATCACGCCGTCCGCGTCGATCGCGACCACCTCGGTCTTCGTTCCGCCGACATCGAGCCCGACCCTCACCGGCCGACCTCCCCACGGGAGGCGGCCAACGCCCACGTGCCCATCAGCCCTTGACCGCCCCGGCCACGAGGCCGCTCGTCATGCGGCTCTGCACGAACAGGAAGAACACGACGACGGGGATCGCCACGATGGTCGAGCCCGCCATGAGCTCCGCCCAGTTGATGCCGCCGTTCGGGTCGAGGAACGTGCGCAGCCACACGGGCAGCGTCATCGCCTCGGGACGCGGATTGAGCACGAGCGCGAACACGAACTCGTTCCACGCCTGGATGAAGCCGAAGATGCCCGTCGCGACGAGGCCCGGCATGAGCAGCGGGAAGGTGATGCGCCAGAACGCCTGCGACCGGCTCAGGCCGTCGATCATGGCGGCCTCCTCGAGCTCGGCGGGCACGCCGTTGATGAAGCCGCGCAGGGTCCAGATCGTGAACGGGAGCACCGTCGCGATGTACACCGCCGATAGGCCGACGACGCTGTTGAGCAGGTTCCACCCGTCGATCAGACGGAAGATCGAGATGATCATCGCCTCGGCCGGGATCATCTGGATGATGAGGATCGCGATGATGAACGCGGCACTCGAACGGAACCGGAATCGCGTGACCGCGAGCGCCGCGAGGAACGCGAACACGACCGCGACGGCGACCGTGATGATCGTGATGACGACCGAGTTCGCGAGCGCGGGGAGGAACGGCGCTCGCTCCGCGTTGAAGATGACGTTGATGTAGTTGTCGAGGGTCGCGTTGTCGGGCCACAGGTGCAGCTCGCTGCCGCGCACTTGCGCGTTCGGCTGGAAGGAGGTGTTCACCATCCAGTACACGGGGAACGCGGACGCGACGAACACGACGATCGCGGCGACGCCCGCGAGGATCCCGCCGATGCGGCGACGGGGGCTCTTGCGACGACGGGTCGGCACGGATGCGGCGCCCGGCGCCGACGGAGGGGTGAGGGTCGCGGTGGTCACAGTGCCTCCTCCTTGACACTCCGTCGCACGTAGAAGATCGAGATCGCGACCAGCAGCAGGACGACGATCACCGAGATCGCGCCGCCCACGCCGAAGTCGCCCGAGCCGAGCGAGACGCGGTAGATGTAGACGCCGAGCGTGTTGGTCTGCTCGGCGAGGCCGCCGATCGACTGCAGGGAGTAGATCTGCGTGAAGACGCGGAGATCCCAGATCACCTGCAGGATCGTGACGATGATGAGGATCGACCGGATGTACGGCACGACCACGAGGAAGAAGCGCTTCACGCCTCCGGCGCCGTCGAGCTGGGCGGCCTCCATGACCTCGTCGGGCACCTGCGTGAGGCCCGCGTAGATCGTGAAGGCGACGAACGGGATCGCGCCCCACACGATGATGATCGTCGCGACGAAGAAGAAGCTGAGCGGGTTGATGAGCCACGGATGCCCCACGAACTGCTCGAGGCCGAACCAGTTCGCGAGCACGTAGTTGAGCACGCCGTAGTTCGTGTCGAAGATCCAGCCCCACACGATCGTGGCCGACAGCGGGGGCATCGCCCACGCGAGCAGCAGGCCGACCGAGACGAGCGTGCGCAGCACGATGCCGAGGCGCTTCAGGAGGAGCGCGACGAGCACGCCGAGCACCATGGTGACGACGACGCAGACCGCGGCGAAGACGAGCGAGCGGGCGAGGACCTGCCAGAACTCCGAGTCGCCGAGGACCTGGATGTAGTTGTCCAGTCCGATGAACTCGGGCGGTGCGCCGAAGACCTGGGCGCGCCCGAACTCCTGGAACGACATGATGAGCAGCTGCACGAGCGGCCAGCCCGTGATCGCGACGAGTGCGATGAGCGCCGGCGTCAGCAGCGCGTAGGGCGTGAAGCCGCCCGCCTGCGCGAACCGCCGGCGGCGGCTCGGCGGCTCGGGCGCCGCCGGTGCGGTGAGCCGCTCCCCGTCGACCGCGCTCACCGCGGGGCCGACCTCGCTGGGCAGCGTGGACATGAGTCCTCCTGATCGTGAGAGTACCGGGCCGGCGACGGTGCGAGCCGCCGGCCCGGTACGGTTCCGGACACGAGCGCCCGGGGATGGTTCAGGCGTTTCAGCCGTTGAGGATGTCCTCGATCTTCTGGTCGACCTCCTCGGCCAGCGACTGCACGTCGCCGCCCTGCGCGATCTTCACGAAGAAGTCCTCGAGGATGCGCGAGGCCTCGACCTCAGCCCAGTTCGGCGACGCGGGCGTGAGCTTCGCGTTGCCCGCGGCCTCCGCGAAGGCCTGCGCCTCCGGCGTATCGCCGAGCGTCGACGCGAGCGACTTCTTGGCGGGGATCAGGCCGTTCTCGCCGTAGATCGTCTGGAACTCATCGCTCAGGATGATCTCGAGCGCCTTCTTGGCAAGCTCGGGGTGAGCCGACTTGGCCGAGATGCCGATGTTCGAGCCACCCGCGAACACCTGGGCGGCACCGTCCGAGGCGCCCGGGAGCGCGTACACGAACGGCGCGGCCGGCGGGGTGTCGGTGTCGCACTCGCTCGCCAGGCCGAGGGCCCAGTTCGGCGCCGAGAACTGGATTGCGGCACCCTCGCAGTACGGGGTCCACGGCTCGGCGTTGTCGCCGTCCTTCGGGGCGACCGAAGCGGTCGTCATGAGGTCCTGCACCTGCAGGAGGCCCTTGACCGACTCGGGCGAGCTCAGCTGAGCGTCCCACTCGCCGCCGTCCTCGACGGCGAGCTCGCCGCCGTTCTCCCAGATGAACGGGAGGGCGTTGTACCAGTCCTGACCGGCGAAGTAGATGCCCGAGGTGCCGGGGTGCGACGCCGCGAGCTCCTTTGCCTTCGCGATGTAATCCTCGAGCGTCGCCGGGGCCTCCGACACGAACGCCGGGTCGGCGAACACGACGCGAGCGCCCGAATACAGCGGCGGCGCGTAGAACTTGTCGTCGTACGACCCCGCCTCGACGAAGCCCGGCAGCAGGTCGTCGCCGCCGAGGGTCTCGTACAGGTCGGTGATGTCCAGCAGCGCGCCGACCGACGTGAACGCCGGCGAATGCGTGTTGCCGATCTCGACGACGTCAGGGCTGTCCGAGCTCGACAGGCTGGTCGTCAGCTTGTCGACGAGGCCCTCCCACGACTGCTCCTCGATGACCAGCGTGTTGCCCGGGTTCTCCTCCTCGAACGTCTCCTTCAGGTAGTCGCGCGCTTCCTGGGGGGTGTCCGTGCCGTTGAGCCACACGCGGATCTCCGCGCCGGTCTCTTCGGTGCTCCCGCCGCCGCTGGTGCCGGCACAGCCGGCCAGGGCAAGCGCCGTCGCGCCCAGGAGGGCGACGGCTCCGAGCGTCTTCTTCATGATTCCCTCGTTCTCTCTTGGTTCGGATGGACCTGTGGGGCCCATCCAGGGGGTTTGGTGGCGTCGTCTAGGACACGCCCAGTTGTCCCGACAGGACCATGACGGCCGCGCCGCGCAGGACGATGTCCTGGCCTTGCTCCGTCATCCGCACACGGATGCCCTCGTGGACTTCGGCGAGCGTCCGGGTGCGGAGGGTCTCGGCGCTCGCTTCCGCGAGGGGTCCGCCGAGAAGTTCAGAGGGGCCGGAGAGCACGATCTCCGACAGGTCGAGCGCGCCGACGATGGGCGCGAGGGCGATTCCGAGGCGCTCTCCCGCATCGCGCAGCACGCTCTCGCGCGCGGCGTCACCGGATGCCTCGGCGAGCCGGCCCGACAGCGACGGCACAGAGATCCACGCCTCGAGGCATCCGATCTTGCCGCACGCGCAGAGCGGGCCGCCGTCCGTGCCGACCGTGACGTGGCCGATCTCACCGGCGGCGAAGCGCGCTCCGCGCATCGGTCGCCCGCCCGAGAGCAAGCCGGAGCCGACGCCGCGGTCGACCTTCACGAGCATGATGTCGTCGCCCGCTCCGCCGAACGTGTACTCGGCCAGCACCGCTGCGTTCGCGTCGTTCGCGACGACGACGGGCAGATCGAGGGCATTCTCGAGCGTGCTCTGCAGGTCGAAGCCCGTCCACCGGAGGTTCGGCGCCGTGAGCACGACTCCCCGATCGTCGATGACGCCGGGCGCGCCGACGCCGACACCCAGGACCGGGACGTCCGAGTCGGCGATGAGCTCGCGTGCGAGCGAGATGACCGACTCGACGAGCTCGTCCCCGGCCGAGACTGGGATCGAGCGGCGCGCGACGATGCTGCCGTCGAGGTCCAGAACGGCGCCGAGGAAGCGGTCGCTGCCCGAAAGGTCGATCCCGATGATGCGGTGGCCTGAGCGGTCGAGGTCGACGAGCATCGCGGGCTTGCCCGGGCCGGATGCCTCGCGCACCCCCTTCTCGGCGACGAAGCCGTCGGCGATGAGCTCGGCGACGAGGTCCGAGATGGTCACGCGAGTGAGTCCCGTCTGACGGGAGAGGTCGGCGCGGCTCATCGCGCCGCTGTGGAAGAGCGTCTGCAGCACGAGCGAGCGGTTGTGCGCGCGGGCGTGCTCGGGAAGGACCTTGGCGGCTCGCCGGAGGGCTCGGGTGCCCTCGCCGCGCACGGCGGCGGGTTCCTCTCGATGCGCGGGCGTCACTGTGGAAGAGCCGCGCTGCACTTCCGATGCGGACATGTTTGTTAGTAGAGCTTACGAACTAACCTCCGCGCAACATCTCGAAACGATTTGAACGGACGATTTACAAAACTGTTACAAATCGGCATCGTCCCGGAAGACTCCAGGGTGAGGGATGCGGCGCTCGCCTACGCTGGGAGGCTGGAGGTCCCCCACACATGCACCGCAGCATCGCCGCCGTCGTCCTCGTCGCCCTCGCAGCGCTCGGCCTCGCCGCGTGCACGGCCTCCCCCACCCCGTCCGGGACGGGCACGGCCACCGTCCAAGCGGGGCCTGACGGACCGGGCGACTCCGGCCAGTCCACCGAAGACGCGTGCGCGCTCGTGCGCGACTCCGTCGTCGCCGCGGCCGAGGAGTTCGAGACCGCTGCGGCCGATGACCCTGCCTCGGTCGTCGAGGCGATGCGCGCCGCAGCCGAGAAGCTCGGCGAGACGGCATCCGAGATCACGAACGACCAGGTCGCCGCGCTCCTGCCCTCGCTGCAGGAGATGTACGGGCAGATCGGCGACGTCCTCGAGGCCCTCGCGAACGGAGATCTCGACCAGTCGGGGGAGCTCGCCGAACTCGCGACGACGTTCCGCGAAACCATGGATGGATTCCGGGACGTGTGCGGGGAATAGGGGTTTCCACGACCCTCCGGAGTGACGTCCATTACCATGATCAGAACGATTCGGCCAACCGGGGGGTGATGGCGTGACGGATCTCGCCACAAAGGCGGGCGCCCAGGACGTGCCCGACGACGACGTCACGACGTCGCTGGACGAACTCGAGATCGACGACATCGAGGCTGTCGACGCGGAAGCCGACGAGTCGCTGGACGAGGCGGATGCCGAGGCCGAGGACGCCGCGCCCGAAGACGTCGAGGGTGACGAGAGCACGCAAGCCGAGGACGTAGAGGTCGAGGCGGATGCCGAGGCCGGTGCTGCGGACGCCGAGGAGGTCGAGCCGGAGGAATCCGAGTCGGAGGAGGCCGCGGCCGAGACCGAAGACGCTGAAGCGGAGGCCGAGGAGGTCGAAGCGGAAGAGGTCGAGGCGGATGCCGAGGCCGGAGCGGAAGACGCCGAGGCTGGAGCCGAGGACGCCGAGCCCGACGCCGAAGCGGTCGAACCCGAGGCCGACGCCGAAGCCGAGGACGCGGAGCCCGACGCCGAAGCCGAAGACGCGGAGCCCGACGCCGAAGCCGAGGACGCGGAGCCCGACGCCGAAGCCGACGCGGAGTCCGAGGCGGAGTCCGAGGCCGAAGCCGAAGACGCTGAAGCCGAGGTGGAAGAGGCCGAGGTCGAGCCCGAAGCCGAGGTGGAAGAGGTCGAGGTCGAGCCCGACACCGAGGCGGACACCGACGACACCGAGCCGCAGGCCGAGGTCGACGCGGACGAGCCCGAGCCCGAGCCCGAGCCCGAGCCCGAGCCCGAGGCGGATTCACTCACCGAAGACGCCGAACCCGAGGCGGACGTCGAGGACGACGCCGCCGACGACCTCGGGCCGCCCACGGCACTGGCCGCGCCCGACGACGTGGAGCCCGGCGACGCCGACGACCTCGTGGACGAGCCGGCCGCGCAGCCCGAGAGCGAGTCGGTGCCCGTCGGCGCCCTTGCGGCGGCGCCGGTCGCGGCACCCGCAGCTCCTCCTGCTCCGACCGTGCTCCCGGTGCCCGGACCCGCGACGACCCCCGAGCCGCACGTGCAGTGGGCACCCGCGGATCCCGCGAAGCGCAAGCGTCACCTGGGATGGTGGATCGGCGTCCCGGCTGCCGTCGCGATCGCGGCGCTCGTCGCCTCTTCCCTCGTGCTCATCGCGCCCGGCACGTCGATCGGGGGCGTGTCCGTGGGCGGCCTGACGCCGGGCGCCGCCGCCGACGCGGTGAGCGCGCGCCTCGCTGAGACGACCCTCGTGATCAACGGACCCGACGGCGACGTCGAGGTCACCGGCGCCGAGCTCGCCGCGAGCGTGCGCTCGCGCGAGCTCGCGAACGACGCGTTCGCGACGCATCCGATGTGGAATCCGACCGAGTGGTTCTCGGCGCCCGAGAAGGCGGTGGTCCAGCTCGACCCCGACGTCGCGACGGCGGTGCTGCGGGACGCCGCCCCGTCGCTGTACACCGACCCGGTGGATGCGCAACTCGCCTTCGACGCCGCATCCGCGTCGTACGTCGTCACGCCGGCGATCCTCGGCACGGGCATCGACGTCGACTCGGTGCGCACCGCTCTGCAGGACGCCTTCGACGCGGGTCAGTCGCGCGTCGAGTTCGACCCCGTCGCGGCCCCGATCGATGCCGAGACGCAGACGTACGTCGCGGACGCGACCGCCTATCGTCTCAACACGATGCTCGACTCGATGGGCTTCTACACCGGCGGCGAGCGGGTCGTGCCCGTCGACCGTGCTCTCGCCGCGTCGTGGATCACGCTCGGCGACGGTCCGCGCGGCAGCTTCTCGGTCGAGGTCGACCAGCAGGCGATCGAAGCCTTCGTCGAGACGATCCCGGCCCTCGTCCATCGTGAGCCGGTCAACGCGACGGTCGTGACGAACTCGAGCGGCACCGTGCTGCGGACCCTGTCCGAGGGCGTCGAGGGCCGCACGCTCGAGAGCACCGACGGCATCGCGGCGGCCTTCGCGGAGCAGCTTCAGAACGTGAACGGCGTCTACGAGCTCCCCATGACGACGCTCCCGTTCACGACGACCGCGCTCGCACGCACGATCGAGGTGAACTTGAGCTCGCAGCGGGCGTACCTCTACGAGAACGGCAACCTCGTCAGCTCGCACGTCATCTCGTCCGGCCTCCCCGGCTCGGCGACGCCGGCCGGCCACTTCACTGTCAACGGGTACTCGCGCGTCCAGAGCATGGGCTGCTTCGAGGGCGCGCCGTACTGCGTGCGCGACGTGCCGTGGGTCACGTGGTTCGCGCCCGACATCGGCTTCCACGGTGCGAACTCGCTCCGCTCGTCGCTCGGGTTCCCGCAGAGCCACGGATGCGTGAACATGTGGGACGCCGAGGCCAGGTTCGTCTACGAATGGTCGGCGTACGGCACCGAGGTATGGGTGCACTACTGAGGCGGATGCCCCGGCCTCAGCCCCGACGCGACCAGTCGGCGTACTCCGCGGCCATGAGGTCGCCGGCCGGCTTGCCGTATACGCAATAGTCGCGGTTCGCCGCGGCGTCCTCGCGCGAGTACAGGCGGGCGGGCCAGTCCCAGAGCATGAAGCCGCGCACCCACGGCCGCTCGCGGCACGCGTCGAACATCGCGCGGTAGTAACGCAGCTGCTCTTCCCCTGACGGAGCGCCCTCGAGCGCCCAGTCGTTCGGCGCGTGCGCCGAGCCGGCGCGCGACGGGCAGCCGGCCTCCATGAAGAAGAACGGCTTGCCGGATGCCACGACCACCGCCTCGATGCGGTCGAGCTGCGTCGCCCACGCATCGATCGGGTAGTACCCGCTCGACGAGACGATGTCGACCGCGTCCCACCACGTGACGCGGTCCTCCTGGTACTTGTCGCAGTTGTACGTGATCGGGCCGGAGTACACCGACCGGACCTCGTCGATGAGACGCCGCCAGTGCGCCTCCTGCCCGTCGGCGCGCACCATCTCGCAGCCGATGCAGAGCATCTCGCAGCCCTCGCGCTCCGCGATCGTCGCCGCCTGCACGGTGAACCGCCGGTAGGCGTCGAACCACTGCGTCCACGTCGGCTCGCCCGGGACGTCCCAGTCGAAGAAGCCGATGTGCGCCCGCCAGGTGCCGTCGGCGACGTTGACGACCGGCTTGAGGCACACCTTCAGGCCGAGGGTGTGGGCGTGCCGGATCGCCCACACGATCTCGTCGTCGGTCACGGTGGGCGGCTCGTCGAAGGGGATCTCGGTGGAGAACGGAGTCTTCTGCACCGCCGCGTACGCAAGTGCCGTCCATGTCACCGCGTGCTCGGCCATGAGGTCCATCGATGCGGCCGCCTCAGGTGTCGCCCACGTGCCGCGCGTCCCGACCCAGCCCCACGTCATGCCGCACACGGGCTCGTCGAGGACCTCGAGGCGGCTCATCGAGTGACCAGCTGGTTGGCGGAGCGCGCCACGAGCGGATCCGCCACGGCATCCGCATCGAGGTCCTCCATGCCCGACACCCGGAACTCCGTCGACTCCCCCGGCAGGAGGGTCACGAGCCCGCGATCGATCGTCGCATCGGGCGAGAGCCGGTCGACCAGCAGCGTCAGGTCGCGCACCAGGCCACGACTGGTCACCCCCACGATGAACTCGCCCCCGTCCCGCGCGACCGAGAACTCGAGCTGGGCCGCCGTGAGTGCGCTGTCGCGCGGCTCGGCGAAGTACCACAGGCCGCGCTCGGCGCCGGCCGTCGCGACCAGCACCTCGGCTGCGGCATCCGTCGCGTGGGCCAGCGCTTCGGGGACCGGCAGTGTCACCACCGATCGCGGCGCCAGCGACACGGGAACCGTGTGCTCCGCGAGCACGGCTCCGTCGAACGGGCGCCGCGTCAGCACGAGGTCGTCGTGCCATTGGTCGTCGGTGTCGTTCACGAGCGTCACCGCGAGCGCGTCGCCGCGCGGCTGCACGGTCACCAGCCGCGGCGCGAAGGCCCGCGCGAGCGCGAAGAAGAGGGGCTTCTCCCGCCCGTCGCCGTCGATCGCCGCCCACGAGGTGACGGGCCAGCAGTCGTTGAGCTGCCACACGATCGCCCCCGACGTGCCGGGAGCGTGCGAGCGGAACCACTCGAGCCCGGCCGAGACGGCGTTCGCCTGGTTGAGCTGAGTCGCCCAGTGCCATGTCTCGATGTCGTCGGGCACGCGGTAATGCGGCACGAGCCCGGCGGCGAGCTTCATTCCCCCTTCCGCCGCCTTCTGGTGGACGATCATGCCCGGCGAGTCGGGCGTCAGCGGATCGTCGCCGACCGCGCGTGTGAGCGTCGTCCAGGTGGGCGGTCCCTGCCAGCCGAACTCCGCGACGAAGCGCGGCGTGTGCTCGCGGTACGTGATCCAGTCGCGGCGGTTCCACTGCTCCCACAGGTGCGTCGCGCCGTGGCGCTCGTCGTTGGGGTGGCGGTCGCCGGGACTGAAGGGGCTTCCCGGGATGTACGGCACGTGCGGGGCGAGCTCGGCGATGAGCGCCGGTAAGAGGTCGCGGTAGTAGTACGCGCCCCACGTGCGCCCGTCGAGGAGCGCCTGCCAGCCCCAGTCCTCGTAGCCCCACAGGCACTCGTTGTTGCCGCACAGCACCGCGAGCGACGCGTGATGCGCGAGCCGCACGATGTTGTCGCGCGCCTCGGCCTCGACCTCGGAGCGCAGCGGGTCCTCCTCGGCGTACGCGGCGCACGCGAAGGTGAAGTCCTGCCACGTGAGCAGCCCGAGCTCGTCGCACACGTCGAAGAAGTCGTCAGACTCGTACACGCCACCGCCCCACACGCGCACGAGGTTGACGTTCGCCGCCTTTGCCTGACCCAGCCGGCGGGCGTACCGGGCACGGTCGACCCGCGTGAAGAACGCGTCATCCGGGATCCAGTTGACCCCCTTGACGAACACCGGCCGGTCGTTGACGACGAGCTGGAAGGGCGTGCCGTCGGCGTCGGGCGCGGTCTCCCAGCGCAGGTCGCGGAACCCGACGCGCCGCGTCGCGGCATCCGTCTCCTCTCCGTCGGCGGAGAGTGACACGACCGCGTCGTACAGGGGCTGCGCCCCGTGCCCGGCAGGCCACCACCGTTCGACCGCGTCGACCTCGACGGTGACGGTCGCCTCGGTCTCGCCGGCGGGGATCGTGACGGATGCCTCACCCCCCGCCACCGCGAGCGACACCGTGAGCGCGGCAGCGGTCTCTCGCTCCACGCGCACGACCGCGTCGACGCGCCCGCCACCGCCCTCGTTCGGAACCGCGTGCACGCGCACGTCAGTGAGGCGTGCGACCGACCAGGACTCCACGCGGACCGGCCGCCAGATGCCGCTGGTCGCGGTCGAGATGCCCCAGTCCCACCCGAAGCTGCACGCCGCCTTGCGGATCGCGTCGTACGGAAGCGGGTACGGCCGGGGCCGCGCGCCGAGCGCGACGCCCTGTGCGTTCGCGTACCGCACGGGGCTGCGGAACGCGACCGTGAGCGTGTTCGCGCCCTCGCGCACGAGCTCGGTGACGTCGAAGCGAAACGTGCGGTGCTGGTTCGCGACCTCGCCGAGGGGCGACCCGTTGAGCGACACCGTCGCGACCGTGTCGATGCCCTCGAAGACGAGATGGTGGTGCGCGGCGGCGAGCTCTTCCCGGGACAGCTGCACGGTCGTCTCGTACGTCCAGTCGACGAGTCCGATCCATGCCAGGAGCGCCTCGTTGTCGTCGAGGAACGGGTCGGGGATGAGTCCCGCGGCGAGCAGGTCGGTGTGGACGACCCCCGGCACCGAGGCGGGGACGACGGCGGCGGCGATGTCGGCGGGCGCAGGCCCCGAGGCCGCGCGCACCGACCACCCCTCGTGCAGCTCGCGACGCGTGAGACGCGTCACTTGACCGCTCCGGCCACGAGGCCCCGGTAGATCCATCGCTGCAGCAGCAGGAAGACCACGAGCGTCGGGACGATCACGAGGATCGTGCCCGCCGCGATGATCTCCCAGTGCGCGCCGAACGGCCCCTTGAACCGGAACAGCGATGTCGAGATGAGCCCCTGCGACGGGAGGTACAGGAACGGGAGGTAGAACTCGTTGTAGATGGCGATCCCCTTGATGATGATGACGGTGGCGATGGCGGGCTTGAGCAGCGGCAGGATGACGCGCCAGTAGATGGTCCAGCGGTTGGCGCCGTCGATCATGGCGGCCTCGTCGAGGGACGTCGGGATGGACTGCATGAACTGGATGAAGATGTAGATCGAGATGATGTCGGTGCCCAGGAACAGCAGGATGAGCGCCGCCATCGAGTTGTAGAGCCCGAGTCCGTTGATGATCTGGAACGTCGCGACCTGGCTCGTCACGCCCGGGATGAGCGTGGCGACGAGGAACAGCCCGACGACGAGCTTGCGGCCTCGGAACGAGAACCGGTCGATCGCGTAAGCGGCCATGGTGCCGATGAGGATCGTGCCCGCGAGCGAGATCACGAGCACGATCGTCGTGTTGATGAATCCTTCGACCATCCCGCCCTGCTGGAACGCGGTCACGTAGTTCTCGAGGTTGAACCAGTTCCACGGCGGATCGAACGGACCGGATGCGCCGAACTCCTGCGAGGTCTTGAAGCTCGCGAAGAAGAGCACCGTGAGCGGCAGGAGGGTCAGCACCGCGCCCACGACGAGCGAGCCGTACTTGCCTGTCGTCGCGAGGCGCGGACCGACTCGCGGCGTGCGCGGCGGGCGGGCGGCGATCGTCATGCGAGATCCACCTTCTCGTCGGGGAAGAGCTTTCGCTGGATCCACGTGACCAGCAGCACGATGACCAGCAGCACGATCGCCATCGCCGATGCGAGGCCCACCTGCCGGAAGTTGAACGCCGTCTGCAGCGTCTGGATGACGAACGTCGACGTGCCGTTCGCGCCGCCCGTCATGATGAACGGGATCTCGAACACCGACAGGCTGCCGGCGATCGCAAGGATGAAGGAGAGCCCGACGATGCGACGGATGCCGGGGAACGTGAGCGCCCAGAACTGCTGCCACTTGTTCGCCCCGTCGATCTCGGCCGCCTCGTAGAGCTCCCCCGGGATCGACTGGATCGCGCCGAGGAAGAGCACGAAGTTGAGTCCCGTGTACCGCCAGACCGATGTCGCGGCGAGCGAGTAGTTCGCGACGGCGGGGTCGCCTAGCCACTTCGGCGTATCGGTGAGCCCGAACCACGACAGCACGGTGTCCAGCGTGCCGCCCGGCTGGAACAGGTACAGGAACACGAAGCCGATCGCGACGCCGTTGATGAGGTACGGGAAGAAGAGGATGCCCCGGAAGAGGTTCGAGAACCGCGTCGACGTGCTGAGGATCGCGGCGAAGTACATCGCGATCGCCATCTGCAGGAACGCACCGCCGAAGTAGTAGAGGCTCACGAAGAACACGCCGAAGATCTGCGGGTTGGTGAAGACCTGGATGTAATTGTCGAGCCCGATGAACTCCTTCTCGAGGTCGAGCCCGTCCCAGTCGGTGACGCTGTACCACAGCATGTTCGCGGCGGGCAGATAGGTGAGAAGCAGGAGCAGCCCGACCGCGAGGAGGATGAACAGATACGGGGTGATGCGGGCCCGGATGCCGCGACCGGCCGGCACGCCCGCCGCGGTCACCCGGGTGCGCCGGCGGCCTCGCCGCCGCGCGGTCGCGGCCACGACCGAGCCCGGGGCGCCGGTTCCCGCGGTCGAGATGGACATGCGTCTTCGCACCTCCTGAGTCGTGTCCGGCCGGGGGCGGCGCGCGCCCCCGGCCGGAGTGGTCGGATCAGCCCTGTTCGGCGCGGGCCGCGGCCCACCGCTCGTTGAGCTCGGCGAAGTACGACGCCTTGTCGCCGTCGGCGGCACCGCGTGCGATGTCGACGAGCTTCTGCCGGTAGATGTTGCCCCAGATGTCGATCTGCGAGGTGTCGGCGATGTTGTTGAACAGCGCCTCCTCCCCCGCCGGAGCCGGGTTGAGCTCGATGAGCTCGACACCTTCGTCGCTGAGTCCCGCGAGATTCGACGGGAGCGGGTCGGCGATCAGCGGCGAGACCATGCCCTGGGTCTCGGTGAAGCCGGACTCCTCGATGAGCCAGTCGATCCAGGCCTTCGCCGCGGGCTTGACCGACGAGTTCTTGTTGATCGCGAGGTTGTAGTCGCCGCCGACGATCGCGTACTGCGTGCCGTCCGCGGTCGCGGGGAAGGTCAGGTATCCGACCACCTCGGGGTCGATGCCGTTGTCCTCCGCGGCGAGCTGCATCTGCGAGATCGCCCACGATCCGAGCGCCATCGTCGCGATCTTGCCTGTCGCGAAGTCGACCTTCGACTGCTCCCAGTTCGTCGTGAGCGGGTCATCCTCGGTGAGGCCCGCGGCGACGGACTCGAAGATGAGCGAGTCGATCGCGTAGATGTCGGTGCCCTCGGTCCACGGCGCGTCGTCGTGCGCCATCTCGTTCACGAAGTCGGGGTCGCCCGTGATCGCGCCGAGGTTGCCGGACCACTGGCTGAGCGGCCAGCCGTCCTTGTAGTTCGTGTAGAGGGGGATCGCGTCGGTGTTGTCGGCGATCTGCTGGAGTGCGTCGAGCCACTCCTCCTGGGTCTTGGGGAGCTCGGTGATGCCCGCCTGCTCGAAGACGTCCTTGTTGTAGATCAGGCCGTTCGCGTTGCCGCCGAGTGCGATGCCGTACTGGACGCCCTCGTAGCTCTTCGGCGCGAGGAAGCGGTACTTATCGGCGAGCTCCTCGGTCTGCCCGAGCGGCTCGAAGAAGTCGGCGAACTGGTCGGGCAGCACGCTGTTGGGCAGCCCCAGCACGTCGCCGTAGTTCGTCGTGCTCAGGCGCGTGCGCATCTCGCCCTCGTAGTCGGTGATGCCCTCGAACGTCACCGTCGCGTCCGGGTAGACCGCGTTGAACTGCTCGGCGTACTCCTCGAACGTGCCGTCCTGGATGAGGTCGGTGCGCCAGGTGACGAAGGTCACCTCGCCGGACACCTCGCCGTCGATGCCCTGCGAGGGCTGGGCGGAGCCCGCGCCGGAGCACGAGCTCAGAGCGAGCGCGGCGAGCGCGCCCAGTGCGATGACGCCGGTCACCGCGGTACGTGATGCCATGTGATTACTCCCTTGTAACTGGTGGCCGCAACGGCCGACGTCGTCGTCCGCTTCGATGTGGTCGCGCTGTCAGATTAGGGGTGCCGAGGTCATCTTGTAAAGCGCTTTATCTCTCTTTCCGCGAAGAAGGCCGGAGAGCCCCCGCGCCGCTCAGACCGGGCCGGTCGAGCCGCGGATGACCAGCCGCGGAGTGGAGTCGAGGAAGGCCCCGGGCGGTGCGCCGTCGATCACGTCGAAGAGGCGCCGGGCCGCGTGCGCGCCGAACGCGACGACGTCGTGGGTCAGCGCCGTGAGGGTCGGGAACGTGTGGTCGCACAGAACGGAGTCGTCCCACGCGATGATCGACATGTCGGCGGGAACCCGCTTCCCCAGCTCCATCGCGACCGTCAGACCTGCCACCGCCATGACGTCGTTGTCATAGACGAACGCGGTGGGCGGGGCATCCGACTGCAGCGCATGGCGGGTCGCGGAGGCGCCGGCCTCGGGTGTGTAGTCGGTCCGCAGCAGCACCGCCTCCGCCCCCTCGGAAGCCATCTCCTCGACGAACGCCTCATCGCGGATGTGCGTGTGGGCGAACGGCGCGAGACCCGACACGCGGGCGATACGCCGGTGCCCGAGGCCCACGAGGTACTGCACGGCCTGCCGCATCGACGTCGCGTCGTCGGTCCACACGCTCGTGAGGCCTTTCGCGACGGCGGGGTCTCCGACCACGACGGCGGGCAGCGCGCCCGGCTCGGACGCGAGCTCGATGCGCGGGTCGTCGACGGCGAGGTCGACGAGCAGCACGCCGTCGACGCGCCGCGAGCGGCGCCACTTCTTGAGCGTCGCTATCTCGATCTCCTGAGACGGCACCACCTGCAGCAGCAGGCCGTACGACCGTCTCGACAGCTCGGACTCGAGTCCCGCGAGGAACCGCATGTAGAACGACTCGACGCCGAGATTGTGCGGATCGCGCGCGAGCACGAGGCCGAACGTGTCTGTCCGCGCCCCCGCGAGCGACCTCGCCGCGCTCGCGGGCGCCCACCCGAGCTCGTCGGCGACCTGGAGCACGCGCTCGCGCGTGGCATCCGATACGCCCTTGCGCCCGTTCAGCGCGAACGAGACCGCGCCGATCGACACACCCGCGCGCTCGGCGATGTCGGAGATCGTGACGCGCCCCCCGGGTTCCTTTCCCACGGGAAACACCTTCGCACGTCCGGAGCCCGCGAGGGCGGAAAGACGGGTGAAGCGGATGCCCCAGCCGAGGCATCCGCTTCACTCAGCGGCAGACCGGTCGTCAGTTCCCGATGCCGTCGACGATCGCGTTGAGCGTCGCGGACGGGCGCATGACCTTCTCGACGAGGTCGGGGTCGGGACGGTAATAGCCTCCGATGTCGGCCGGCGAGCCCTGCACGGCGAGCAGCTCGTCGACGATCTGCTGCTCGCTCTCGGCGAGCGCCTCGGCCACCGGCGCGAAAACGGCTGCCAGCTCGGCGTCGACCTGCTGGTTCGAGAGCTCGGTCGCCCAGTAGAGCGCGAGGTAGAAGTGGCTGCCGCGGTTGTCGATCGTGCCGAGAGCGCGGCCGGGGGACCTGTCGTTCTCGAGGAACGTGCCCGTCGCGGCGTCGAGCGTATCGGCGAGCACCTGCGCACGCACGTTGCCGGTGAAGTCCGCGTAGTGCTCGAGCGAGGCCGCGAGGGCGAAGAACTCGCCGAGCGAGTCCCACCGCAGGTAGTTCTCGGCGAGGAGCTGCTGCACGTGCTTCGGCGCCGATCCGCCCGCGCCGGTCTCGAAGAGGCCGCCGCCCGCGAGCAGCGGGACGATCGAGAGCATCTTGGCGCTCGTGCCGACCTCGAGGATCGGGAACAGATCGGTCAGGTAGTCGCGCAGCACGTTGCCGGTGACCGAGATCGTGTCCTCGCCCTTGCGCAGCCGGTCGAGCGAGTACTGCGTCGCCGCGGCCGGCGCGAGGATCTCGATCGTGAGGCCGTCGGTGTCGTGCTCGGCGAGATACTCGCGCACCTTCGCGATGAGCGCGCGGTCGTGCGAGCGCTGCTCGTCGAGCCAGAACACCGCAGGCGTGCCCGTCGCGCGTGCGCGTGTCACCGCGAGCTTGACCCAGTCGCGGATCGCGATGTCCTTCGTCTGGGTTCCGCGCCAGATGTCGCCGCGGTCGACGACGTGCTCGAGCAGCACGTCTCCGGCCGAGTCGACGACCTGCACGCGTCCCCGAGCGGCGATCTCGAACGTCTTGTCGTGGCTGCCGTACTCCTCGGCGGCCTGCGCCATGAGGCCGACGTTGGGGACGGTGCCCATCGACGCGGGGTCGAGCGGGCCGTGCGCGATGACGTCGTCGATCACGGTCTGGTAGACGCCGGCGTATGAGGAGTCGGGGATGACGGCGACCGTGTCGTCCTCACCACCGTCTGCGCCCCACAGCTTGCCGCCGTTGCGGACGAGCGCGGGCATCGAGGCGTCGACGATGACGTCGGAGGGCACGTGGAGGTTCGTGATGCCCTTGTCGGAGTTGACGTACGACAGGCGCGGGCCGTTCTTCATCGCGTCGTCGATCGCAGCCTTGATGGCGTCACCGCCCTCGAGCTCGCCGAGACCCGTGAGGATCGCGCCCAGGCCGTCGTTCGGCGTGAGGCCCGCCTCGGCGATCTTGTCGCCGTGGCGATCGAACACGTCGGCGAAGTACGCCTTGACGACGTGGCCGAAGATGATCGGGTCGCTGACCTTCATCATCGTGGCCTTGAGGTGCACCGAGTAGAGCACGTCGTCGGCCTTGGCTGTCTCGAGCGTGTCGGCGAGGAACGCGTCGAGCGCCCGGGCCGAGAGGAACGTGCCGTCGACGATCTCGCCGGGGAGCACCTTGATGCCCCCCTTGAGCGGGGTGACCGTGCCGTCCTCGGCGACGTGCTGGATCGTGAGCACGTCGTCGGACGGGACGACCGTCGTCTGCTCGTTCGAGCGGAAGTCGTCCTGGCCCATCGTGACGACGCGCGTCTTCGAGCCCTCGGCGAACGGCTTGTTGCGGTGCGGGTGCTTGCGCGCGTAGTTCTTGACCGACAGCGGAGCGCGCCGGTCGCTGTTGCCCTCGCGCAGCACCGGGTTCACGGCCGAGCCCTTGATGCGGTCGTAGCGCGCCCGGATGTCCTTCTCTTCGAGCGTCTCGGCCTCGTCGGGATAGTCGGGGACGTCGTAGCCCTTCGACTGCAGCTCCGCGATCGCGGCCTTCAGCTGCGGGATGGACGCCGAGATGTTGGGGAGCTTGATGATGTTCGCCTCGGGCAGCGTCGCGAGCCCGCCCAGCTCGGCGAGAGCGTCGCCCACCTGCTGCTCGGCGGTCAGTCGCTGCGGGAACGCGGCCAGCACCCGACCCGCCAGCGAGATGTCGCGCGTCTCGATGTCGACCCCCGCCTGACGGGTCACCGCCTGCACGATCGGCAGGAGCGAAGCGGTCGCGAGAGCCGGGGCCTCGTCCGTGTAGGTGTAGATGATGGTGGAGTCGGTCACCGGTTCCGTCTTTCGTCTCGGGGCGTCGTGCCAGCCTATCGCAATCGCGAAAGTATCTTGATATCGAGATACTTCGGCCCGCATGAATTCCCTGTGAAGGTCGGGGTCGAACATGGCCGGATGCGCCGGGCCTCCATTAGCCTGGGGCAATGGCTGAGCTCCGACTGGAAGAACTGTCCGCCTCGACGATCGTCGCGGTCAACAACATGTCGCTCAAGCCCGGCCAGGAGGAGTTCCTCTCGCCGGTGAGCTACGGCATCGCCGCCACGGTCGTGAACCCTCAGACGTCGTGGCAGCGCGTCGTGCTCGACGGCGACGACGTCGTCGCGTTCGTGAGCGCGAACTTCGACCCCGACTTCCCCCAGGAGCACTTCCGCTCCGTTCTGTGGCGCATCAACGTCGACGCCGACGATCAGGGCCGAGGCGTCGGCCGGTACGCGGTCGAGGCCCTGCTCGACGAGGCGCGCAAGCGGGGCATGGAGAAGGTGAACGTCATCTACGAGGCGGGCGAAGGCGGGCCCGAGGCATTCTTCAAGCGCGTCGGCTTCACGCCGGTCGGCGAGACGGAGTACGGCGAGGTCATCGCCGAGATCAAGCTCTGAGAGCGGATGCCGCAGCTGCGGCATCCGTCGTCACAGCCGGTCGCGCAGCCATGCCACCTGCCGCACCCATTGGTGCGCCTGCCCGCCCTCGTGCCCGTTGTAGGCGTATACGACGATCTCGCGGTCCTCGGCGGCGAGCCGGTTGTACGCGGCGAAGACGGTCGACGGCAGCACGATGTCGTCCATGAGCGCGACCGAGAAGAGCGAGGGCACGGTGACGCGCCGCGCGAGCACGGCGCCGTCGAAGTACGAGAGCGTGCGGAAGACCTGATCGGAGAGGTCCCGGTGCACGCCGAGGAACTGGGTGATCTCGGTGAAGGGGTTGCGCGGCGTGAGTGCGACCGCCCGCGGGAAGTCGCACAGGAAAGGCACGTCGGGCATCGCGCCGCGAAGGTCGCGCACGAGGCTCGCGACCGCGATCGCGATGCCGCCGCCCTGGCTGCCGCCGGTGACCGCGACGCGTGACGCGTCGACGAACGGCAGCTCGCGCACGGCGTCCACGAGCCGCACCCCGTCGGTGAAGACGCGGCGGTAGTAATACGTCTCGGGATCGAGGACCCCGCGCGTCATGAAGCCGGGCATCGCGGGTCCTGAGCCGTGCGGATCGGGCGTGTCCCCGCCCGTTCCGTGGGCGCTCCCCTGCCCGCGCGTGTCCATGAGCACGTGGACGAAGCCCGCGGCCGCCCACTGCAGTCGCTCGCCAGGGAGGCCGCGGCCGCCGCCGTAGCCGACGTACTCGACGACGGCCGGGAGCGCGGCATCCGTCCGAGGCCTGGTCACCCAGGCGCGGACGGGCTCTCCGCCGAATCCGGGGAACGCGAGATCTTCGATGACGAGTTCGGTGATCGGCGTCGCGGCGGGCGTCAGGTCGTAGCCACTCCCGGCCGAACGCGCCTGGGCGATAGTGGTCGACCAGAAGGCGTCGAGATCGGCGGGTTCGGGGAGGTCGGGTCGGTAGGTGCGGAGGTCGTCGAGCGTCAGGTCGGTGAACGGCACGGCGACACGATACAGCGGATGCCCCGCCTCCGTCGTCGCAACGATTCGATGCGGTCGTTCGCGACGTGGAACGATGGGCCCGTGGCGACCACTGCAGCCCGCGCGGACTACCGCGACTCGGGCCTCGAGTTCCCTCCCGGCTTCACGTTCGGCTCGGCGACCGCCGCCTACCAGGTCGAAGGCGCAGCGAACGAGGACGGACGCGGACCGTCGATCTGGGACACGTTCAGCCGCACGCCCGGCAAGGTGTGGAACGGCGACACGGGCGACGTCGCGTGCGACCACTACCACCGTTGGGAGAGCGACCTCGACCTCATGGGCGAGCTCGGGCTCGGGGCGTACCGGTTCTCGATCGCGTGGCCGCGCATCCTCCCCTCGGGACGGGGCGAGGTGAACCGCAGGGGCGTCGACTTCTACTCGCGCCTCGTCGACGGGCTGCTGGAGCGCGGCATCCGTCCCGTCGCGACCCTGTACCACTGGGACCTGCCGCAGGCGCTCGAGGACGAGGGCGGGTGGACGGCGCGTTCGACCGCGGATGCCTTCGAGGACTACGCCCGGATCATGGGCGAGGCGCTCGGCGACCGTGTGCACACGTGGACGACGCTCAACGAGCCGTGGTGCTCGGCGTACCTCGGGTACGGGCAGGGCGGTCACGCTCCCGGGAGGCACGAGCCGGCATCCGCCCTCGCCGCGGTGCACCATCTCAACCTCGCACACGGGCGCGCCGTGCAGGCGCTGCGGGCGACGTCGACCGGTTCGCCGGAGTACTCGATCACGCTCAACTTCCACGTGCTGCGCCCCGGCGGGGAGGGTGCCGCCGAGGCGATGCGCCGCGCCGACGCGCTCGCCAACCGCGCGTTCACGCACCCGCTGCTGCGGCGCGAGTACCCCGCCGACCTGCTCGACGACACGAAATCGGTCACCGACTGGTCGTTCGTGCGCGACGGCGACCTCGCGACGATCAACCAGCCGATCGACGTGCTCGGGGTGAACTACTACTCCACGGCGACCGTCCGGGCGTGGGACGGCGTCTCGCCGAGGCAGATGAACGATGGGCACAAGGGCGACGCCGGCGGGACCGCCTGGCCCGGGAGCGACCAGGTGCTCGAGTTCATCCAGCAGCCGGGGCCGTACACCGCGATGGGCTGGAACATCGCCCCGGAGGGTCTTGAAGAGCTGCTCGTGTCGTTGTCGGAGCAGTTCCCCGGCCAGCCGCTCATGGTCACCGAGAACGGCGCCGCGTTCGACGACGTGGTCTCGGCGGACGGCTCGGTGCCCGACCCAGAACGCCTCGACTACCTGCGCCGCCACCTCACCGCCGCGCACCGCGCGCTGCAGCGCGGCGTCGACCTGCGCGGATACTTCGTGTGGTCGCTCCTCGACAACTTCGAGTGGGGCTACGGCTACGCGAAGCGCTTCGGCATCGTGCGGGTCGATTTCGACACGCTCGAGCGCACCGTCAAGGACAGCGGCCGGTGGTTCGCGGAACTGGCGAAGACACGGCGGATCCCGACGTAGCACCGGGATCCGCCGTCGTCGTCACACGAGCGACTCGCGCCACGCCGCGTGCAGCTGCGCGAACTTCCCCGTCCCCGCGATGAGGGTCTCCGGGGCGTCATCCTCGATGATCCGGCCGTGCTCCATCACGAGCACGCGGTCGGCGATCGCGACCGTCGACAGGCGGTGCGCGATGATGATCGCCGTGCGATCGGCCAGGAGCGTCTGCAGCGCCTCCTGGATCATCCGCTCGCTCGGGATGTCGAGCGACGCCGTCGCCTCGTCCAGGATCAGCACCGCCGGGTTCGCCAGGAACGCGCGCGCGAACGAGATCAGCTGGCGCTGACCCGCCGACACGCGGCCGCCGCGCTTGTTCACGTCGGTGTCGTACCCGTCCGGGAGGCGCTCGATGAAGGCATCCGCCCCCACCGCGCGCGCCGCGGCGCGGATCTCGTCGAGCGTCGCATCCGGCTTGCCCAGCGAGATGTTGTCGGCGACCGTGCCGCTGAACAGGTACGCCTCCTGCGTGACCATGACGATCGCGCGACGGAGGTCCTTCGGGTGCAGGCGCCTGAGATCGACGCCGTCGAGGCTCACCGAGCCCTGCGTCGGATCGTAGAACCGCGACACGAGCTTCGCGAGCGTCGACTTGCCGGCACCCGTCGTGCCCACGAGCGCGACGGTCTCGCCGGCGGGGATCTCGAGCGAGAAGTCCGGCAGGATCAGGCGGTCCTTGGAGTAGCCGAAGCTCACGTGGTCGAAGGTGACCGTGCCGCGCGCCGTCCACAGGTCGACCGGGTCGGTCGGGTCGGGCACGGTCGGCTCCTCCTCCAGCACGCCCGAGACCTTCTCGAGCGCCGCCGTCGCCGACTGGTACGAGTTCAGGAAGAACGCGACCTCCTGCAGCGGCGAGAAGAAGTTCCGCACGTACAGCACGGCAGCCAGCAGCGTTCCGATCGCGAGCGCGCCGTCGGCGACGCGGATGCCGCCCCACAGCACGACGAGGGCAATCGAGACGGATGCCACGGCCATCAGCCCAGGCTCGAACGCGCCGAACAGGCGGATCGTCCGCATGTTCACCTCGCGGTAGTCGCTCGCGAGACCGCTGAACTCGCCGTCGTTGCGCGGCTCCTTGCGGAACGCCTTGACGGCGCGGATGCCGGTCATCGTCTCGACGAACTTGACGATGACCTTCGCACTCACGACGCGCGACTCTCGGTACGCGACCTGCGAGCTGCGGTAGAACCAGCGCATCAGCACGTACAGCGGCAGACCCATCGCGACGACGATGAGACCCGACTGCCAGTCCAGCAGCAGCAGCGCGATCAGGGTGAACCCGCCGTACAGGATGCCCGAGACGAGCTCATTGAGGCCGCCGTCGAGCAGCTCGCGGATCGTATCGAGGTCGCTTGTCTGGCGGGAGATGATGCGGCCAGACGTGTAGGACTCGTGGAACTCGAGGCTCAGTCGCTGCGTGTGCAGGAAGATGCGCTTGCGCAGGTCGAGGAGCACGGCCTGCGTCAGCCGTGCCGCGACGACGACGTACCAGCCGATGAGGGCCGCACCGCCGAGTGCCGACACCAGGTACACGGCGACGACGAGGATCGTCGGCATCCAGTCCATGCGCTCGACGGCCGCCGGCAGCGCGTTGTTGAGGCCGAACGCGATGAGCGCCGGGCCGATGACGCGCAGCACGGTCGACACGACCAGCACGACCGCCGCGAGCACGAGCTGCCAGCGCACCGGCGAGATGAGCGATCCCAGCAGACGCAGCGAGCGGCGCCGGACGGCGCGGCTCTCCTCGCGCGTGTAATCGGAGCGGTCTTCGCCGCTCGTTCCGACGACGGTGGTGCTCACAGGTTCACCTCCAGCGGTTCCTGTTCCTGGTGGAGGGCGCGCTTGCGCGCCTCATCGATCTCGAGGCTCGAGATCACGTGACGGTAGTGCTCGCTGCGACGCAGCAGCTCGGAGTGCCCGCCTACGGCCGTGATGCGGCCGCCCTCGAGCAGCGCGACGCGGTCGGCGAGCATCACCGTGGACGGACGGTGCGCGACCACGAGCGCGGTCGTGTCGTGCAGCACCTCGCGAAGCGCGTCCTCGACGAGGGCCTCGGTGTCGACGTCGAGGGCCGACAGCGGGTCGTCGAGCACGAGCACCGACGGGCGGGCGGCGACCGCGCGCGCGAGCGCGAGCCGCTGGCGCTGGCCCCCCGAGAGGCTCAGCCCCTCTTCGCCGATGATGGTGTCGGCGCCGTCGGGCAGGTCGTCGACGAAGCCCGCCTGCGCGACCTGGAGCGCCTCGCGCAGCACGGCCTCGGCCTCGGGGCTGCCCGGCTCGAGGTCCTCGCGGCCGAGCAGCACGTTGTCGCGGACCGACTGCGAGAACAGCGTCGCGTCCTCGAAGGCCATGCCCACGTGCCGGCGCAGCTCGGCGAGCGTCAGGTCGCGCACGTCGACGCCGTCGAGCGTGACGCGTCCGCCGGTGACGTCGTACAGGCGCGCGGGCAGCGTCGTCAGGGTCGTCTTGCCCGACCCCGTGAGCCCCACAAGCGCCATGGTCTCGCCGGGACGCAGCACGAGGTCGATGCCGTCGAGCAGATCGCGCTCGTTCGGCGACGCGTCCTGGTAGCGGAAGTGCACCCCCTCGAACGCGAGCTCGCCGCGCACGCGATCGAGCGTAGCGGGCGACTCGGGGTCGGTGATCGGGTTGTCCTCGTCGAACACCTCGAACAGACGGTCGGTCGCCGTGCGCGCGTCGAGCGTGAACGAGAACAGGAAGCCGATCGACTCCATCGGCCACCGCAGCACGGTCGCCATCGCGAAGAACGCGAACAGCTCGCCGACATTCAGCTGGCCGGTCGCGTTGAGGTAGATCCCGACGCCGAGGCACAGCGCGAAGGCGATGTCGGGCAGCAGCACGAGCCAGAACCAGATCCAGCCGATCGCACCCGCCTTGCGCAGCTCGGTGCCGCGCAGCGTCTCGGCCTGGCGCGTGAACTTCTGCAGCGCGTGCTTGCCGCGGCCGAAGGCCTTGAGCACGCGGATGCCGTGGACGCTCTCCTCGACCGAGGTCGCGAGGTCGCCCGCCTGGTCCTGGCTCTGGCGCGTGAGCGTGCCGTAGGTCTTCTCGAAGCGGTAGCCGGCGTACCAGATCGGCAGCGAGCACACGATGAAGACCGTGCCCAGCAGCCAGTGCCAGCGGAACAGCAGAGCGAGGCCCACCGCGATCGTGAGCACGTTGACGATCAACAGGATGACGCCGAACGCCATCCAGCGGCGCAGCATGCTGATGTCCTGCATCATGCGGCTCAGCAGCTGGCCGGACTGCCACCGGTCGTGGAAGGCGACCGGCAGCCGCTGCAGGCGACGGTAGAACGTCGTGCGCAGGTCGTACTCGACCTGCGTCGCGGGCGCGAGCACGAACCAGCGGCGAGCCCACACCATGGCGGCCTCGAGCAGCCCGAGCACGAGCACGGCGACCGCGCCCCACGTGATGAGGGCGAGGTCGCCCGACGCGATCGGGCCGCGCACGACGGCCTCGAGCACGAGCGGGATTCCGAGGGCGAGCAGGCTCGCGAGCAGCGCGCTCACCGCGCCCAGGGCGAGCCGCGGCAGGACGGGCTTGGCGTACGGGATCAGGCGCGCGAGCGCGCGCGGAGTGGACAGGCGGGACCGTTGCGGTTCAGCGGTGGTGGTCATGATCCTTGCGGGGTCCTGATGGACGGTGGATGCGAGCCCCGGTCGGGGCGATGAGGTGAGCGCAGAGCGCGACTCAGGGCGGATTCTCTCGATAGGAGAGGGAACGCTCCTGGCTGAGGCGATATGCCTGGCGGCGCGAAGCCGGCGGCGTGCTATCCCTGAACGCGGGGGCTGCCCAGACGGATGCCGAGAGCGACGTATGCGAACTGGGCGACGATAACGGCCTTGTGCATGGCGTCCTCCTCTGGATCCGGCTGAGTGCCGCGCATGGCGCGACAGCCCTCCAGCCTATACCTGTGAGTTCGCTGGACGCAAGGTCATGCGGCGGCTTCGCGCGCGAGGAGGCTGCGCTTGACGTCGACTCCCCATGCGAAGCCGCCCATCGCTCCCCCTGTGCGCAGCACGCGGTGGCACGGCACGAAGAGCGCGGGAGCGTTTCGCGCGCAGATCGCCGCGACCGCGCGCACGGCGGAGGGACGGCCCAGCAGCGCAGCGAACTCGGCGTAGGTGAGCGGATGCCCCGGCTCGATCGACCGCAGCGCGTGCCAGCCGTCCAACTGGAGCGGCGTGCCGTCCTGCACGACCTCGACCGTGTCGATGGCCGAGAGGTCGCCGTCGTAGTACGCGAGGACGGCGGCCGCGGCATCCGTCTCGCCTTCCGTCACCGACGACGGTGCGCGCCGCACGCGCGCGAGGATCGCGTCGGGGTCGGCGGTCCAGCCGGACGCGAGCACGCGCTCTCGCTCGTCGGCGAGGATCGTGAAGGCGCCGTCGGGGGTCTCGATGGTCTGCAGGTTGGCGGTCATGATCCGTCCTTCGGGGTCTCGGTGCGGCGGCGCGGGGAGCGCGGCCGGGCGGGGGCGTTGCGCCACAGGTGTGCGGTCAGGTAGCTGCGCCACGGCGCCGTGCGGGCGGCCCACGCCGTGAAGCCTCTGGGGTCGGTGGGGATGCCGGCTGCGGCCGCGCCGGAGCGGACCGCGACGTCGCCGGGGAGGGTGATGTCGGGGTCGCCGAGCACGCGCATGCGCACGTAGTCGGCGGTCCACGGGCCGACGCCGGGCAGTGCGAGCAGGTCCGCGCGCTGCTCAGCGGTGTCGTCGCCCGAGGTGAGCGCGAGGGTCCCATCGGCGAGCGCCGCCGCGGCGCCCGTGATCGCGCGGATGCGGGCGGCGGGACCGCGCAGCACCTCGTGGCCCCGCTCGGCGATCGCGGCCATCGTGGGGAACAGGCGCACGGTCGCGCCGGCGCTCTCGTCGCCGGTCTCGGGATCCGTCCCGCCGAGCCCCGTGACCGGTTCGCCGAGCGCATCCGCCAGCGCGGTGAGCGCCGTGCGGGCCGCTGCGACCGTGATCTGCTGCCCCACCATCGCGCGGACGAGCATCTCGTGCGGGTCGGCCGCACCGGCCACGCGGATGCCGGGGACGCGAGCGACGAGCGGCTGCAGCTCCGGATGCCGCGACAGCGCCTCGTCGACCGCGAGCGGGTCCGCGTCGAAGTCGAACAGGCGCCGCGCCCGCGCGACGAGCGTCGAGAGGTCGCCGAGGTGCGCGAGCCGCGCGCGCAGGCGCACGTGGCCGGCGTCGTCGACGCGGAGCTCGAACCACGCGGGTCCGCCCGGAAGGCGCAGGGTGCGCGCGAAGCTCGTCGCCGTCGAGTGCTCGACGCCCGGGAGCGCACGCGCGCCCATCCAGGCGAACAGCCCCGCAGCGTCGAGGGGTCCGCGGTGCGGGAGCACGAGGTCGATCGCGCCGAGGGCGTGGTCCGACGCGCCGTGGCGGGTCATCCTGCGGCGGGCGCGCAGCTCGAGCGGCGACACGCCGAACACCTCGCGCACGGTGTCGTTGAACTGGCGCACGCTCGTGAAGCCCGCCGAGAACGCGACGTCCGCCGCCGGCAGGTCGGTGCCCACGAGCAGCATTCGCGCGGTGTGCGCCCGCTGCGCCCGCGCGAGGGCGAGGGGCCCGGCGCCGAGCTCGGCTGTGAGCAGTCGCGTGAGGTGACGCGGCGAGTACCCGAGGCGCCGGGCGAGCCCGGGGACGCCCTCGCGCTCGACCACGCCGTCGGCGATGAGGCGCATCGCGCGGCCCGCCGTGTCGCCCCGCAGGTTCCACTCGGGCGAGCCCGGCGCGGCCTCGGGCAGGCAGCGCTTGCACGCGCGGTACCCCGCCTCGTGCGCGGCCGCACTCGTCGGGTAGAACGTCACGTTCGAGGGCTTCGGGGTGCGCGCGGGACAGCTCGGCCGGCAGTAGATGCCGGTGGAGCGCACGGCCGTAACGAACTGCCCGTCGAACCGCGCGTCGCGCGAGTCGATCGCGCGGTAGCGCTCGTCGAACGTCATCGCGGGACGCGTGGTCGTGATCGTCATGCGTCCAGCCTGTCACGCCCCGACGACATCGGCTGGCGGAAATCGGACACGGCTGTGGGCGGCCGCGAAGCCCCCGCCGCCGTGCCGGGCGTAGGAGATGGCGCAAGGGCAGGAGCCTTCCGAGCCGTTCGGTCCTGCGCCCGCACCATCTCCTACGACGAGCGCACCGGCGGCTGAGGCCACCGCCGAAACGGGTGCCGGGGCGCCGCATCCGCGGCCGCCCCGGCACCGCCCTCACGACGTCGCGATCGCGAACCCGCCGGCCGGTACGACGACCGTCCGCGAGCCGCGGACGGTCGTCTCGCGCACCTGCCCCCCATGCGAGTCGAACACGATCACGTGCGTCGTGGTCCCGTCCGCGCCGACGCGCGTCGGCTGCGGCACTGCTGCGCTCGAATGCACGAGCTCCACGCGGCCGCCCTCCCCCGCGAGCGCGAGTCGCGAGATGACCGGTCGCACGAGGACGCCGTCGAGCATGAGGTCGCCCGACAGCGCGTCGACGCGCAGCGCCGACCGGTCACCGAGCGCGGGGAGCTGCAGCGACCTTGGCCACAGCACGCCCGGCGTGGGCGACACGCCCTGCTCCGGTCCCTCCTCGTGCAGCACGCCGAGCGGCACGTTGCCCGCGCGCCACACCGACGTGCTGGACTCGCCCGGCGCCGACCACACGACGGGCTCGACCCAGCGGCGTGTCGGGTCTGTCCCGATGTCGAACACGGCGCTCGAGCCGCGCGGCAGCGTCAGCGCTTGACCCGCCCACAGCGACTCGCCCGTCCATGCCTCGGGCGTGGTCACTGTTCCGCCGGTGGTCGTCCCGCTCTCGGCCTGCACGAGCCGCAGGCCCTCGCGTGAGGCGACCTCGGTGAGCGCGGACGTGCGTTCGCCGAGCCCCGGTCGCGCGTCGAGCGCGAGCATCGTGAGCAGCCCGTGGATCGTGCTCTCCGCGCCGCTGTTGCGATTGACCCGGCCGTCGGCCTCGAGTCCGTCGAAGGTCACGCCCGTGGCGGGGTCGTACATCCGCTCCCCCGCGTGATTGGCCCCGAAGAACCACGCCGCCTGCATGACGGCGAGCTCGGTGAAGCCGGGCGCCCCCGTCGCGTCGGCGACCGCGAAGAGCGACTGCACGCGCGAGTCCGCGCCGTACGCGATCTGCACGCGCTCGGTCGGCGTCGGCAGCCACCCGTTGTCGGGCCCGCCCGCGGTCATGAGGGTCGGCGTGAACGAGGCGGAGTCGCGGACGGCCGGCTCGACGAGCGACGGGTCGTCGAGAGCCACGGATGCCCCGGCCAACGCCGCCGGCATCTGCGAGCCCCACGCGTGCCACAGCGAGCGCGCGGGCGCCCACGGCAGCAGCGCGCCGTACGGCCACGAGCGCCTGTCGCCCGCGTTCAGCGCCGCGATGCCCTCCGCGAGCTTGCGCAAAGCCTCGGCCGCGGCGGTGTCGTCGGGCTGCGCCTCGACGTGCGCGGCGAGGCCCAGGACGGCCTCGGCCGAGGCATCCGCCCCGTCGACGATCAGCCACTGCGGCACGCGCAGCCCGTCGGCCTCTGCCCACTGGCCGTACCGGATGAGCACCTGGCGGTCGACCGCCTCGATCGCGAGCGCGAGCCGGTCGTCGAGGAAGGCCGCGAACTCCGGGTCGGCGTCCGCGAAGGCGGCGTGGCCCTCGCCGAAGGCCCAGATCGTGCGGGCGAGCCAGTAGCTCGGACCCGAGTCGGACGGATCGGGCAGCTCGACGGGCTCGGCCGACGGGTTGAGGGTGCCGTCGGGCTGCATCCACAGCACGACGTTGCCCGCGTTCGGGCCGTCCACGGTCTGCAGGTACGCGAGCGACCGCAGCAGCTCGTACGCCTTGTCGCGGCTCGACGCCTCGCCCGTCTGCTCCCAGTGGCGCACGTAGACGACGGCGGCGCGCGAGATGTCGTCCGCGTTGTACGCGCCCTGCTTCCAGTGGCCGGTCACGGGGTCGGGCGGACCTCCGCCGCCGATGCGCTCGAACGTGCCGCCGGGGCGCGCGTCCGCGTACGTCCACGGCATCACGAGGGCCGGCTCCTCCGCGAGCCGGTACGTCGTGTGGCCCTCGACGTCGGCGGGCGGCGTCGCCTCGTCGAGCAGGAAGTCGAGGTGCGCGAGGTTCGTGAGCGGCCCCTGGACCGCCTGGGCCGGCGTCGGCCCTACCGGCGCGGCCAGCGCCGCTCCGGGCAGCGACAGCGCCAGTGCGACGGCCGCCGCCCCGGCGATCGCCCCGCGCGTGCGGGCGGGGCGGAGCATCCGGTTCATGTTCGTTCCTTCGTTCAGGTTCAGGACGCGTCGGCCGCGCCCGTGTCGGTGCGTGTGAGCTCGGCGACGCCGATCTTCGAATCGGCCATGCCGTAGAAGACGAACGTGCGGTCCTCGATGCGCTCGATCGCGGTCGGGAAGACGACGTTCGGCACGATGCCGCTGCGCTCGTCCTCGGTCTCCGGGGCGAGCAGCGGCTCGGGCGTGCGGGCGATGACGCGCCACGGCTCGTCGGCGTCGAGCAGGAGCGCTCCGGCCGCGTAGTTCACGCGCTGCTGCTGGGAGAACGCGCTGTCGATCACTCCCGTGACGCCGTGGTGCAGCACGAGCCAGCCCTCGGGCACGCGCATGGGCGGCGGTCCCCCTCCGACCTTGAGCTCCTCGAACGGGAACTCAGGCCCCGCGACGAAGCGGTGCTGCTCCCACAGGGTGAGCGCCGTGATGTCGGCGGAGACGGCCGCGAGCGGCACGAAGCTGATCCAGATCGACTGGCGCGTGTCTTCGACCCCGGCGGGGACGCGGATGCCCTGACCGGGCTTCGTCTCGCCGAGGTCCCACATCGGCCGGTGCAGCACCGCGAGCGCTGTCGTGCCGTCGGGCGCCGTCACCGGCTCGGGGAAGAACACCGTGTCCTTGTTGTGGAAGAGGTTGAGGTCCATGTCAAGCGCGTCGTCGTAGCGGAAGAGCGCGGGACCCAGCCGTCGCCACGAGCGCAGGTCGTCCGACACCGCGAGCGCGGTGCGCGGGCCGAGCGGCCCGTACGCGACGTATGTCATGACGTGCGTGCCCAGCGCGGGGATGAACGTCACGCGCGGATCCTCGACGCCGGCGTTGTCGGCACCCCGCTCCCACCCGCGATCGGGCTCGAGCACGACGCCCCTCCGTTCCACGCCAACCGGTGCGCCGTCCTCGACGACCACGCGAGCGAGGCCGACGCGCGACACGTTGCCCGCCGCGACGAGCCGCGGCAGGAGGTAGAGCTCACCGTCCGGACCGCGGCCCGACGCGGGGTTGAGCACCCCCTCGGCCTCGTTCGGGTCGTCGGGATCGGGCGTCATGACGACGCCGACCCGTGTGAGCCGGTAGGGCACGGATGCCGCGCTCATCCCTTCACCCCCGATCCGAGCTCGTTCGAGGTGAAGTACCTCTGGAAGATGATGAAGAGCGTGACCGCCGGAATCGCCAGCACGACGGCGCCTGCCATCATCGCTCCGAAGGGATTCGCGGTGGACGCCGCGATGTTGGTGATGAAGTTCGCCAGCGAGACCGCGAGCGGTTGCATGGACGCCTCCTTCGTGATGAGGAAGGGCCAGAGGAACTCGTTCCACGGGCCGATGAACGTGAGCAGGACGGCCGTCAGCAGTGCGGGTCGCACAAGCGGAAGCGCGACGCTCCACAGGATGCGGAACTCCCCCGCGCCGTCGATGCGGGCCGCCGAGAAGAGGTCCTTCGGCAGCTGCAGGAAGTACTGACGGAACAGCACGACCGCCGTCGAGTTGATGAAGAACGGCAGGATCATGCCGACGTAGGTGTCGGACATGCCGTAGTCGCGCGCGATCATGACGTACAGCGGGATCATGAGCAGCTGGAACGGCACGACCTGCACGAGCAGGGCGAGGGCGAACGTCGCTCCGCGGCCGCGCCAGTGCAGCACCGCGAGCGCGTAGCCGGCGAGCACGCCGAACACGATCGTGCCGAGCACCACGCCGCCGGCGAAGATGCCCGAGTTGACGAGCCCCTGCAGCAGGTTGATGCGCTCGTTGATCGCGACGTAGTTCTCGATCGTGAGGTTCTCAGGGTTCGGGAATGCGCCGGCCGGGGTCGGATCGACATTCGTCTGCAGCGAGCCGACGACCATGTAGTAGAAGGGGAACAGGAACGCCAGCGCGCCCAGGCCCAGCACGATGTAGAGCGTGATCTTGCTCCCGAGGATGCGCCTCATGACTCCTCACCTCCCACGAGCCGCCGCTGCAGTGCGGCGATGATGAGCACGAAGATGATCAGGATCACGCCGATCGCCGCGGCGACGTCGGGGTTCCCCTGCTCGATGCCCCTCTGGTAGATCAGCAGCACGGGGCTCGCGGACGCGCCGTTCGGCCCGCCGCCGCCGGTCAGCAGGTACGGCTCGGTGAACAGGTTCGCACCCGTGATCGTCGCCAGCAGCACGACCAGCAGCGTCGCCGGCCGCACGCCCGGCACGGTGACCGTGAAGAACTGACGGATGCGCCCGCCCCCGTCCATCGACACGGACTCGTACAGCTCCCGCGGCACGTTCTGCAGCGCCGCGAGGTAGAGCAGGATGTAGAACCCGAGTCCCTTCCACGTCACGAACAGGGCGATGGTGGGCATGGCGAGCGCCGAGTTGATGAGCCACGAGGGGCTGGGCGCGAGCGGTCCGAGGATCTGGTTCACGAGCCCGTTCTGCGAGAACAGGAACAGCCACACCGCGACCACCGCGACCGACGCCGTCACGTACGGAACGTAGTAACTCACCCGGAAGAACGTGCGTGCGTGCACGATGCGATCCAGCGCCGTCGCCAGGATGATCGACAGCACGACGGTGAGCGGAACGTTGATGATGAGGAACACGCCCACATTGCGGAACGACTGCCACACCTTGGGGTCGTTGATCACCGCGACGTAGTTGTCGAAGCCGACGAACGGCCGGTCGACGTCGGCGCCCGGTGCCGCGAAGAAGTAGTCCTGGAAGGACATCCACACGGCGAACACGATCGGCCACGCGAACACCAGGATCACGAAGGCGATGTACGGCGCCGAGAACAGGAGTCCGTGGGGCTGCGCGCCGAGGATGCGCGTCAGACCGCGACGGGGCTTCCCGCTCGGCTCGCCGCCGCGCGATGCGGGCATCCCGGGTGGGCCGCCGCCGGCCGGCCGGGCGGAGGAGTCCCCCGTCCGACGGGCGGCGCCCGCGACATCCGCGCTCATGTCAGCCCTGCGCGACCAGCTCGTCGATCCGGCCGGCCGTGTCGGTCAGGAACTCGTCGACGGGCACCTCGCCGAAGATGACCGACTCGGAGTATCCGTCGCGGAAGGTCTGCCACACCTCGACCGAGTTCGGCACGTTCGGCACCTCGACGGTGCGCGACGCCTGGTCGCCGAACTGCTCGTAGGCGGGGTTCGCCTCGAAGTAGTCCGGGAACGTCTCGGTGAGGTTCTGCCGCAGCGGCATCTGTCCCGTCGTCTCGAGCCAGATGCCGTCCTGCTCCTCGCTCGTCGCGAACTTCAGGACGTCCCATGCGGTCGCCTTGTTCTCGCACGCGGTGAACAGGCCGATGTTCTTCGCATCGCTGAAGGTGTACGTCTCGTCCGGGGCCGTACCCTGCTCCGTCGGAACGGGGACGGCACCCCACTCGACCGCGTCGCCGTAGACGGCGATGGCCCACGGGCCGACGATCGCCATCGCGGCGTAGCCGTCGGCGAACGCGTCGCCCTGGTACTGCTCCTGCCCCGCGAGCTGCTCTTCGTAGAGCGTGCGCCAGAACTCGGCGACGGCGCCGCCGTCGTCGCTGTCGAACGTCGCCTGGCCGTCCTCCACGAGCAGCGTGCCGCCGGTCTGCGCGGCGTACAGCGGGTAGAAGTCGAACCACGACTGGAAGAACTCGCTCGTCGGCGCCGGGTTGATCGCGTACTGCGCGACACCCGCCTCCTTGAGCGTGCGAGCCGTCTCGAGGAACTCGTCGTAGGTCGACAGCGACGGGTTCTCGGGGTCGAGGCCCGCGTCGGCGAACATCGTCTTGTTGTAGAAGATCATCACCGGGTTGGCCTTCCACGGCATCTGGTAGAAGCCGCCGTCCTCCGAGCGGTACTGCTCGGCGACGTCGCCGCTGCGCTCGAGGATGTAGTCGTCGCCGTCGGGGAAGTCGGAGAGGTTCACGAGCCCGCCCTGCTTCTGGAACTGCGGGACGGCCGCCGGGGACGTGTTGAACACGAGACAGGGCGCGTTGCCCGCCGTGATGGCGGCGCCGATGACCTCTTCGCTCGACGCGCCCGCAGGGATCTCCTGAGCCCTGATCTGCTCGTCGGGATGATCGGCGTTCCAGGCCTCCACCATCTGCTCGCCCCATTCGATCTCGGCCTCGTTGTTGGAGTACCAGATGGTGATGTCGCCGCGGGCCTCCATGTCTTCGCCGCCCCCGCCGCCTCCGCCTCCGCCGCACGCGGTGAGGACGAGGGCGGCCGCGGCCGCTCCTGCCGCCGTGATGATGACGCGTCTCATGTTCTGCTCCTTCTCCGGTGTGGTTCAGACTGTCGAGCCGCGCGAACGACGCGGTCGACGTGGGGCCGGCCCCGTGGATTCGCGCACCACGAGGGTCGGTTCGTCCAGGTCGAGGTGCGTCGCAGGCGTACCGGCGAGCGCCTCGAGAAGGGTTCGCGCCGCGACGGCGCCCCACGCGCGCGCGTCGGTGGCGACCGACGTCAGCGCGGGGTGCAGATGGCGACCGAGATCGGTGTCGTCGAAGCCTGTGATCGACAGGTCTCGCGGCACGGTGAGGCCGAGGCGCTGCGCGATGCCGAGTCCCGCGACGGCCATGTGGTCGTTCGAGTACACGATCGCCGTCGGCGGGGCGTCGCCTTCGAGCAGGGCACGGGTCGCGGCAGCGCCCTCTGCGGCGCTGAAGTCCGTCGTCAGGACGCGACCGCGCATGCCGTGCGCCTCCGCCGTCTCGACGAACGCCCGCGCGCGGCGCGACGCGTGGAGCATCTCCTCGGGTCCGGCCACGTGCGCGATGTCGCGGTGGCCGAGCTCGGCGAGATGCTCGACGGCGTGTCGGATGCCGGCGCCGTCGTCGACCGACACCGAGGAGAACGGGCTGGCGAGGTCGGGCACGCCGAGCGTCACCGCAGCGAGGCCGAGCTCCTCGACCAGGCCGACGCGCGCATCGGCGACCCGCAGGTCGGTGAGGATCACGCCGTCGACGCGCTTGTCATGGGCGAGGTTCCGGTAGGTCTGCTCTTCGTGGCGCCCGGGAGTCACGGCCGCGAGCACGAGGACCTGGCCCGAGGTGGAGAGGACGTCTTCGAGCCCCGCGATGAACGACGGGAAGAACGGATCGGCGGCGATGACGTCGGGGCTGCGACCGATCACGAGCCCGCACGCGAAGGACCGGCCGACGCTGAGCGACCGCGCGCGCAGGCTCGGACTCCAGCCCAGCTCGCGCGCCGCGTCGAGGATGCGCTCGCGGCTCGCGGGCGAGACGCCCGGCCTGCCGTTCAACGCGAACGAGACGAGCCCCTTGCTGACGCCCGCGCGGCGCGCGACGTCGGCGATCGTGGGACGCGATGTCTCGGCCATCTCACTCCTTCGTGACTCCAGCCAGAGAGCTCCTGCGCTCAGAGGCACCCTAAACCGGTTTAGGCTGCTGCCGCCACCCCCTTGCGTGATCCCGCGAGTCGGGTGTATTGGCGCACCCGAAATGGGGCGTGCCCGTCCTCGCCTCCTTCCGGAATCGCTAGCGTGGGCCGGGTGAGCGAGCGCGAGTATGACCTCATCGTGATCGGAGCCGGCGTCGCCGGCGAGAACGTGGCCGACCGGGCCACCCAGGGCGGGCTGCGATCGGTCATCGTCGAAGCCGAGCTCGTCGGCGGCGACTGCTCGTACTGGGCGTGCATGCCCTCGAAGGGGCTGCTGCGAAGTCACGCCGCCGTGCGCGCCGCGCGCGCGGTCGACGGCGCGAAGCAGGCGGTCACGGGAGACGTCGATGTCGCCGCGACCCTCGCCCGACGCGACACGATCGTGCACGACTGGGACGACGCGTCGCAGGTGAAGTGGCTCGACTCCGCCGGTATCGACCTCGTTCGCGGGCACGCGCGGTTCGCTGGGCCGAGGCGGGTCGCAGTGACAGGCTCCGAGGGCGAGACGACGCTCACGGCGCGGCACGCCGTCGCGATCGCGACCGGGTCGGCCGCGCTCCTCCCCGACATCCCCGGGCTGCGCGACATCGAGCCCTGGACGAGCCGAGACGCGACGAGCGTGCGCGATGTGCCGGCGAGCCTCGCGATCCTCGGCGGGGGAACGGTCGCGACCGAGATGGCGACTCTCTTCGCGGGCTTCGGCACCGCCGTGACGATGGTCGTGCGGTCACGGCTCCTCGGCGCCATGGAGCCGTTCGCCGGCGAGCTGGTGCAGGAGTCGCTCGAGGCATCCGGCGTGACCGTGCTCGCGGGAGTCGAGGTGACAGGCGCTCGTCGCGCCGGAGGGCATAAGGAGCTCGACCTGTCGGACGGCACGCGGGTCCAGGCCGAGCAGGTTCTCGTGGCGACGGGACGGATGCCGCGCACCGCGGACCTCGGACTCGAGGCGCTCGACCTCGGCATCACCGACGGCGACTGGCTCGACGTCGACGACACGCTCCTCGTGCGCGGCACCGACTGGCTCTACGGCGTCGGCGACGTGAACCATCGCGCGCTGCTCACCCACCAGGCGAAGTACCAGGCACGCGCGGCGGGAGACGTGATCGCGGCGCGAGCCACCGGCAAGCGCGTCGACGACCGCCCGTGGGGCGTGCACGTCGCGACCGCCGACCGCGACCACGTGCCGCAGGTGACGTTCACCGACCCGGAGGTGGCCTCGGTCGGGCTCACGGAAGCCGCCGCGCGGAAGGCGGGGCGCAGCATCCGGGTTCTCGACTACGACCTGTCGTGGCTGGCCGGTGCGACGACCTACGCCGACGGCTACCGCGGCACGGCGCGCGCGATCGTCGACACCGCGCGTGGCGTGCTCATCGGAGCGACGTTCGTGGGGCCGGATGTCGCCGAGCTGCTGCAGTCCGCGACGATCGCGATCGTCGGCGAGGTGCCCCTCGACCGGCTGTGGCACGCGGTGCCCGCCTACCCCACCGTGGGCGAGGTGTGGCTGCGCTGGCTCGAGGAGTACGGGCGCCCCACGACCTGAGTCGTCAGGGGGCGACGGCCCACTGCGCGACGGAGTGGGTCAGCGACGCGTCCGCACCGTTCCGCGCCGTCACGCCCGTCACGTCACGGTCGAGGATGGTCAGTCGCGGGTTCGCGGCGAACGGCCGGGCGACGGCCGCGCGCACGAGCGTCGCCTCGACCTGCGCCAGCACCTCCCTCGCCTCGTACACGTCGACGGTCTGGGCGAGCTGTGCGATGAGCGCATCGCGCTCCGGGTCGGCGAGCGCGAGGAGGGAGGCATCCCCCTCGCTGCCCCACTGCGCGGCGACGTCCGCCGGAGTCTGCGGGATCGGGATCCGGACGATCGCCGCGTTCCAGCCGCCCTGATCGAGAGCCGCCCCGACGTCGTCGCTGCCGCAGTCCGCCACGCTCCACCCCGCCGCCTGCGCAGCGTCGCGCAGCGCGGCGAAGGCGCCGGCCGCGAACTCGGTGCTCCGCTCGTAGAGCACGCACACCGTCGAGCCCGCCGCGACCCCGGCGGCCTCTCGCTCGAGGACGGGATCGTCGGCCTTGCCGAGGGCGACCGCGAACCCGGAGTCTTCGCTCACGACCTCGTACGCGCGAGAGCCCGGTGCGGAAAGCAGCGATGTCGTCGCCGTGTAGGCCGAGGACCACACGCCGGCGCCGCGATCCACCAGATCGGAGGAGGGCACCATCCGCAAGAAGGCGGCACGCGCCGCCGCGTCGGCGAAGACGCCCGTCGGTTCGAGCAGGACGGTCCACACCGTGCCGTCGTGCGTGGTCTGCACCGTGTGGTCTCTCCGTTCCAGCTCCTTGATCGGCGCGGCATGGGAAGCGGTCGGGCCGACCTGCACGATGTCCAGGCTGCCGCCGATCGCCGCCACGGGCTCGGCCCCGGCGGGGACCAGGTCGATCTGCGCGACCTGCGGAGTCGCCGCGCCCCGGTACGACGGATCGGCCACCAGCGTGACCGTCTGCCCCTCGTCGGCGGCATCGACCTGGTCGAGTCGGAACGGTCCGCTGGAGACCAGCAGATCGGGGGCGATGCGGGAACCACCCTCGGGGATCGTGAAGGCGTTTCTCCACACATCCGCGATCGCGGCGAGAGCCGCGGCATCCGCCTCCTGGACCGCACGGATGACCGCCTGCTTCGCCTCCATGTCGTCGTCCAGCCCGAACGCCCGCTTCCCCACGATGTGCGCGGCGACCGGGACGGTGATCGCGCTCTGCCACGTGTTCGTCGGATGCGCGAACGTCACGTCGATCGAACGACCGAACTCGTCCACCGTCGGCACCGGTGCCGCCTCCGGCTCGCCGTCGCCGACGTCGTCCGCCCCGGACGCGAAGTACCCGGCCGATGCCGCCCACCCGAGCAGGAGGTCGGCCGCGTCGAGCGGGATGCCGTCCGACCAGCTCGGCTCGCCGAGGTCGTAACGCACGGTGAAGGGCTCCTCGCGGACGATCGCGACCGTGCCGAAGCTCTCGTCCGAGACGAAGTCGCCGTCCACGATGTCGCCGAAGTCGGCACGGATCGCCTGCGCGATCTGCAGATTCCCCGCGGTCGGCGCGGCGGCCGCGTTCAGGGAGGTGAGCTCCGCGTTCCACCCCACCGCGATCCTCGTGCCCACGACGACCGTGCTGGGAAGAGCGGGTGCGCATCCGGCGAGGACGGCGACGACGAGCGCGAGGACGACTGCCGCGACGCGGCGGTGGACCGTCATCGGCACGCAATCAAAGGTCGGCGTCGTCGCCGCCCTCGGCGGCCAACTGACGGAAGGGCTCGCTCTGTTCGCTCTCGAGCCACGCGCGCGCGTACTCGACCAGCACCGCCGGCGACTCCTCGGCCTCCTCCGCGGTGGCGAACGGTCCGATCGTGTCTTCGGACGGCCGTTCGTCGGCGCGCTGCACCGACTGCGTCGACAGGTTGTACCAGTAGGTCTGCCCTGGGGTCATCCGCTCGCTGCTCCGTTCGTCTCAGACATCCTCACAAGCCTCTCATCATGCGAAGAGGTCGTGGTGCCGGTTCCGTCGGCACCACGACCTCTGCACGTCTCGAGAGTTCAGCCGCCGGCGAGCTCCGCGTCCTTGTCGCGGATCGAGTCAGCCATGCGGTCGAGCGCCTGCGCCATGTCGTTGACAGCCTCCGACGCGTCGTCGAGGGAGCTCGTCAGCTCCGAGTACGCGGTCGAGTAGGCCTCGGACGCGTTCTCGGTCTTGAAGCCGTCCTGCACGAGGTCGTCGATGACTCCCTGAAGCTCCTTCAGCGTGTCGGTGATGCTCTGGCGTCCGTCACGCAGTCGCTGCGCCGCGCTCTCCATCTCGCTGTACGTTGCACCGAAATCGTGTCCGGCCATGAAACCCGCCTCCCAGCGTTCGTCATATTCAGGCCGTTTCGGCCTTACCTCGTCGAGGCTAGCGAACGGGGCAGGCACCGCCCATGGGGAGAACTACCCATGGGCTCCCGCCGGCTCGGCGACCGGTCTCGGCGCGCCGCTGCCGGCGGGTTCGGCGACGAACGGGACCTGCATCGTGACGGCACGACCGGCCTGCACGAAGATCCCTCGCCCGACCGGGAAGTCCGACCGCTTGACGCGACCGAACGTGACCTTGAACAGCGCTTCGCCGTCGTACGTGTCGGGCTTGAGCACGATTCCCTGCCGGCCGGTCTTCCACTCTCCGAGGACGCCGATGCTTCCACTGGCACGCGTGATCTCCGCCTCGCCGATCAGCATGTGCTCGCTGTTGTTCATCGCCTGCAGCAGCCCGCGCATCGGGCGATCGGCCGGGCCGTCCGCCAGGTGGGGAATGTCTTCGATGACGATCAGGATGCGGCTGCCGGGAGCGTCGCTGACCACCAGCTCTGCCAGCTCCGTCGCCAGTTCCTTCTCGTCCTCGGGCTTGGTAGCGCTTCGCACCCACGGGCGGAAGTCCTTGAGCTCCGCACGCCGGCTGCCGAAGTGGTACAGCCGCAGGTCGGGGTCGAAGCGCTCCATCGCGACGATGAGCGCCTTGAGCGCGTTCGTGCGGCCTGACTGCGGCGGACCCGAGATCACGAACGATCCCACCGGCTCGAATCCGCGTGGCGCGAGGGTGTCGTCGGCGATGCCGAACACCGGCATCCCGTCCACCCGCGCCGGCATCTCCGCCGTCCGGACCGACGTGGGAAGGGCGCCGATCTCGGGGAGGTCCCGGACGCCGATCTCCCGAAGACGGTCGCCGAGCGCGGCGAGGGCCTTGGTCTGCTCGACCACGTTGGACGTGCCGCCGAGCACGGCGATCTGCGCCTCGTGACCGTCGATGACGGCACGGCCGGGCGCTGACTGCTCGTCGAGCACGTCGCGGGGCGCGCCCAGCAGCATGTACTGGGCGTTGTCGCCCATCCGCAGCACGACGCGCCGGGAGATGTTCGCTGCCACCGCGCTCGGCACGGCATTGCCGCGGTCCGCGGTGATGACCGTGTGCACGCCCAGGGTGCGCCCCTCGCCGAGGATCCGCATGAAGATCCGGTAGAAGGGACCCCGGCCCGGAGCGACCTCCCAGTCCTTCTTGAACTCCGGATAGTTGTCGATGAGCACGAGGATGCGCGGCATGGCTGGATCGACCAGCTCGCGGTACTCGTGCACGGACGCGGCGCTCGCCGCCGAGAAGGCCGCCGCCCGACGGTCCAGCTCCTTGTCGAGGGTGCGCAGCAGGCGCTGGATGCGCTCGACGTCGGCGCCGTCGACGACCGACCCCACGTGCGGGAGCGCGGCCAGGGCGCCCAGCGCGCCGGACGCGAAGTCGAGGCAGTACACCTGCACACGACCGCGGTCGGGTCGCATGCCTGCCGCGGTGGCGATCGTCTTGAGTACGGTGGACTTGCCTGAGCCCGACGTTCCGTAGACCACGAGAGATCCGTCCCGGTCGGGAACGAAGACCGCCTGCGCCTGCTGCTGCTTCTCGGGCACGTCCATGAGCGCGATCGGGATGCGGGTGTCGCCGTCGTTCGGCAGATCCCTCAGGTCGATCAGCGGCGACAGCTCGTCCAGCCACGGACGACGCGGTCGGGGAAGCGCCGCCAGCTCGCTCGCCCGGACGAGGGTCGAGACGATGCGCCTCTGGTCGTTCGGCCCGAGGAGCTCCTCGTGCGCATCCGACTCAGGCGGCCGGTCGGGTTCCCACTCGCCCGTGGCGCCGAATCGGAGCTCCGCGACGCGGACCTCGGCGGCGGCGCTGTCGTCGTCGTCCGTCCATCCGCCGGTGTACGCGGCCTGGAAGGGAACCAGACGCCCGGGACCGATCTTGGCGATCGCGCGGCCCGGAATCGTGGGCGCGAAGCTCGCCGCGATGGGATCGTCGACGACGTCGCGCGAATCGGACTCGTCGGCCATGCGCAGCGCGATGCGCAGGTTGGTGTTCGCCCGGAGGTTGTCCTTGATGACGCCGGCCGGTCGCTGCGTCGCCATGATCAGGTGGATTCCGAGGGACCGGCCTCGCTGGGCGATGTCGACGACGCCGTCGACGAACTCCGGCATCTCGGAGGCCAGTGCGGCGAACTCATCGATCACCAGAACGAGCGACGGAGGGCACTCCGGGTCCTGCCGCTTCTCCAGCTCGAGGAGGTCCTTCGCCTTCTTGCGGTTGAGCAGATGCTCGCGGCGCTGCAGCTCGGCGCGGAGGCTCGTCAGAGCGCGACTCACGAGGTGCGGACTGAGGTCGGTGACCAATCCGACGCAATGTGGCAGGTCGACGCAGTCGGCGAAGGCCGATCCGCCCTTGTAGTCGACGAACAGGAAGGTGACCCGATCGGGGCTGTGGGCCGCGGCCATGCCGAGCACCCACGCCTGCAGGAACTCCGACTTCCCCGCACCGGTCGTGCCGCCCACGAGCGCGTGCGGACCGTGCGTGCGCAGATCCAGCGCCATCGCGTCGCTCACGCCCTGCCCGACGATCGCCCGCAGAGTGCCCGCCTTCTTCAGCCGCGGCCGCGGAGCGGGGGATCGATCGACGATCGTGTTGTTCTGCCGCCACCGTTCGATCACGACGCTCGGGTCCTCGGCGATCGCCCGGTCCACCAACTGCAGGAACATCACCGAGTTCGGGATGTCGGATGCGTCGTGGACGACCGTGCTCGCGTCCACGACCGGGGCGAGCCGTCGCGCGAACATCTGCATGTACGCGTTCGACACGCCTTCCACCCGCACGGAGTCGAAGTGCTGGCCGGTGCGCACCTGGCCCACGCGCGCCTCATCCAGGCTGCTCGTGAGCTCGATGTAGCTGCGGCACACGGCGGGGAGCGACTCGACGGTGGGCGCGACGAACACCGCGTGGACGCCGTGGTCGGCTCCGCGCTCGAGCACGTCGGTGAGGCGACCGCGATCCACGGGGGCGTCGCCGGTCACGAAGACGATCACCGACACCTGCGGGGCTTTCTGCCGCTCGGTGGCCGCACGCGCGACATCCGTGCCGTAGACCAGGGGGTTCCAGTCCTCCTTGAACGGTCCGCGCGGCTCGCCCTTGTCGGCGCGCGCCGCGGCACGGCTGACGTACTCCTCGAGCGAGTTCAGCAGCGAGGCGCTCGTCGGTGCGGAGTCGGCGAGCGCACCGTGTGCGAACGGGCTGCGCTCGCTCGAGGTGTGCGGCAGCCACTTGAGCCAGTCGAGCTCGGGCGTCCACGCCGAGTCGGCGAACGCGACGGCAACGAGGTCGTTCGGGGCGTGCAGGCCGAACAGCTGGACGGCGATGCCGCGCATCGTGTCGGCGACGAGCGCGCGCGGACCGGCGATCCCGATCGAGCCCGCGTCGGAGAGCGTGTCGAAAACCGGGACGTCGTCGACGAACTCGTAGCGCGCGCGCAGCCGCTCGATGCGCTCGATGAACTCGGGCAGCCCTTCAGGGGTGTCGGCGTCGTCGATGGCGTTCCGCGCCGGCAGCCGGCAGCTGCCCAACCGCACGGCGAGGTGGTTCCAGTGCTCCGGCCTCCTCGTCCACAGCATCGGGCCAAGTCGCATCGCCTGGTCGAACACTTCGGCGACCGGCGGGGCCTCGGCGTTGCGGGCGCGCTCCTCCTCCGGCTTGCCGCGGAAGAAGTCCTCCTCGAGCTGCTCGTACTGCCGCTCGAACAGGCCGTACTCGTGGTTCTCGCCCTTCTTGCTCTGCAGCGACTGATTGATGAGGTTGCCGAACGCCATGAGCGGTGTCATGACGATGATCAGCAACGACCGGGGGTTCTCGTTGATCGCGTACAGCGCGGCGCCCATGAGGATCGGCGCGATGAGGATCGGCCACGGGAAGAGCCTGCCGATCTTCTCGGTGGGGATCCGCGGGGGCTTGAAGCGGGTGCCCGGGTAGCGCACCTCGACTCGCGGACTGCGGTTGAAGAGGAGTCCCCCGCCTCGCTCGATGATCGGCTCCTCGGCCGCGGACCCGTCGAACGTGCGCGCGAAGACCAGCACGAGGGTCGTCGCGCCGATCACGAACGGCGTGCCCTCTTCGATCCGCACACGCTGCACCTGGACGCCGTCCACGAGAACGCCGTTGGCGGAGTTGAGGTCGACGACCTCGACGTGGGCACCGACCTCGAGACGCGCGTGGCGCTTGGACACCAGCGGGTCGGAGAGCACGATGTCGTTCCCCGGGTCGCGTCCCAGCGAGACGCGGCCGGCCGCGAGCGGGAACTCCTGGCCGGCGAGCGGACCCGTCGTCGCACGAAGCAGTCCGACGATGTCGCGGCGCGCCGTCGAGACGAAGCCAGGGCCGTAATTGATGACGGATGCGGCGAACCCCGAGCCGATCGGAGCCTCGCCGATCGGGATGTCGGGCTGCAGCGACACCATCCGCTCACCGGTCGGCGGCGCGACGGCGAGGGTCAGGACGTCGCCGTCCGTGAAGGGGATCGAGCGGGCCGGGTCGGCCTCGGCGATGTGGCGGGCCACGTCGCCCGCCGTCGCCGTGGAATCCGTGGTGATCACGATGTCGACGGGATCGCTCGTGTGGCGGTGCAGGGTCAGCTTCAGTCTCATGGATGTTCTTCTCGCGAACGGGGGGTCATGCGCGAACGATGTCCGCAGTACGGTCGCCCAGTCGGATCCGGTCGCCGTCGGCCGCGCGGACGGGCACGCCGGCGGTCAGGCCCTCGTCGACGCCAGCGCGGATGAGCCCGGATCCGTTCGTCGATGCGCAGTCCACGACCTCCAGGCCTCCGGTGACGGGGCGCACCAGCATGTGGGTCTTGGAGAGCGTGCGGCTTCCGTCTGCGACCCGAATCGGTCGCGCACCCGGATGCTCGGCGGCGTCGGGGTTCCGACCCAGGAGGATCGGCCCGGGGACGGGGATGCGCTCGCCGGTGTCCAGCCGCAGCACGAGCGTCGCTGATCGCGATGCCGCGGGCATCAGCTCGGGAACACCGTCCGGCTGAAGCTGCGGGAGCTGGGGCTGCGGAAGCCTCGGCTGCGGAACGGGAGCCTGAGCGGGTGCCGGTGCCGGTGTCGGTGCCGTCGGGCGATCCGACGTCTCGGGCGGCCGGGCGAGGCCGAGCACACCCGCGCTGATCCGGCTTCCTGGGCGATACTCGGGCTGCCGTGCCGGGTCGAGCGGGGTGGCCAGCGACGGCAGTTCGGCACGCTCCTCCACAGGCTCCGCGTTCACCGTCTTGCGCGCGATGCGCATGCGCTTCTCGTCGTACGGGTCCAGCCCGTTGCGCACGTCGACCAGCCACACATTCGTCGCCTTGTCATGCCAGCCGCGACCTCGCCCCTGCGGATCGAACGTCGGCGACAGCAGGAAGACGGCGGAGCCGAAGGGCACGACGCCGGCGGCGACGACGATGAGCAAGCGCAGCAGCACGGCGCCGACGCCCGGCCGCTCGAGGGTGCGAACGTTCACGGAGCGGACCCCGGCCATGGCCTTGCCGAGCGTCATCCCCTTCCGTCCGTGGAGGACCAGCTGGACGACGGCGAACACGAGCGTGAGCAGGACGGTGATGCCGGCGGTCACGACCCCGAGCCCGAAGTCGGGATGGTTGACGAAGCCGTACGGCGAGACGGCGCCCGTCAGCAGCTTGACGACCAGCGGCAGCGCGCCGATCCACAGGGGGAGCTGGATGACCACCCAGATGGCGAGGTCGCACGCCAGCGCGAGCGCGCGGCGGCCGAAGGGCGCACTGAGCAGCCCGAGAGCCGCCGCGTAGGCAGGGTCGGGCCGCCCGGAGGCGTCGATCCCCTCGATGACGCGCTCCTGCTCGTGGATCTCCCAGATCATGCCGCCGGCTGCCTCCGAATGCTCCTCATGACGCCCGTTGCCCCGGTCCACAGTACCCAGCCCCGCATCCCGCCCCTGATCGGAGCTGCCGCCCCGCCGCGCGACGCGATCAGTCGAGCTTCGGACGCAGCTGCTCGGCGATGGTGGCGATGTTCTCCGGCGTCACCTGCCAGCGTGTGGCATCCGTGTCTTCGAATGTCACCTCGTACTCGCCCTTGACGCGATCGAACTGCACCAGGATCGCCACGGGGAGCGCCTCCCCGGGCTTGTAGTAACTCTCGGTGTACGCGTCCAGCGCGGGCTTGATGCCGGTCGGGCGCGAAGCGACCGGCGACACCGCGCCACCCGGTGAGTACGCGTAGCCGTGAGTCCCCGCGAGCTGCTCGCCCCGGAATTCGATCACCATCGCGAACGACTCCCAGTCATCGCCGGCACCGCGCATGTGCTCGATCAGCGCGCGGATGAGGTCAGCGGTCACATTCGTGGACAAGAGGTTCTCCTAGGGTCGGCCGGGGTCAGGGAAGGCCGGGCATGTCTCGCGAGTACTTGCGGTCGAAGCTCTCGCCGGCCTCGTTCCAGAAGCTGGGGAAGTTGCGGTAGACCTCGTCGCCCGTGCTCGGGTTCGTGACGACGTACTCGACTTCGAGCGCATCCGGGCGCACCGCGCCGGGCGGGTAGATGTCGATGCGGTAGTCGACCTGGTAGCCGTTCGCGACCCAGGCCGCCCACTCGTTCTCCATCTTCTTCCACGCGCCGGTGTTGAGGTTGCCGGCCTGGGGAATGATGCCGGGATCGGGCGTATCGCCGAAGAACCGGTGCCCGCCCAAGTGGCCGCCGTGATCCGTCGAGCTCCCGAGGTTGCCGATCTCCGTCGCGTTGTCGCCGCGGTCGCCGCCGCCGAAGTCCTCGCGGATCGTCCCCCGCTCCGAGCCGGGTCGCCCCGTCTCGCGGTCCCAGTACGTCGTCTTGGTGTTCGTGCCGCGCGTGGTCACCGTGCTGTCGTACTTGTCGACGTCTCGGATCTGCCTGATGACCGAGTCGAGGTGGTTGTCGAGGTTGTCGGCGACGCCACGGAGCCTGCCCGACTGCGTCGCCGCGTCCCGCACTGCGTCGGCAGCTCGCCTGACGACATCCCCGGGCCTCATCCGTCGCCTCCGAAGTCGAGGGCCGAGAACTCCGCGAAGAAGTTCGACGTCAACGACGCGACGTCCTCTCCGTGCAGCTTCATCGTCGACTGGGCCTCTTCCAGCGCCGCCAGATCGGCCTGGAACTCATCCGAGTCGCCCACCGCGCCTTCCACCATGGGCGCATCCAGGATCGCGTCGATCACCGCGGGCAGCTGGTCCGCCATCGGCTCGATCACCATCGGCGCCAGCTGATTCAGCAGCTGCTCGACCACGATGTCGACCGCGGCGTTCAGGAGCTTCTTCTTGATGAGCAGCATCGGACCGGCACCGGCAGCCGTGAACGGATTGGTCAGCATCGCGACCAGCGTGATCATCGTGGACGTCACATCCACGATCACCTTCATCTTCAAGCCGAAGATGACATCCGCGCCGACGTCCATCGCCGTCGCCGCCGGCGGCATTATGTCGATGAGCTTCTGCAGATTCTGCGACCGGTTCGTGTTCCACGCGCTCAGCGTGGCCGGGCCCGACTGGCCACCCAGCGCCGACGCCAGATCGCCGTTCATCTTCCGGTCCACGGCCTGGACAACCGACTCCAGGTCCGACCCGAAGTTGCGCACCAACACGGCGCCCTTGCGGACCTCGTCCTCATCGATATCGGGCCACTCGAATCCGAGCTTCTCCATGATCCAGACAAGCTCGTTCGGCAACATCATTCCCACGGCAACGACCTCCAGGCCTCGAATGTACGGAAACGCCCGCGGAACGCACCATGGGTACTTCTCCCCACGTGCCATGCGCGGCGGTGTGAATCAGTCGCTCGACCGCACAGAGGGGTGCGACGGCCGGCCCGCGGTGGCGGCCGGCTAACGCCAGTTGTACGTGAACATCCAATACAGCGCTTCCAGCGCGTTCTGACCGAGCTCGGGATGCCGCTCAGCCATGATCCGCTGCGCTTCCCGCCCGCCTTCGGACAGGGTCCTGGCCGACCAGTCGACCTCGATCGACATCATCTCGCCGGTGAGCCCCTTCACGTGCGCGAGCAGCGCCTCCGGCTCCGCGCCGCCGGCGAAGGCGATGACAGCGTCCTCATCGGACTTGGGGAAGGGCGACCGCCCCTTGGCGAGGTACTCGACAATCGCCTGGCTCACCCGTGCGTCTTCCACGCTCGTCTCCATCGCGTTCATTCCGGCCAGATCACCGACTCGACAAGGGTATCGGGGTCGATGCGGACCACCTGCGTGACCTCCGGGTTCGCCTTGAGGCGGTCGAGCTCGGCCCACCACACGGCATCCGGCCGGATGTTCTCACCGAGCACCGCGCGAACCGTGCCGGACGCCCCCGAGGCGTACGCCTCCGAGACCTGCGTCCAGGTCGCGACCGCGGCCGGGTTGTCGGCGTCCCACTCGGGCATGGCGACGCCCCGGGCCTCGATGAGCATCTCGAGCGTCGTCCCATTGTTGTCCGCGGCGATCCTCCCCGCGATCTCCTGACCGTTGCGGGGCCACATGCCGGACCAGTAGAACGCGCCATCCCTCGGCGTCCGGAAGACCTCGGGGTCGATCGTTCCGTCCGAGTTGAAGCCGGGCCGCTTCGGGTCGGGCAGGTGAGGCGTGTCGGGCCGGTCGTCGAAGACGTCCACGTCGCGCACGCCCCGGACGACGTCGTCGATGTGGCCCGATACGTTGTCGGCGACCTGATGGAGCTTGTCCTTCGCGTGCACGAACCCCTGGAGCACCGCCTCGCGCACTTCGCGCATGATCGGCTTGATCGCGCTCATCCGCGATCACCGTCGAGGACGCGCTCCGGCTCGAGCTCATTCGGCAAAATCGTCATCAATGCAGGACCTCCACCCGCGGCAACCCTAGGCAGGCCGCGCGTGCCGCCGCGATGGGGAGAACTCCCCATCGAGCGCCCGACGCGCGCGGGCTCAGTGGAAGAAGTGGCGCTCGCCCGTGAAGAACATCGTGACGCCCGCCTGACGCGCGGCCCCGATGACCTCCTCGTCGCGCACGGACCCGCCGGGCTGCACGATCGCCGAGATGCCGGCGTCGATGAGCACCTGCGGTCCGTCGGCGAAGGGGAAGAACGCGTCGGATGCCGCGACAGACCCGGCCGCGCGGCCCCCTGCGCGCTCGACGGCGAGGCGGCACGAGTCCACGCGGTTGACCTGGCCCATGCCGATGCCGACGGTCGCGGAGTTCTTCGCGAGCACGATCGCGTTCGACTTGACCGCGCGGCACGCCTTCCACGCGAAGATGAGGTTCGTCATCTCGGACTCGGCCGGGCGATCGCCCGACACGAGCTGCCAGTCCTTCGCGACCGACTCGATGTCGTCGGGGAAGCGGTCGGCGTCCTGCAGCAGGAGCCCGCCCGAGATGAGGCGCACATCCATGCGCTCCTGCCGCCAGTCCGGCGGAAGCTGCAGGATGCGCAGGTTCTTCTTCTCGCGGAACAGCTCGAGGGCCGTCGGCTCGAAGTCGGGCGCGACGATCACCTCGGTGAAGATGTCGCGCAGGTTCTCGGCCATCTTGAGCGTCACCGTGCGGTTGGCGGCGATGACTCCTCCGAACGCCGACACCGGGTCGCACTCGTGCGCACGCAGGTGCGCGCTCGCGATGGGGTCGAGGGCGTTGGGCGCCGCTACCGCGATGCCGCACGGGTTCGCGTGCTTCACGATCGCCACGGCGGGCTTGATCATGTCGAACGCGGCGCGGAGGGCGGCATCCGCGTCGACGTAGTTGTTGTACGACATCTCCTTGCCCTGCAGCTGCTTCGCCTGGGCGATGCCGTGACCGCCGAGGGTCGTGTAGATCGCGGCGCGCTGGTGCGAGTTCTCGCCGTAGCGCAGCATCGCGAGCCGCTCGGCCTTGATCGTGAGGTGCCTGGGGAGGGCGACGCCCTCGGCGAGCGTGCCCTCGGCGAACCACGTCGCGACCGCCGTGTCGTACGCCGCGGTGTGGGCGAACGCGCGCGCCGCGAGCTGGCGGCGCTGCGCGAGGGTCGTGCCACCCGAGCGGACAGCGTCGATGATCGCCGGGTACGCCTCGGGCGAGACGACGATCGCGACGTTCGCGTGGTTCTTCGCGGACGCGCGGACCATCGCCGGTCCGCCGATGTCGATCTGCTCGATGACGTCGTCGGAGACGGCGCCCGACGCGACCGTCTCCATGAACGGGTACAGGTTCACGACGACGAGCTCGAACGCCCGGATGCCGAGCTCTTCGAGCTGACGCTCGTGGTCCTCCAGGCGCAGATCGGCGAGCAGGCCCGCATGGACCGACGGATGCAGCGTCTTGACGCGCCCGTCGAGGGACTCCGGGAAGCCGGTGATGCTCGACACATCGGTCACGGCGTAGCCCGCGTCGCGCAGCAGCGAGGCCGAGCCGCCCGTCGACACGATCTCGACGCCCGCGGCGGCGAGCGCCTCGGCGAGGACGAGCAGGTCCGTCTTGTCGCTCACCGACACGAGCGCGCGACGGATCGGCACGACATCGCGGTCGCGGTAGAGGGCGGGATCGTGGCGCGGGCCTGCCATGGGGGCTCCTGTTGCAGTCTCGGGTTCGGTGAAGGGTCTAGGCCGCGGCGGCGGCGGTGAGGTCGAGCTCGCCGGTCGCGATGCGGCGCACGACGTCGATCAGAAGGCGCCGTTCGACGGGCTTGATGCGCTCGTGGAGCGCATGCTCGTCGTCGCCGGGCAGCACGGGCACGCGCTCCTGCGCGAGGATCGGGCCGGTATCGACTCCGCGGTCGACGACGATGACGCTCGCGCCGGTGCGGTCGACGCCCGCGGCGAGAGCGTCTCGCACGCCGTGCGCGCCGGGGAACTCGGGGAGGTACGCCGGGTGGGTGTTGATGACGCGAGGCGACCACGCCTCGACGAGGGACGCCGGCAGCAGCCGCATGAGGCCGCTCAGCACGATGAGGTCGGGCGCCCAGACGTCGAGCTGCGCGCCCAGCTGCTCGCCCCACTCCTCGCGGGTGGCGAATTGCTCGAACGGGACCATGAAGGTCGGGATGCCGTACTCCTCGGCGTGGCGGAATCCGTCCGCCTCGCGATCGGCGCCGACGACGACGACGCGCGCAGGGAAGTCAGGATCCGCCGCCGCGTCGAGCAGGGCTCGCAGATTCGACCCCCCGCCCGAGATGAGGACGGCGACCGTGAGCACGCGCCCAGTCTACCCGTCGGCTTCGGGGCCCCCCGGGGCCGCAGTCCCGGTGAGCGGCCGCCGCCCGGACCGCCGCGGCGACAGGATCAGGATCGCGGCGCCGACGAGCACCTCGACTCCGACGGCGAGGGCGACGGCACCCGGCGCGGGACCGACCTCGGCGAGGCGCCCCGGACCCACCGACCCCGAGGCGACCCACGCGAGCAGCGCGGAGATCGCGCCGGTGGCGACGGCGATGCCGAGGGTCACGACGATCCTGGGGGCAATGGGCTCGGCATCCGCCTCTTCGTCGATCCGGGTCTCGGGCGCCACCTCGACGGGCGCTCCCGTCGCCAGCAGCGCGGCAAGCGCCTCGTCGCGCTCGGGATCGGCCGCCGCGACGGGCACGGGCTCGGCGAGGGCCGCGCGCGGCGCGGCCATGCGCGAGCGCACGACCCACCCCGCGAGCACTCCCACGCCCACGGGGAGCAGCGCGAGCAGGAGGAGGAGCGTCGACGTCGTCTCAGGCACCGCCCCGAGCACGGGGATCCCCGGGACGACCCCGAGCTGCGTGCCGGCGGGCGAGACCGCCGTGCCGGTGCCCAGCGCGAAGCCGGGCCCGGCCACGAACGCGCCGCCCCACACGACGAGCGTCGGGAGGTAGGCGAGCTGCGCGAGCGTCAAGATCGCGGCTCCGAGGGCGTCGACGTGCGAGGACTGGAACAGCGCGATCGCCTCTCCCCCGCGCGCGACGAGGGCGACCGTCACGGCGATGCCGCCCAGGCCCACGAAACCTGCCGCGGCGACGCCGGTGCCGCGTGCGATGAGGGCCGGGGCATCCGCCCACCCGCCCGCGGACGCCTCGACGCGGTCACGGATGCGCGCGATGAGACCCGCACCCGCCTCGCTCCATTCGGCGACCACCGCTGCGACGATCGCCGGCACCGCGAACACGGCCGCCGGGACGACGATCGCCCGCCATGCGACCGCCGTCGTGATCTCGTTGCCAGACGTGCTCCATACGGCGAAGGCGATCGCCGCGAATACGAGCGAGCCGGTCGCGACGCCCGTCATCCACGCGTCGGCGCGCGACGCGCGGATCGCCGACCGCGCCGCGAACACGGCCGTGAACACAGCGAACGCGAGCGGGGCGAGCGAGAGCACGAAGGTCGCGGCATCCGCATCGATGCCCGCATCGGCCAGGAAGTCGCCGGGAAGCGCGATCTCGAGGGGGACGAGATGACCGAGCTGCCACACGGATGCCCCGGCCGGCCAGAGCGCGCGCCAGTCAGCCGCGTCGCCGAGGCCGAACACGAACAGCACCGTGAGGGGCGCGAGGACGGCCGCCAATCCGACCGCCGCCGCGACGGCGGCATCGAAGGCGGCGAGAAGGGCCACGACGAGGCGATGCATGCGCGATCGACCCTACCCAGTGGACGGCGCGTGCCCCTGTAACCACTCGCGAGACCTTCGCGGGGTAACGTCGGTTCCTGAAACTTCCCTGAGAGCCGAAGGGCCCCACATGACAAGCACTCCGCCCGCCCCGCCCGAGTCCGCCGAGGAGACCGGCACCGCGCCGCCCGAGGCAGAGCCGAAGAACGCGTTCGATCGCTTCTTCGAGATCACCCGACGAGGCTCGACGATCGCGACGGAGGTGCGAGGCGGCATCGTCACGTTCGTGACGATGGCCTACATCGTCATCCTGAACCCGATCATCCTCGCGACGCCGGATGTCGACGGCACCACCCTCTCGTCCGCCGCCGTCGCGACCTCGACCGCGCTGACGGCGGGCCTCATGACGATCCTGTTCGGCCTCGTCACGCGGCTTCCGTTCGCCTTCGCGGCGGGCCTCGGCATCAACGCCTTCGTCGCGTTCTCGGTCGTCGGGCAGGTCACGTGGGGCGAGGCGATGGCGCTCGTCGTCATCAACGGTCTGATCATCGTGCTGCTGGCCGCAACCGGACTGCGGAAGATGATCTTCGACGCCGTGCCGGTGCAGCTCAAGCTCGCGATCACGGTCGGCATCGGCCTGTTCATCGCGTTCATCGGCTTCGTCAACGCCGGGTTCGTCACCGCAACGGGCAACCCGTCCCCGCCGCTCGACCTCGGCGTGGGCGGCTCGGTCGGCTCGATCGGCACCCTGATGTTCATCATCACGCTCGTGCTCGCGGGCATCCTCATCGCCCTGCGGGTCAAGGGCGGGCTGCTGCTCGGCCTCATCGGCGGCACGATCGTCTCGTACATCGTCAACGCGATCTGGCCCGACGCGCTCGGCCTCGACCTCAGCTCGGCGGGAATCTTCGCGCTGCCCGACTTCAGCCTCGTCGGCGCGATCGACTTCGGGTTCGATCTCGGCAAGGTCGGCATCATCGCCCTCGTGATGATCGTCTTCACGCTCGTGTTCTCGAACTTCTTCGACGCCATGGGCACGATGACGGGCCTCGCCAACGAAGCGGGCCTCGCCGACGGTCGAGGCGACTTCCCCCGCATCAAGTCGGCGCTCATCATCGAGGGCGTCGGCGCCGTCGTCGGCGGTGGCACCTCCTCGTCGTCTGCGACCGTGTTCGTCGAGTCCGGCTCCGGCATCGGAGAGGGAGCGCGCACGGGCCTCGCGAACATCGTCACGGGTCTGCTGTTCCTCCTCGCGATGTTCTTCACGCCCCTCACGTCGCTCGTCCCCGGCGAGGTCGCGGCGGCGGCCCTCGTGCTCGTGGGCGCGATGATGCTCGCCCAGATCAAGAACATCGACTTCACGGACTTCCGCGTCCTGCTGCCGGTGTTCCTCACGGCGACAGTCATGCCGCTGACGTACTCGATCGCCAACGGCATCGGCGCCGGCTTCATCAGCTGGGTGCTCGTGAACGCCTTCTCCGGCCGTGCGAAGCGCGTGCACTGGCTGCTGTGGGTGGTCGCAGCAGGCTTCGCGATCTACTTCGCCCGCGGACCGATCGAGGCGGCGCTCGGCATCGCCTGACGCGCCCGCATTCACGGGAGGGGGATGCCGCCAGGCGTCCCCCTCCCGTTGCGTGGGCCGCCCGGGAGTAGGTTTCGGGCATGACAGGCCCCACCCCCTGCCTGCGCTTCGCCGGCACGGCCCGCGACGCGCTGACCTTCTACCGCTCGGTGTTCGGCGGCGACGTCGAGCTGCACACCTACGCCGACTTCGGGCGTGACGACGGACCCGGCGACGCGATCGCGCCGGGCGACCACGACGGTCAGGTGACCGACCGCTTCGGGGTCACGTGGCTGATCGGTTACGAGGGCTGACCCACCGCCCCGGCGGTCATTCCATCGGCTCGAGAACGAACACCGCAATGAGCCGGTCGGTGCGCGTCTGGTAGTTGGCGTAGTCGGGCCACGCCTCGACGGCACGTGCCCACCACTCGTCGCGCTCGGCCCCCGCGGCCTCGTGCGCGAGGTAGTCCTTCTTGACCGGACCGTCCTGCAGCTCGACGTGCGGGTGCTTGCGCATGTTGCCCGCCCACTTCGGTTCGTCGGGCGACCCGCCCTTCGACGCGACGACCGCGTAGCGCCCGTCGTGCTCGACGCGCATGAGCGCGGTCTTGCGCAGCGCGCCCGTCTTCGCGCCGACCGTGGTCAGAACGATGATCGGCTTGCCCCGCAGCTCGTTGGCCTCGGCGCCGGCGGACTCCTCGTACCGCTCAGCCTGCTTGCGAGCCCACTCTGCCTTGCTTGGTGCGTACGTTCCGGTCAGCGGCATGGTGCCACCCTAGCCCGACGGCAGAGGGGTCGGATGCCGCGGCATCCGACCCCTCGTGAGTCTCGCGTCAGAGCGACTCGATGATCTCGCGCATGAGCGCAGCCGTCTCGCTCGGAGTCTTGCCGACCTTGACGCCGGCGGCCTCGAGGGCCTCCTTCTTCGCCTGCGCGGTGCCGGCCGAGCCGGACACGATCGCGCCCGCGTGACCCATCGTCTTGCCCTCGGGCGCCGTGAAGCCGGCGACGTAGCCGACGACGGGCTTGGTGACGTTGGCCTTGATGAAGTCGGCCGCGCGCTCCTCGGCGTCGCCGCCGATCTCGCCGATCATGACGATCGCCTTCGTCTCGGGGTCGGCCTCGAACGCGGCGAGCGCGTCGATGTGCGTGGTGCCGATGATCGGGTCGCCGCCGATGCCGATCGCCGTCGAGAACCCGATGTCGCGCAGCTCGAACATCATCTGGTATGTGAGCGTGCCCGACTTCGACACGAGGCCGATCGGGCCCTTGCCGGTGATGTTGGCCGGCGTGATGCCGACCAGCGACTCGTCGGGCGTGATGATGCCGGGGCAGTTCGGGCCGATGATGCGGGTCTTGTCGCCCTTGGAGTTCGCGTACGCCCAGGCCTCGGCGGTGTCACCGACCGGCACGCCCTCGGTGATCACGACGAGCAGTGGGATCTCGGCGTCGATGGCCTCGACCATCGCGTCCTTCGTGTAGGCGGCGGGGACGAAGACGATGGACACATCCGCGCCGGTCTTCTCGATCGCCTCGGCCACGGTCCCGAACACGGGCAGCTCCACGGCCGCGCCGCTCTCGTCGGTGTGCAACACGGTCGTGCCGGCCTTGCGCGCGTTGACGCCGCCGACGACCTGCGTGCCCGCCTTCAGCATGAGCGCGGTGTGCTTCGTGCCTTCGCCGCCGGTGATGCCCTGGACGATGACCTTGGAGTCCTTGTCAAGAAAGATCGACATTCCTGTTCCTTATCTTCGGTCGCTGAGCTCGTCGAAGCGTCGCGCTCAGGCCTGGTTCGCCAGTTCAGCGGCCTTGTCGGCGCCTTCGTCCATCGTGGCGGCGAGCGTGACGAGCGGGTGGTTCGCGTCCTGCAGGATGCGGCGGCCCTCCTCGACGCGGTTGCCGTCGATGCGCACGACGAGCGGCTTGGTCGCGGTCGAGCCGAGCTCGGCGAGCGCGCCGACGATGCCCTTCGCGACGGCGTCGCACGCGGTGATGCCGCCGAACACGTTGACGAACACGGACTTGACCTGCGGATCGCCGAGGATGACGTCCAGGCCCGCGGCCATGATCTCCGCCGACGCGCCGCCGCCGATGTCGAGGAAGTTGGCGGGCTTGACGCCGCCGTGGCGCTCACCGGCGTAGGCGACGACGTCGAGCGTCGACATGACCAAGCCCGCGCCGTTGCCGATGACGCCCACCTCGCCGTCGAGCTTGACGTAGTTGAGGTCGTTCTCCTTGGCTTTGGCCTCGAGCGGGTCGGCGGCCGCCTTGTCTTCGAGCAGCGCGTGCGACGCGTGGCGGAACTCGGCGTTGTCGTCGAGCGTCACTTTGCCGTCGAGGGCGATGATGTCGCCCTCCTCGGTCTGCACGAGCGGGTTGACCTCGACGAGCGTCGCGTCCTCGCCCTTGTAGACGTTGAAGAGCTTCACGAACACGTCGGCGACCTTCGGGGCGAGCTCGTCGTCGAAGTTCGCGGCCTTCGCGATCTCGAGCGCCTTCGCCCCGTCGATGCCCGTCAGCGGGTCGACCTGGACGCGCGCGAGCGCCTCGGGCTTCTCGACGGCGAGCTGCTCGATCTCCATGCCGCCCTCGACCGAGCACAACGCGAGGTACGAGCGGTTGGCGCGGTCGAGCAGCACCGAGAAGTAGAACTCCTTCGCGATGCGCGCACCGGCGGCGACCATGACCCGCTTGACGACGTGGCCCTTGATGTCGAGGCCGAGGATCGCCTTCGCGGCCTCGAACGCCTCGTCGGGCGTCTTGGCGACCTTGACGCCGCCGGCCTTGCCGCGGCCGCCGGTCTTGACCTGGGCCTTGACCACGACGACGCCGCCGAGCTTCTCGGCGGCGGCTTTGGCTTCTTCAGGGGTGTCGGCGACGATGCCGGCGAGCACCGGCACCTCGTACTTCTCGAAAAGGTCTCGTGCCTGGTACTCGTAAAGATCCACAGTGCAGTCCTTCGTGGGCGAACGTGGCTTCGGCCGCAGAAAATCTCTCGATGTCGAGAGATCGGCCGGTCATCAAGCCTACTACCCGTCGGATCGTGCTCCCGACCCGCGGCCAGTCCGGGGCAGCCGCTCGAGGTCGTGCACCGCCGGCCCTTCGATGCGCGCGCCGTCGGCGGCGAACCGCGATCCGTGCAGCGGGCAGTCCCACGTGCACTCCGCGTCGTTCCACGAGACGACCCCGCCCAGGTGCGTGCAGACGGCGCTCACCGCCCTCGTCGTGCCGTCGGCCGTCGAGATGGCGACCGGGTGTCCGGCGCGGTTCGCGACGACGCCCTCGCCGTCGGCCGGTGCGGGCACAGGCACGGGCGTGCGCAGCGCGCCCGTCCATCCGGCGGCCGCCTCCCACCCGATCTTGAGGTTCTCGACGCCTCCTCGCCCGAGGTCGGCCGGCATCGTGAGCCGCCGCCCGATCGTGGCCATCCACTGCGGCCGCTCGCGACGCGGGACGCGCCGGATCTCCGCCGACAGGCGCAGCGCCGCGGCCGGCGCGTTCGTCAGCCCCCACTTCGCGTAGCCGGTGGCGAACCGGATGCGCCCGAGCCCGCGCGGCAGGGCGCCGACGAACGGCACGAGGTTGTGCGATTCGTAGTCCTGGGCAGACCACACCTCGACGGGCTCGGCACCGGGAAAATGCCGGCGCGTCCACGCGATGAGGTCCTCGACGCAGTGCTTCTCGGAGTCGCCGCGCCCGACGGGGTGCCCGTTCCCCCCGACGACGAGGCGCGCGAGGTCGACCGGGCCGTCCTCGGACGCCACGGGCCGGATCGATCGCGTCGGCCCGTCGACCGAGATGTACATGCCGTCCGGAAGCTCGCCGTCGTACGAGAAGGCGACGCAGTACGACCTCAGCGCGCGGACTTTCGCGAAGTACAGTCCGCGATCGGCGATCGGCATGCCCGTCGCAAGCACGATGTGGTCGGCCGATGCGTACCCCGACTCCGTCTCGATCCACGGATGCGGCGCAGCGTGCGCGTGCCGCACGCGCACGCCGGTGTGGAGCGTCCCGCCCGCGGCCGTGAACGCCCGCGCGAGCGCGTTCGCGAGGACGACGGGGTCGATCGCGAGCTGGTGGTCGAGCGCGACCCCGCCCGCGAAGGGGAACGGATGCCGCGTCCCGCCGTCTTCCGCCCCGTCCGGTCCCGGGATCCGACGCACCGCGAGTCCCGCCTCCCGGGCTGCCGCGAGCTCGGCCTCGACCGGTTCGACGCCCGAGAGGGTCTGCGCGTACGACACCGCGGTCCGCCGTGTCGACGGCACGCCCGCCTCGATCGCGAACGCCGTGAGCCACTCGAGTCCGTCCCGGTTCGCGTCGACGTACGCACGCACGAGCGGCGCGGGGTGGTCGCGGCGCAGCGTCGACAGGCGCGTGCCCTGCAGGAGCGTGGCCTTGCCCGTGTTCCCGCCGGTCGCGAGCTCTGCGACGCGTCCGGAGTCCACGACGGCGACGTCGAGCCCTTCCCGGGTCAGCATGAGCGCGGTGCACAGCCCCGTCAGCCCCGCTCCCACGACGATGACGTCGTGATGGCGTCCAGGCTCGAACTCGGTTCCCTCGATCGGCTGCGTTCCGGTGCGCCACAGTGACGGCATGCGCCCAGTCAACGCCGTCGCCCGTCCCGCTGCCACCGGGTTGACAACGTCGCGTCGGCCCGCCGCGCCGAACTCCGGAGAACCGTGGCTCCGAGGGCCCGGATCGGGCGGATGCGGCGCGTCCCGCGCCGAATCTCCGGAGTTCCGTACCCGGGCGCGCGAACACGCCGTGCTCTAGGCTCATGCCGATGACAGACCTCGACCAGAGCTCGGCGTCGCGCACGGCGGTGATCGCCGCTGCGGTGGAGCTGTTCGCCGAGCGGGGCTTCGACCAGACGTCGGTCGACCAGATCGCGAAGGCCGCCGGCGTGTCCCGCTCGACCTTCTTCCGCCAGTTCGGCGGCAAGGAGGACGTGATCTTCGCCGACCACGAGGCGCTGCTCGAGCAGCTGCGGACCTTCCTGTCGAAGCCGCACGAGAATCCGTGGCAGGCGGTGTGCGAGGCATCCGTCATCGCCTTCCGTCACTTCGCACGCGACCCCGAGCTCGCCCGCCGCCGGTACACGGTCGTGCGGCAGGTCCCCGCGCTGCGCAACCGCGAGATCGTGGCCGTCTTCCGCTACGAGCGACTGTTCGACGAGTACCTGCGCGACGCGCTCCCCGGCCTTGACCCGGTCGATGCGGTCGGGTTCGCCGCGCTCGTCACGGCCGTCCACAACCACGTGCTGCGGCGCCTGCTGCGCGGCACGAAGCGCGTGCCCGTGTCGGTGCTGCAGGCCGCGCTCGACGACGCGATGCGGCGGTTCGGCGTGCACCCCGATCCGTCGGGCACGCCCGCGGACGACGATGTCATGGTCGCGGTCTTCCCGAGGCGGATGCCGGCCGCCGAGGTCGCCCGCCGCCTGTCGTCGACCCTCGGCTGATCCCGCTCGCCCTCCCCCTCTTCGCCGAGTGCACGGCTTGGCGTCGAGCGCACGACCTCGCCACGCGCCCAGCCCGTGCACTCGACGCGAAGTCGTTCACTCGCGAGGAAGCAGGGGTGCGATCAGTCGGGGCGCGGGGCGTCGCGCAGCGAGTACTCGGCCGTGGAAGATAAGGCGTTCGCCCGATTCGCCCACCCCTCCTTAGGGAGGACCGTAAGTGTCGTGGCCGGCTGTGCACCGGCCGACGGAGGACGACATGAACGAACTGGTTTTCGCCGCGAGCGTGCTCGACGGGCACCGGGCCGAGGCTCTGCGGCGCGAGAACGAGCTGCTGCTCCGGGTGCGCGAACGCCGACAGGGGGCGGCCGCGCTCCCGGCGGCAGCCCTTCCCGCGGAGGCCGCGCCGAGCGCGCGCCCGCGGGCGGCCGGTGGGGACCGGAAGTCGCGTCCGCGCCACGCGTGACGCGGCATCCGGTCCACCGCCGCCACTCGCCCTGCCACGGAAGGTGACACGATATGTTCATGCGCCCCACGGGGACTCCCTCGGTCATGGTCGGCCGCGGCGCGGAGCTGCGTTCGCTGCTCGACGCGTTCGACGACGGCCGGCGCGGACGCCCGCGAGCCGTGCTCGTGCGAGGCGAGGCAGGCATCGGCAAGACGCGTCTCGTGCAGGAGCTGCTCGCGCAGGCCGCGGCGCGCCGTGACGAAGGGCTGCCGCTCGTGGTCGCCGTCGGCCAGTGCGTCGACCTCGGCCCGATCGGCGCGCCCTTCGGGCCCATCCGCCGCGTGCTGCGCGACCTCCACGGCGAGGTCGGCACCGATGCGCTGCGCGAGGCCGCCGGCTCTCCCGCGGCGGTCACGGCGCTCGCGGCCCTCGTGCCCGGCCTCGCGCCCGATGCTCCGGCGGACGACGAGCAGGCGGGCGAGTTCGCCGAGGCGATCGAGGTCGTGCTCGAGAGCCTGTCGGCGACGCGTCACGTCGTGATCGTCATCGAAGACCTGCAATGGGCGGATGCCGCGACCTTCGCGCTCCTCAAGACGCTCGCGAGCACGCTGCGGGGACGCCATCTGACGATCATCTCGACGTACCGCTCCGACGACATCGACCGGTTCCACCCGCTGCACCCGGTTCTCGCCGAGCTCGACCGAACCCCGGGCCTCGTGCGCGTCGACCTCGAGCCGCTGTCGCTCGCCGAGGTCGCCGAGCAGGTGAGCATCCTCACCGCGGACGGCATCGACCCGCAGGGCGTCGAGCGACTCGCGGAACGCAGCGGCGGAATCCCGTTCCTCGTCGAGGAGCTCGTCGACCTCGGCGACCGCGGCCTCCCCGACACCCTGCGCGACCTCGTGCTCGCGCGCTATACGCGGTTGAGCGACCCCGCGCAGGAGACGGTCCGCGCGATGGCCGCCGGCGGAATGCACGTCGATCACGACGTGCTCGCGGCGGTGTCGATGCTCGACGACCGCACACTCGATCGCGCGCTGCGCGAGGCGATCGACACGCGGGTCGTGCTCGCCGCCGGTGCGGGGTACTCGTTCCGCCACGCGCTCACGCGCGAAGCCGTGCACGGCGAGATGCTGCCGAGCGAGCGCGTGCGCGTGCACCGCGCGTTCGCCGAGTATCTGCAGCAGAACCGTCCGGCCGACTCCCCCGACGATGTGTCGGCGGTCGCCGAGCACTGGCTCGCCGCGCGCGACCTCACGGCGGCGTTCGACGCGACCGTGCGCGCTCTGCGCCTCTCGCGTGCGAGCTTCGCGCCGGCGACCTCGGTCAAGCTCGCGGAGCGCCTCACCGAGCTGTGGGACCAGGTGCCGGATGCCGAAGCGCGCGCGGGCACGTCCCGTCCCGTACTGCACCTCGAGGCCGCGCAGGCGTGGCACGACCTCGGCGACGCCCATCGCGCGCTGCGCTCGGCGAACGAGGGACTCGCGGTGTGCGTCGACGACCCGCTCACGCGTGCGGCGCTCCTGAGGCAGCGATTCGTCGAGGTGTTCAACGCGGAGCACCGCGAGCGGCGCGAAGACCTCGAAGAGGCTGTGCGCCTGCTCGAGGGCATCGACTCCACGCCGGCGAAGGCGCTCATGTCGCGCGCCATGTCCAACCTCGCGATCAGCGAGCACGGCCGGGAGGCCGCCGACCACGCCAGCCGCGCGATCGAGCTCGCCGAGGCCGCGGGAGACGACGCGGCGCTCGCCGTCGCGCTCACGATCGAGGGCTGGCGCGTCTCGGGTGACGAGGACGACCAGCCGGCGGCGCTTCGACCGCTCGAGCGCGCGGTCGCGCTGAAGCTCGATCCGCCCTTGCGCGCCTATGCCGGCAGCGCCCACGTCGACCAGCTCTCGCGTCTGGGACGGTTCGCGGAAGCTGCCGCGGTGGCCGAGCGCTATTACGCGGAGGCGGTGCGAGCCGGCATCGAACGCGGCTCGGGCACCTCGATCGCCCACGGCCTGGCGTTCGCCTTGTTCGCGGTGGGCCGTCCCGACGACGCGCTCGCGTACGCGACGCGCGCGCGACGGCTCTCCGACAAGGCCTCGCGGACGTCGGCGGTGCGGATGACGGCGACCCACCTGGCGTGGAACGACGAAGCCGCCGCCCGCGCGGAGCTGCTCGCGAGCGAGCGGGGCTCCATCGACGAGACGAAGCGTCTCAAGCCCGAGAAGGGTGCGTGGTGGCACCTCGACAAGGCGGATGCCGCGCTCGAGTTCACTGTCGGCCGCCCCTCGCCCGAAGCCGACGCACGCCGACGCGAGGCGCTCGCGGGCGCGCTCGAGGTCGTCGAGAGCGACATGGAGCCGGCGACCCGGAGGTACGCCGCCGTCGCGGCGTCGCTGCTCGTCGCGAGCGCACCGGACGAGCACGGTGAGGAGCGGGAACGGCTGCTGCGCGCGCTCGATGACTGGGCCGACCACGAGATCAACCGCCGATGGGGCGATTACGTGCGAGCGGCGCTCGGCGACACGGGACCCGCCGCCGAGCGGGTCGCGCGCTGGCGCGCAGTCGCGGCGGCTCCCGCCGGCGGCGGCCTGCTGATCTGGCACGTCCAGGTCGCGCGACTGCGCCTCGCCGAAGCGCTCATCGCGAACGGCGAGCGCGACGAGGCCGCGCACATGCTCGAGCGCATCCTCGATGAGGCTCCGCCGCAGGGCGTCGCGCGCGTCGCACGCTGGGCGAAGGAGCTGGGCGCGCATGCGCGCCTGCTCGGCGGGGCGGATGCCGCCGCCGCATCCGGTGCCATCGCCGGCCTGACCCCGCGCGAGCTGCAGGTGCTCGAGCTCGTGGCGGACGGGCTCACGAACTCCGAGATCGGCAGGCGGCTGTTCATCAGCCCGAAGACCGCCTCGGTGCACGTGTCGGCGATCCTCGCGAAGGTCGGTGCGGCGAACCGCGCCGAGGCGGCGGCGATCTTCGCCGCGTCGAGCCCCTCGGCGTCCTGAGGCCGGCGGGCGCGGCATCCGTCGCGGCCCTGTGCGGGGTCGGAGGCCCACGGCAGGATGGACGCATGGCCTACGACATCCCCGCGCCGATGCTCGCGAAGTCGGTCCCCGAAGTGCCCCTCCCCGATGCCGTGCCCGGCGGGCTCTGCTACGAGCCGAAGTGGGACGGGTTCCGCGCGCTCGTGTCGTGGGACGGCTCGAGCGTCGAGATCGGCAGTCGCGGGGCCAAGCCGCTCACGCGCTACTTCCCCGAACTCGTCGAGGCGTTCTCGCGGCTCCTCCCCGAGCCGTGTCTCATCGACGGCGAGGTCGTGGTGCCCAAGGGCGAGCCTGGCGCGCAGCGGCTCGACTGGGAGTCGCTCACTCAGCGCATCCACCCCGCGGCGTCACGCGTCGCGAAGCTGTCGGTCGAGACGCCGGCGATGTTCATCGCGTTCGACCTGCTCGCGCGGGGCGACCGCGACCTCCAGGCCGAGCCGTACTCGACACGGCGTGCCGAGCTGGTCGACCTGCTCGGCACCGTGCCGCACCCCGTTCACGTGACGCGCACGACCGACGACCCCGAGGTCGCGCGGCGGTGGCTGTCGGAGTTCGAGGGAGCCGGCCTCGACGGCGTGATCGCAAAGCCGCTCGAGCAGCCGTACGCCCCGAACAAGCGGACGATGTTCAAGATCAAGCACGCCCGCACGGCGGACGTCGTCGCGATGGGGTATCGCGTGCACAAGTCCGGCCAGGGCGTCGGCTCGCTTCTCGTCGGCCTCTACTCCGACGACGGTGAGCTGTACCCGGTGGGCGGAGTCGCGGCGTGGAGCAACCAGAGGCGGCTCGAGCTCGTCGACGAACTGGATCCGCTCGTCGAGCGAGATGCCGACGGGAATCCGGTCCGGAACGAGGGCGAGAAGTCGCGCTTCACCCCGTCGCGAGCCGATTCGTCGTTCGTGCGACTCCGCCCCGAGCGCGTGCTCGAGGTCCGGTACGACCAGCTCGAGGGCTGGCGATTCCGTCACACGGTGCAGTTCGAGCGCTGGCGTCCCGATCGCGAGCCGCGTTCGTGCACCTACGACCAGCTCGAGACGGTGTCGGCCTACGACCTGGCGGACGTCCTCGTCTGACCTCCCCAGCTCACAGCGTCACGAGAACCTGCGCGAGCAGGATCTTCACCACCATGGCAGCCGGATACACGAGGCGGTACCCCAGCGCGACGCGCACGTCGTGGCCGGTGCGGCTGTTCGCGAACGCGAGGATCGCGGGGTTCGTCTGCGTCCCCGCGATGGCGCCCGACAGTCGCGTGCCGCCGAGCCGGAACACGTGGCGCAGCATGAGATACGTGCCGAGCATCACGGTGAGGGTGACGACGGCGCCGATGAGCAGCAGCGTCACGATCTCACCCGACACGATCGCGCTGACGATGAGCGATCCCGCCTTCGTCCCCGCGAACGCGAGGAAGATGAGCAGGCCGAGCTCGGCGAGCACGTTCGCCGCGGTGTTCGGCAGCGAGGTCACGAAAGGGCCGATTCGGCCGATGCGCCCCATGATGAGCCCGACGACGAGCGCGCCGGCCCCGAACCCCAGGCCGAAGTAGCCGCCTCCGGGGAGCGGGATCTGGATCGCGCCGATGAGCAGGCCGAGCGCGATCCCGAGCCCGAGGGCGACCGGGTTGGTGTCGGCCATGCCGCGCTCGGAGTCTCCGAGGAACTCCGACACGGCGGGCATCGAGCGCTTCGGGCCGACGACCCGCAAGCGATCTCCCTGCAGCACCACGAAATCCGGCGTCGCGACGAACTCGACGTCGCCGCGACGCACGCGGACGATCGTCGCGCCGAGCCGCTCGCGCAGCTGGAGACTCGCGACCGTTCGGCCTGCCAGTCGCGGGTTCGACAGGATGATGCGACGGAAGTCCAGCTCCGAGCGCTGACCCACGATGTCGACCGCCGCCGTGTGGCCGATCTCGTCGCTGACGGCCTCCACCGCGTCGCTCGGGCCGACGACGTTGACGACCGCGCCCGGAGTGAGCTGGGTGTCGGGTCCGACCGCCTCGATCTCGCCGTCCTTGGGCATCACGCGCGAGAACAGCACGCGTCGGCCGTGGCGCTTCGAGAGCTCGTCGGCGGTCGGCATCGACGTCGTGTCGATCTCGACCGCCTTGTCGATGATCGGCGCGGGCGCATCCGTGTCGGCGGCGCGGTGGCGCAGAGCGAGCGCGGCCACGACCAGCGCCCCGATGACGCCGAAGATGTAGGCGCTCGCGTAGCCGACGGTCGCCTCGGCGCTGCCGCCGGTCGCCGCGAGTGCAGGGGTGTTCGTCACCGCGCCCGCGAAGGTTCCCGCGATCGTGACGGGTGACACCCCGAACGCGACTCCCAGGCCGAACGCCGCCGCGGCTCCGACGATGAGGATGCCCGTCACGACCAGCATGAGCGCCCAGGACGACTTCATCGCGTTGAAGAAGCCCGGTCCCGAGATGATCCCGATGCAGAAGGCGAACAGCACCAGACCGACATCGCCGATCGCGGCCGGCAGCTCGATCGAGACGCCGAGCGCGACGCCCCACGCCGTGATCGCCATGCCGACGAGGAGCACCGCGACCGCACCGAGCGACACGCCGCCGACGCGCACTTGTCCGAGCGCCGCGCCCAGTCCGATGAGCAGGAACAGCACGATGACCGGATGCAGCGCAAGGAACTCGAACACGGCGGTCATGGCCCCTCCTGCAAGGGTCGCGACAAGGGCTATCGCGAGTATCCCGCACGCGGAGTGCCGCGCACAGGTTCGGCATCGTCAGTCCGGCCCGGCGGCCCGAACTCGACGACCGGGATCTGCGCGTGCCCTCCGGCCGCGTAGTCCATCGCCGATGACAGGTGCTTCCACGCCTGCGGATGCTGTCGCGCATAGCGCTCGAGCACCGTCCGGGACTCATCGGCGTCGAGCATCCGCACTGCCGCCGGCACGCGCCGCCGGCGACCGAGACTGAGGTACGCGACGCCGTTCGCGCGCAGATTTCGATACCACTGCGCACGCTCTCCGAGCCCCGACGCGACGCGCACGGCGTTCGGCGTTCGCTCGACCACCTCGACGACGCCGTACCTCGGCTCGTGCGAGACCCTGCCAAGGTGCTCGATCATCACGAGCCTTTCGCCGAAGATCCACCCGAAGCCTGCCCGATAGAGAGGGATCGGCAGCCGTGTGAGCCACGGCGTCTGCAGCAGACGCGCCACGAGCCGGTCGGCGAGGGGCGTGCGCTCGGTCATCCTTCCTCCTTGGGCCAGTTTTCGGGATTGATGCGGCTCGGCTGCACGCGCGGCGGCTCACCCGGCATCTTGGGGAAGTCGGGAGGGAAGGGCAGCTCGCCGAGCCCGTCGTCGAGGTCGCGCTGCCACCACTCCAGCAGCGTGTCGATCCGACCGGGCTTCGCGAGGAGGTCGGCCCACGGGTCGCCGATGTCGGCGAGGCGCTGCGGGATCGAGCGCACCGTGAACGAGGCAGGGTCCACCCCCGCCTCGAGCTCGTCCCACGTGAGCGGAGTCGACACGCTGGCGTGGGGCAGCGCGCGCGGGCTGTACGCACCCGCCATCGTGCGGTCGCGGTTGGCCTGGTTGAAGTCGATGAAGATGCGCTCGCCGCGCTCCTCCTTCCACCAGTTCATCGTGACCTTGTCGGGCATGCGCCGCTCGAGCTCCCGGCCGGCGGCGATCACGGCGTGCCGCACGTCGAGGAACTCCCACTCCGGCTTGATCGGGCAGAAGATGTGGATCCCCCGGTTGCCGCTCGTCTTGAGGAACGCCGTGAGCCCCGCCTCGGCGAGCACGTCGCGCATCGCGGGCGCGACGGCCGCGGCATCCGCGAAGTCCGTTCCCGGCTGCGGGTCGAGGTCGATCCGCAGCTCGACCGGGTTGTCGGTGTTCGAGATGAGCGAGGCCCACGGGTGAAAAACGATCGTGTTCATCTGCACCGCCCACACGGCCGCGGCGATCTCGGTGAACACGATCTGCGGATGCCGCCGCCCGCTGTTGTACGTCACGGTTCGCGACTCGACGAACGCGGGCGCCCCTTTGGGAGGGTTCTTCGAGTAGAAGCGCTCGCCGTCGACCCCTTCGGGGAACCGCTCGAGCGACACGGGGCGGTTTCCGTTCGAGGCGAGGAACGGCTCGGCGATCGTGATGAGGTATTCGGCGAGCTCCCGCTTGGTGATCCCGACCTCGGGCCACAGCACGCGGTCGGGGTTCGACACGCTGACCTCGCGATCGCCGTCGGGGCCGGGCATGGTCAGGGTGATGCGGGGCGAGGCCATGCTCCGACCCTAGGACGCACCGCCGACGTGCGGCACCCCTGCCGACAGCGTCAGCGCTTCGCGGCGAGCAGTTCGTCGAGCTGCTCGAATCCCTCGGCAAGCCCGGTCTCCATGCCGCTCGGATCATCCTCGAGCGCGTCCTTCGAGGTGAACACCGAGTGCTCGGATGATCCGCACACGGCATCCAGGACGGACGCCTAGGCTCGAGCGATGGCCCTCTTCTCGCGCGGCAAGCGCACGCCTGACGAACAGCCCGAATCCGTGGCGCCGTCCGACGCGGACGCGGCAGACACGGATGCCGCGCCCGGCGCGGCCGCAGACCAGTCGGTCCCACACGTCGGCATCTCGCTCTCGACCTACGGCCGTGCCACCACCCCTGCGCAGCAGCCGCCGTCACCGTCGCCACAGGCCGCCGAGCACGCGGCGGGCTCGGGCGCCCAGGCGTCCGACAACGTCCTTCTGCGCGACGCTCTCGCGAAGCTGCCCGCCGAGCCGACTGGCCGAGACGTGATGGCGGTCGCGCGGCAGCTGCTGCAGGGCCACCTCTTCCTGCGCGTGAAGGGCGACGCCCGCGCCCTCCTCGCCGCGGGCGAGAACCTCCCCCTCGCGATGCTGACAGCGGGCGACAAGCAGTTCGCCGTCGCGTACAGCGGATTGGGCGCGCTGCGGGCGAGCGTGCTCGCCGACGGCGACACCGGAACGTCCGCGATGGCGCAGCCCGTGGCATCCGTGCTCCGGTACGTCCTCGCCGGGACGTACGCCGGTCTCGTGCTCGACCCCGCGTCGGGGCAGAGCCGTGCGGTGATCCCGCGGGAGCTGCTCGAGCGCATCGTCGAAGAGGCGGGCGGCACGGAGTTCCCGATCAAGCGCCTCGTCTCGGGCGAGCGCACCCCGCAGACGGCGACCGAGATCGGCCGCGCGCTCGTCGACGCGAAGCTGTGGGTGTCGGTCGGCCAGACGGAGCAGGGTCCAGGCATCTCCGAGGCGCGTGCGAACGACGGCAAGCGCCTGCTCGAGATCTTCTCGCACCCGCTCGAGGTCATCGCTCTCGACCGCGGCACGCAGCCCGTTCCGATGACGCCCGCCCAGCTCGCCGCCGTGCTGATCACCGAGCCCGGGCTCGACGGAGTGCTCATCGATCCCGCGGGCCCGTGGATCAGCCTCACACGCGACAACCTCGCGCCCGTCCTCGCGCTCGCGCCCGAGGGCTAGGCGGCACGCACCGGGAGCGGCGATTCACGGATGCCTCGACGCGAGGCATCCGGTCACCCACCTCCTCAGCACCGCGTACGCCTCGGCACGCGGTCCCGGTCGCGACAGGAAGACGTCGTGGATCGCGCCCTCGATGCGCGCGATCGTGACGAGCCTGCCGAGCTTGGTCGCCGACTTCGCGATGTCGTCGACCACGAGCACCGAGTCGCTCGAGGTCATGTCCTCGCTCCACGAGAGCGGAGGCGTCGACCGCGCCGACAGGAGCACGAGCGTGGGGGCGCCGACGTCGACGCCCGCTGCGATGCGCCGGTGCCCCTCGAGCACGGCGGCGAGCCACCCCGGGTGCGTCGGGAAGCCGCGCGGAGGCCGCCAGTCGGTCCGGTACGCCGGCGCCGGCAGCACGCCGACCTCGGTCTGCGCACGCGTGTAGAAGCCGAGGTCGACGGCGGGGTGCTGTCCGAGCGGGTCGATCCGCGCGCGGAGGTCGACGAGTGGCGCGATGGCCTGCCGCGCGACCGATCCGAGCTGCAGCTCGAGCCACGGGGAGTTGAGCACGACGGCGGCGGCACGGCCGGCGTGACGTGCCGCCCACAGCGAGAGCGTCAGCCCGCCCGTGGAGTGCCCGAGCAGCACGAGCCGCCGCGCGCCTCTCGACCAGCCGGCACCATGGCCCATCGCGTCGAGCGCCGCCTCGATGTCCTCGTCGTACTCGTCGAGTCGCGCCACGTAGCCCGGCGTCTGCCCGGCCCGCATGCTGCGGCCGTACTTGCGCAGATCGAGCGCGTAGAACCGTGCCCCGAGGCCGTTCCAGAACTCCGCGAGCTCGGTCTGGAAGAAGTAGTCCGACCACCCGTGCACCGCGAGCACGTCCACGTCGCGCAGCGGGCTGAACAGCGACAGAAGGGGATTTCGGATGCTCCGCACGAGCGTCGCGACGACCGGACCCTCGTCGTCCTCGCCGAGCGGCAGCGTGAGCTGCTCGAACGGCCCGCCCAGGATGTCGGGGATCCACTCCTCCGCCATGGCGTCAGCCTATTGCGACGGGCCGCTTCGGCAGTGGCGGCGGCGCATCCCGCGCGTGGACGATGACGCCATGGCCGCCGAGCCGCCGGCGCCGTCGTCGCCGTGCTCGCGCTCGTCTGGTGGGTCCTGACGTACAGCTACGCGTGGCGGACGTACGAGCCGCTCAGCAAGACACCCGAACCGACGGCGACTACTCGCCGCGAGAGATCGACACCATCTCGTCGCGCGGCACGACCTTGATGCGGGCGCGCTCGTGCGGCGCACCCAGGCCGATCTCGTGCTCGTCGAGGCGGTGCCAGCCCTCGAGATCGGTCCACGCGACGCCGCGCTCGGCGAGCAGGCGCGGGATCGCCTCTTCGGACGGGTCGACGGGCTGCCACCACGACCCCTGGTCGTTGATGAGGTGGCGGATCGTCTCCATCGCGTCGGACTTCGTGTGGCCGATCAGACCCACCGGCCCGCGCTTGATCCAGCCGGTCGCGTAGACGCCGGGCACGCGCTCGTTCGAGTCCTTGCGCAGCACCTGGCCCTCGTGGTTCGGGATGACGCCGTGGCGCTTGTCGAACGGCACGCCCGGCAGGGGCGAGCCGAAGTAGCCGACCGCGCGATAGAGCGCCTGCACCTTCACCTCGCGCAGCTCGCCCGTGCCGACCACACCACCCTCGCCGTCCGGACGCGTGCGCTCGTACACGTACGCGCACACGCGGGCCTCGTCATCGGTCTTCACCTCGACGGGCTTCGCGTAGAAGTGCAGGTGCAGGCGGCGCGACGCCGTGCCGCCCTCGTTGTTGACCGAGGGGCGCTGGCGCCAAGACTGGAGCACGCGGTCGATCACCATGACCTGCTTGTTGCTCGCGATCGCGGCCTTGGAGGCCTCGTCGTAGTCGAAGTCCTCGTCGTACACGACCATGTCGACGTCGTTCAGCTCGCCGAGCTCGCGCAGCTCGAGGGGCGTGAACTTCACCTGCGCGGGGCCGCGGCGGCCGAACACGTGCACGTCGGTGACCTTCGACTCCTTCAGCCCCGCGTAGACGTTCTCGGGGATCTCGGTGGGCAGCAGGTCGTCGGCGTGCTTCGCGAGCATGCGCGCGACATCGAGCGCGACGTTGCCGTTGCCGATCACGGCGACGGACGCGGCGTCGAGCGACCATTCGCGCGGTACGTCGGGGTGGCCGTCGTACCAGCTCACGAAGTCCGCCGCGCCGTAGGAGCCCTTCGCGTCGATGCCGGGGATGTTCAGCGACGCGTCGTGCACGGCGCCCGTAGCGAAGATGACGGCGTTGTAGTGACGCTTGAGGTCGTCGAGCGTCATGTCCTCGCCGAAGCGCACGTTGCCGAAGATGCGGATGTCGCCGCGGTCGAGCACCTCGCGCAGGGCCGTGATGATGCCCTTGATGCGGGGGTGGTCGGGAGCCACGCCGTAGCGCACGAGCCCGTACGGAGCGGGCAGCTGCTCGAAGAGGTCGATCGAGACGTCGAACTTGCGCTCGGCCTTCAGGAGGATGTCGGCGGCGTAGATACCGGCGGGGCCGGCGCCGACGATGGCCAGCCTGAGCTTGGTCATGGTGATCCTTTCCGGATGACTCGGTCGATGAGCGAGCGAAGCGAGACGAGACGCGAGCTGTGCAGCGCGAATGCCGCGACTAGCTGGAGCGGTCGGCGACGGCCTGCGCGAACCGTGTGAGCGCTTCGCGCACGGGCCCGTCGGGCACGGGCGCCAGAGCCTCGATCGCGTCGCGCGACCAGGAATTCGCCAGGTCGAGCGTAGCGGCGGTTGCTGAGTGATCGCGAAGGAGAGCCAGGTCGGCGTCGAGCACCGCCGGGTCGGCGCCCTCGGCGATCGCCGCCACACCCTCGTCGATCCGGCCGCGCAGCGCGCGCGACTCGTCGTCGTCGGCTCGGCCGAGCAGAAGGTACGGCATCGTGGGGACGCCCGCGCGCAGGTCTGTGCCGGGCACCTTGCCGGTCTCGGCGGGGTCGGGGGACAGGTCGATCACATCGTCGAGCAACTGGAACGCGACGCCCGCCTTCTCGCCGAACACCGACATCGGCCTCTGGTACTCGGCCGGCGCGTTCGAGAAGATCACGCCTGCCTCTGCGGCCGCCGCGATCAGCGAGCCGGTCTTGTCGGCGAGCACCTGCAGGTAGAACTCGACCGGATCGTCGTCGGGCTGAGCGCCGACGGTCTCGTGCATCTGCCCCAGCACGAGGCGCTCGAACGTGTCGGCCTGGAGCCGGATGGCGCGCTCGCCGTTGCGGGCCATGAGCTGGCTCGCGCGCGAGAAGAGGAGGTCACCCGTGAGGATCGCGACGCTGTTGCCCCACACCGCGTGTGCGCTGGGCACTCCGCGGCGACGGTCGGCGGCGTCCATCACGTCGTCGTGGTACAGCGATCCGAGATGCGTGAGCTCGAGCGCGGTCGCCGCCTGGACGACTTCGTCGGTCGTGCCCTCGCCGAGCTGCGCGGTCAGCAGCGCCAGCATGGGCCGCACGCGCTTGCCGCCCGCGTCGTAGAGGTAGCGGCTCGTCGCGTCGGCGAGCGCGTCGGAGACATGGAGCTCGGTGCGCAGGCACTCGTCGACGCGCTCGAGGCCTGCGTCGACGGTCGCCATCAGCCGGCGGGACCTCGGCCCGGCGAAGATGCGGTCGGTGAGGCCCAGCTTGCTCGCGATGCGCGAGCCCGGCGCTGAGGGGGTCACCGTTCCAGCCTAACGATCGCCGACAGGCTTGACGGCGCGGTGCAGGGCGACGATGCCCAGCGAGAGGTTGCGGTACGCGACATCCGTCCACCCCGCCTCGCGGATCCACGCCGCAAGCCGCCGCTGATCCGGCCAGTCCTTGATCGACTCGTTGAGGTAGTCGTACGCGTCGGCGTTCGAGCTCACGGTCTTCGCGACGACGGGAAGGACGCGGTCGTTGTAGAAGCGGTAGAGCCCTCGGAACGCGCGCGACGGCGGGTGCGAGAACTCGCAGATCACGAGCCTCCCGCCGGGCTTGGTGACGCGCAGCAGCTCGCGCAGCGCCTTCTTCGGGTCGTTCACGTTGCGCAGCCCGAACGACATCGTCACGGCGTCGAACTCGTCGTCGCCGAACGGGAGGGCCGTGGCATCCGCCTCGACGAACGAGAGATTGCGGATGCCGCCGCCCGGCGCACCCGGGCCGTGCCGGCGCCGCCCTTCGGCGATCATGCCGGGCGAGAAGTCCGCCGCGACGACCTCTGCGCCGCTGCGGGCGAGCGACACGCTCGACGCACCCGTGCCGGCGGCGAGGTCGAGGATGCGCTCCCCGCGCTTGGGCGCGACCGCGCGCGTGGTCGCCACGCGCCACATGCGGTCGTTGCCGAGGCTCAGCACCGTGTTGGTGCGGTCGTAGCCGCGCGCGACCTGGTCGAACATGCCGCTCACGCGCGCCGGGTCCTTGTGCAGGTCGGCGCGGTTGGGCTGGTGCTCGGGCGTGCTCGCGGTCACCCGTCGAGTCTAGGCGGGCACGGCGGCCGCCAGCCTGTCGAGCCAGCGCCGCGCGGTGGAGTCGTCGAACGGCGCGGCGCCCTCGCGCACGCGCGCTTCGAGGTCGACGGCGAGCGACTCGAGGTGCTCGACGACATCGAGCGGGTAGCCGTACTCGACGCGGTGCTCGTCCCACTCGTCGCGGTCGTCGATGAACAGGCCGCGCCCGTCGACCGCCCACACGACGTCGAGGTCCATGTCGATGCCGGTCGGCTCCGCGCCCTCCCAGTGCACATCCCACGCGAGGTCGATGTAGATGCGGTAGGTCGCGGGCGGGCTCACGTTGTGCGTCAGTGCGTAGTCGCCGCTCGCCGGCACGAGCGTCACGTTCGCGGCCGCGGCGGTGAGTTCCCGGCCCGGGCGGTGGCTGCGCCAGCCCGCAGGCTGCCCGAACCAGTCGCCCCACTCGTCGCTGCCGAGATACACGCACTCGTGCACCCAGTGGTCGCCGCCGTTCCACTTGCGCCACCGGAAGATCACCCGCGTGCCGGGTGCCGGCCGCTTCGCGGGAGTGGTGTGCGTCGTCACCGGGTCAGTCTAGGACCGGCCCCGGACGCGGCGGGGCATGAGGGGACCCCCGCGCGGACGTAGGCTGGAACCGTGATCGACCCGCACCGCCCGCCGCGACTGGTGGTCGAGACCCGGGAGATCGACCCCGTCGAGGATCTGCTCGCCTACGCCGACCCGGCCGCGCCGCTCGCGTGGCTGCGCCGCTCCGACGGGATCGTGGGCATCGGCGGCACGGTCACCGGGTTCGAGGGCGGCGGAGAAACCTCGCCCGCCGGAATCGACCCAGCCGACGTGCCGCCGCCGGCGGAGGCATGGCGACACCTCACGGCCGCCGCCGAGGTCGATGATCCCGTCGGACTGCCCGGCACGGGCCTCGTCGCGTTCGGCGCCTTCGTGTTCGATCGCCGTTCGCACTCGTCGAGCCGGCTCATCGTCCCGCGCGCGATCATCGGGCGGCACAGCGGGCGCTCCTGGGTGACCCGGATCCGGGCCGAGGGCGTCGGCCTTCCCGAGCCGGTCATCGAGCCCATCCCCTACGGTCCGTACTGGTCGGGCACGCTCGGCCCCGGCGCCCTCGATCCCGCCGGCTATCAGGACGCCGTGCGCGCCGCGCTCGACGCGATCGCGGCCGGAGAGGTCGGCAAGGTCGTGCTCGCGCGCGATCTCGTCGGCACGATCCCGGCGGGCTCCGACATCCGGCGCCTCGCGCGGGCCCTCGCGAACGACTACCCCGACACGTGGACGTACGCGGTCGACGGCCTCATCGGCGCGAGTCCCGAGACGCTCGTCACGGTGTCGGGCGGCGCGGTGACCGCCCGCGTGCTCGCGGGCACGATCCCGCGCGGGACGGATGCGGACGACGACGCGCACGCGTCGGAAGAGCTCGCGCACAGCGCCAAGAACATCGACGAGCACCGGTACGCCGTCGAGAGCGTTCTGGAGGTCCTGCGCCCGTACACGCGCGAGCTGCGCGCCGCCGACGAGCCGTACACGCTCGAGTTGCCGAACCTGTGGCACCTCGCGACCGACGTCGCCGGCGAGCTTCACGACCACGCCTCGGCCCTCGACCTCGTCGAGGCGCTCCACCCCACCGCGGCCGTCGCCGGAACGCCGACGGATGCCGCGGTCGAGCTGATCCGCCGACTCGAGCCGTTCGACCGCGGTCGCTACGCCGGTCCGGTCGGCTGGGTCGACGCACACGGCGACGGCGAGTGGGCGATCGCACTGCGCTGCGCGCAGATCGGCGCGGGTCCGGTACGCCGACACGCGGAGTACAGCGACACGATCCCGGTGATCGCGCATGCCGGTGCGGGGATCGTCGCGGGCAGCGACCCCGAGGCGGAGCTCATCGAGACGCGCGTGAAGTTCCGGCCGATCGTGGACGCCCTGGCATGAGCGCGGCAGCACCGGGCCGCCTCCCCACCACGGCAAGCGCTGTGCTGGCGAACCTCCGGCTCGTCGACGGGGTCCAGCCGGCGCCGCAGGAGGGCCTCGCTCTCGTCGTGGTCGACGGCGTGATCGCCGACGTCGTGCCGGATGCCGGGCCATCCGGTCTCGGCGACGCCACGCCGCGCATCGACCTCGGCGGCGCGTACGTCATGCCGGGGCTCATCAACATGCACACGCACTTCTCGCTGTCGCTGCCTGGCCCGGGCGGCGACGCAGTGAACGCGCTGAACCCGCACGAGCTCGCGCTGCACATGGCCGACACGGCACGGCGCACCCTCATGTCCGGCGTGACCACCGTCCGCTGCGTCGCCGAGAAGGGCGGCGCCGACTTCGCGCTGCGCGCGGCGATCGACGAGGGCAAGGTGCCGGGGCCTCGCATCTTCACGGCCGGCCGGGCGCTGTGCTGCACGGGCGGCCACGGGCACGACTCCGACGACACGATCGAGTGCGACGGCCCCGACGACTTCGCCCGCGGCGTGCGCAGCCAGGTCAAACGCGGCGCGGACCTCATCAAGGTCATGATCTCGGGCGGGATCGCCGGCGAGCACGAGGGCATCTCGACACCGCAGCTCACCGACGCGGAGCTCGCGTCGGTGATCGAGGTCGCGCACGCGTGGGGTCGGAAGGTCACGGCGCACGCCGGGCCGGCGCCGATCATCGCGCGCGCCGTGGAACTCGGCCTGGACTGCGTCGAGCACGGCTACGAGCTCACCCCCGAGGTCGCCCGGCTCATGGCGGAGCGCGGCACGGCGCTCGTGCCGACCCTCGTCGTCACGCGGGCGCAGGCGTTCTTCGACGACCTCGGCGTGCCGGCGTGGATGCAGCAGCGCTCGCTCGGCGCCGGTCCGCGCCATCTCGAGTCCTACGCGTTCGCGCTCGAGGCCGGGGTCGAGATCCTCCTCGGCAGCGACATGCCCCCGTATTGGGGCTTCGAGGGCACGACGGCGGTCGTGCGCGAGCTCGAGCACATGCGCGACGGCGGGCTCGCGGTATCCGCCGTCATCGCAGCCGCCACGAGTGCACCGGCCCGCTGGCTCGATGCCGACGACAGAGTGGGGACTCTGCGGCCCGGACGCTTCGCGGACCTCATCGCTATGCCCGCCGACCCGACCGCCGACACGAGCGCGCTGCGCGAGCTCGACTTCGTCATGAAGGGCGGAGTCGTCGTGCGCGACGACCTGGGGAGGGCGCGATGAGCGACGCGTCCGGTGCCGATGAGGCCATCACCGAGCTCTACGACCTGCGCGTCGTCGTCGACCGCATCGAGGGGCGCTCGGTGTGCGGCATGAAGGTCGGAGACCACATCGACCTCGTGGAGTCGAGTCGGCTGCGCCTTCCCGACGGCGGGCACTTCTGCATGTACGCGCTGCAGGCGGTGCTCCCCCTGCTTCCGGCCAAGCAGCGGCGGCTCTCCGAAGGCGACTGGCTCGAACGCGACGCCCTCGTGGCCTGCCCCGACCCCGACGAGCGGCTGATCATGCGGATCGAGCGCCGGGGCATCCGGTCGATGCGGACGGATGAGCTGACGTGAGCGCTTCCGGCACGGCCGCGACGACGCGTCGCGTCGCCGTGTCGCTCGGGCTGCAGACGGACAAGCCCCTCGGCGAATACGCGCGGCTTGCGACTCTCGCCGAGGATCTCGGGTTCGACGGCGTCAGCGTGTTCTCCGACCTCCTGTACCAGCCGCCGATCGCCGCGCTGCTCGAGATGGCGGCCGCCACCTCGCGCATCCGACTCGGCTGCGCGTGCTGGAACCCCTTCACGCTGCATCCGTATGAGATCGCGGGGCAGTTCGCCATGGCGGATGCCGCGAGCCGGGGCCGCGCGTACCTCGGGCTCGCGCGGGGCTCGTGGCTCGAGGCGGTCGGCGTCGAGGCGTCGCGGCCTCTCACGAGCCTGCGCGACGCCGTGGGCGTCATCCGCGCCCTGCTGGACGGCGAGGGACGAGGGTATGACGGCAGCGTGTTCCGCGTCGAGCCCGGCGTGCGGCTGCGGTATCCCACCGAGCGCGAGCGTGCGCCGCTGCTGATCGGCTCGTGGGGCGAACAGGGGATCGCACTCGCGGGCGAGCTCGCCGACGAGGTGAAGGTGGGCGGAAGCGCGAACCCGGCGATCATCGACGTGGTACGAGCGCGGCTGCGCCCGGGACTGGAGCGGGCGGGACGAACGCGCGACTCCGTCGGCGTGGTGCTCGGCGCCGTGACGGTCGTCGATCGCGACGGCGACGCCGCCCGTGCACGCGCACGGCGCGAGGTCGCGATGTACCTCGACGTGGTCGCGGCGCTCGACCCCACCGTCGCGCTCCCCGACGACCTGCTGCCCGCGATCCGGGCGCGCCTGGCAGACGGCGACGACGAGGGCGCCGGCCGGCTCGTGCCACGCGACGTGCTCGACCTCTTCGCGCTCGCGGGGGACCCCGACGACCTCGCGGAGCATACGCAACGGCTGATCGACGCGGGGGTCGACCGCATCGAGTTCGGCACCCCGCACGGCATCGACTCGGCGGAGGGCATCCGGCTGCTCGGCGAGGCGGTGCTGCCGCAGGTCACGCGCGACTGACGGACGGCGCCGGGCTGTCGCTCCCGGTTCCGCCGCCGCCCGACGACTCAGCGCAGCAGCAGCTCCCGCAGCGGCCCGAGCCCCATCGGCCCGAGACCGAGCGAGTCGCGGTGGAACTCGCGCAGCGAGAACGCTTCCCCGAGTTGTGCGGCGCGGGCCGCGCGCGCCTCGTTCCACAGTCGCGCTCCGACTTTGAACGCGAGCGCCTGACCCGGCCACCCGAGGTACCGGTCGACCTCGAATCCGGCGAGCGTCGGCTCGACGAGCGCAAAGTCCACCAGCATCCGCTTCGCCAGCTCGGGCGTCCACGACGTCTCGGTGACGAGAGGGTTCGACGGGATCGCCCAGCCGGTGTGCAGCCCGATGTCGGCGACGATCCGCACGGAGCGCCAGATCTGGCCGAGCACGAGCCCGAGCCGTTCCGCGGGGTCGCGCACGAGGCCGAGCTCGTCGGCGAGCTGCTCGGCGTAGTGCGCCCATCCCTCGGCGTACCCGTGGATGTGGGCCAGGTGCCGCTGCCACGGGTGCAGATCGGGATAGGACGCGGTCACCACGAACTGCAGGTGGTGTCCGGGCAGCCCCTCGTGGTGGACGCTCGTGACCTCCTGCCACGTCGCGGCGACGGGCACGCCGCTCGGGATCGTCCACACGATGCGTCCGGGCGTCGAGCCGTCCGGAGCGCCGGGCGCGTAGTAGACGACACCGGATGCCGCCTCCGACACGAGGCACTCGGCGTCGCGCACCGACGGCGGAAGCGCGAAGGCGTCGCCGAGCGCGTCGATCGTCTCGTCGACCCGTCGCGCGAGCCACGCCTGGATCGCCGGAACGCCCTCAAGGCGATACCGCGGATCCGCGTCGAGCGCAGAAGCCCCCGACCGAACCGGATCGTCGCCCGTGCCGCCGAGCTCGACCGCGAGCGCGCGCGCCTCGCCGACGAGCCGCTCCAGCTCAGCCCACCCGAACGCGTAGGTGTCGGCGAGGTCGATGCGCGCGCCGAGCATCGCGGCCGCCATGTCGGCGTACACGTGCTCGCCGACGCCGTCCTCGGTCGGCGCGACCGGACGCAGCTCGTCGCGCAGCACGCCGACGAGCGCGGTCAGTCGTTCGTTGACGGCGTCTGCAGCGGAGCGGAGCCGCGACCGCGTCGACTCCCCCACGCGCTCGGCGACCGGAATCGACCCGAACCAGTCGCGAGCCACCCAGGATTCGACCTGCGCCGCGAGCGTGTCGAGCTGGCGCACGGGAGCGACGCCCGAACCGGTGAAGCGGTCGGCGTGGTCGCGCGCCCAGCGCAGGCTCGCGATGTACTGATCGACGGCGGCGGCGGATGCCTCGACGCGCGCGACGAGCGCATCGCCCGCGGCATCCGGGGTCACCGTCACTCCCTCGAACGCACCCCGCACGAGGTGGACTGGCGTCGCGAGCCCCGCGACCAGGCGCGCCGTGAACCCGGTGTCGAAGAGGAGCCGCTCGCTCTCGAGGCGCTCGCGCAGCGCGGCACGGAGGTTCTCGTCCCCGGCGCCGGCGGGAAGGACGTCCAGCCCGGCGAGCGTCTCGCCCTGGAGTTCGTACCTCCGCTGCAACCACTCGGGACCGAGGTCGGCCACGAGCGGGCCATCGGGAAGACCCGCTGCCTGCGCGGCTTCCGGCTCGTGCTTCGCGAGCTCCGCGACGTAGGCGTCGGCGATCGCGCGAACGGGATCTTGGGGGTTCTCGGCGGGGACAGCAGTGGGCACCGGTCCACCCTATGCGGCGGGCCGGTGCCCACCCGATGCTCAGATCGAGCGCTGATACGCGCGGATCGAGCCCACGGCCCACGTGAACGCGAGCGCGGCGAGGGCGACGAGGCCGGCGACCTGGAGCCCCGCGGCATCCGGGTACTGGCCCGAGAGTCCGCCCCGGCCGAGCTCGACCGCCCACGTCATCGGGTTCCACCGGGCGACCGCGGCCACCCAGTCCGGCAGCAGCGCGGACGGCATCATGGTCGTCGACAGGAACGTCGCCGGCAGCACGATGAGCTGCGACAGGCTGATGAGCGCGATCTGGCTGCGTGAGATGAACGCGATCGCGGTCGACGCGCAGCAGAAGATCGTCGCGAGCAGTGTCGCCACCGCGAGAGCGACGAGCAGTCCGCCCACCCCGCCCGCATACCGCGCCCCGCCGAGCCAGCCGATGCCGAGCACGACGAGCGACTGGGCGAGGTTCACGACGAGCTGCTGTCCGAGCTGGCCGGTGACGATCGCGGAGCGGCGGATCGGCGAGCTCAGGTACTGGTCCATGACACCCGAGTTGATGTCGTCGATGAAGCCTGTCCCCGCCCAGGCGCCGGAGTACAGGACGGTCATCATGAGGATGCCGGGCACGAGGTACTCGATATACCCTCCGGTTCCGGAGCCCGCCGAAGGGGCGAACTGCGGCAGGTCGCCGAGCGAGCTGAACACCTGCCCGAACAGCAGGATCCAGATGATCGGCTGCACGAGGGACATCACGGGCCCCCACACCTGCCGAACGGTCACGATGAGCCAGCGCCGGAGCACCTGCCCGGTCTGGGTGAACCACCCCGCGCGCTCGGCTGCGGTGGCGGTCGTCGGGATCGCGATCGTGGTCATGCCGCTTCTCCTTCCGTGACGGCCGGCGCACCGGCCTCTTCGAACGTGTGGCCGACGAAATGCAGATACACGTCGTCGAGCGAGGGGTGCGATGCGGAGACCTGGCCGAACCGGATGCCGGCGGCATCGAGTGCCGCGATGACCGCGCCGACGGCGGCTGACGCATCGTCGGTGCGTGCGGCGAGGACGCCGTCGACTCCGGATGCCTCGACCACGACGTCACGCAGACCGCCGACCCGCGCGACCGCCACACGCACGGCGGCCGGGTCGGGCTCGATGAGGGAGACTCGCAGCGAGTCGCCGTGGAGCGCCGCCTTGAGGTCGCCGGGCGACCCCTGCACGACGGCGCGGCCGCGGTTCACGATGAGCAGCTCGTCGGCGAGGCGGTCGGCCTCCTCCATGTAGTGCGTCGTCAGCACGACGGTGAGCGAGTCCTCGGCGGACAGGCGCCGGATCTCGGCCCACATCGCCGCCCGCGCCTCGGGGTCGAGCCCGGTCGTGGGCTCGTCGAGGAACAGCACGCGCGGACGGTGCACGAGTGCTGCGGCGACGTCGAGGCGCCGGCGCATGCCGCCGGAGAACGTCGACACGGGCCGCGCGGCTGCGGTGGCGAGACCGAAGTCGTCGAGCAGCCGCTTCGCGCGGGCTCGCGCGGCCGAAGGCGAAGCACCGCGCATCCGTCCCGCGATCTCGAGGTTCTCGTGCGCGGTCAGGAGCGGATCGGTGCTCGCGCCCTGCGACACGTAGCCGATCGCGGTGCGGACCGCATCGGCCTCGCGAGCGACGTCGCGGCCCGCGACGCGCGCCGTGCCGCTCGTCGGGCGCGACAGCGTCGTGAGGATCTTGGTGGTCGTGGACTTGCCGGCGCCGTTCGGGCCGAGGAGGCCGAACACGCGGCCCTCGGGAACCGTGAGGCTCAGTCCGTCGAGGGCCCGCACGCCGGGCTTACGGCCACGGCCGTGGTACGTCTTGACGAGGTTCTCGGCGACGATCGCCGCAGTGGTGTTTTCAGGCATGGCGAAGCATCCCTTCTGTTGGTTGGGCTTGTTCTGAGCGCTCGGACGTCGAGCGAGGAGTGGAGCGACGAGACGCTCGGCGACCGAGGGTGTGACGCGTCAGCGTTTGTCGGGCGCGAAGAGCATCCGCGCGAGCACGAGCATCATGAGGGCGAAGCCTCCGATGAATGCGAGGGGCGTCCACCACCACCCGACCGTGAAGATGAGCGCCACGATGACGCCGAAGGTCACGATCCAGATGACGGCGGTGTAGATGCCGAACCGTGCAGCGGTCTCGGGCTCGCGCTCGAACCGGTTGGGCGGCTCGGATGCGACCATCTGGCGCGTCCACGCCTTGTGGCGATTGGTCTGGCTGGCCAGCAGGAACGCGAACAGGATGATCGACGCAACGACCCCGAGTGCGGCGAAGACGATTCCCCACATGGGCATCGAGCCGAGGGCGACGAGTCCCGCGAACGCGAGGCCGAACGCCCCGAGCAGCGTGGCGAGGAAGTAGCCCGCCGCCCGGTTCTGCGGCATCGGGTGGTTCATCGTGGTCTCCTGCGACAGCGAGTCGCCCACGAGGAGCGCGATCCCGGTCGAGGCCAGCCCGAAGAGGCCGATCTGGGCGCCGAGCGCAAGCGGCAGCACGCCGGTCGCGCCGAGGATCCCGAGCGTGATGCCGACGACGGCCGCGACCGACCACACGACCGCGCGCACCACGAAGCCGGGCTTCGGCTTGACGTGGTGGCGGCGCATGAGGTCCTCCCAGCTGCGGCGCGGGGCCGCGGCATCCGCCACGCCCGCCGGCGCCGTCTCGCCCACCAGCTCGCGCACGTCGCCGAGCTCGGCGACCGCGCGGCGTGCCGCCTCGTCGGGGGCGACACCGGACTCCTCGAGTTCCGCCGCGCGTGCCATGAGGTTCGCGCGGATCTCTTCTTTCAGGTCCTGCGTGTCGGGGGTCAGCTCGACGCCGGCGAACGCCTCGTCGAGAAGTCGATGGATGTGGAGGTTCTCAGTCATCGGTGTTGTCTTTCACGTCGAGGAGGGAGTCGATCACGCGGCGGGTGGCGACCCACGCCGCGACGTTGTTTCCGTAGACCGCACGGCCCGCATCGGTGATGCGGTAATACTTGCGGCGGCCGCCCTGGGTCTCATCGCCCCAGTACGACTCCACCAGGCCGTCCTTCTCGAGCCGGCGGTAGGTCGCGTAGAGAGTGGCCTCTTTGATCTCGTGCTCGCCGCCCGTCGCATCGCGGATGGTCTTGTAGATCTCGAAGCCGTACCGGTCGCCACGACGCAGCACACCGAGCACGATGGTGTCGGTGTGGCCGCGCAGCAGGTCGGCCGAGAAGGCATCGTCCTGTGTCATGGCAAGTACTGTATCACATCAAGTACTTGCTCACGCAAGACCCTCTCTCGTGAGTTGAGGCGGGATGGTTGACTTCGGGGCGCGTTTCGCGGGCCCCAGAAGTCGGAAATCCGCCCCAACCCGTGGGAGAGGGTGGGGAAACCGGCCTACACTGCCGCCATGTCGTTCGACGACGTGGCCGCCCAGGCCTACGACGGATTCATGGGCCGGTACTCCCGTCCGCTCGCTGAGGTGTTCGTCGAGTTCGCGCGGTTTCCCGAGACCGGCCGCGCCCTCGACGTGGGCTGCGGCACGGGCGCGCTGACCGAGGTGCTGGCCCGCCGATTCGGTCAGACCGAGGTCGCCGCCGCCGACCCATCACCCGGGTTCGTCGCCGCGACCGCGGCACGGTTCCCATGGGCCGACGTGCGGCACGGCTCTGCCGAGGAACTCCCCTTCGACGACGACCTGTTCGACGCGACGCTCGCCGAGCTCGTCTTCCACTTCATGACGGATGCCGCCGCCGGCGCCCGCGAGATGGTGCGCGTCACCCGCCCGGGCGGTGTCGTCGCCGCGTGTGTGTGGGACCTCGAGAACGCGCGCGGCCCCTACTCGCCGTTCCTGCGCGCGGTCGAGGAGGTGACCGGTCGGCAACCACCTCCTCCCCGACCGGGTACGAGCCGCGGAGACCTCGTCGGGCTGCTCACCGAGGCTGGCTGCCGTGACGTCGTCGAGGGCGAGCTCACGGTCGAGGTGGAGCATCCGGACTTCGACGAGTGGTGGCATCCGCACACCCTCGGGATCGGGTCCACGTCGGGGCAGCTCGCGGGGCTCGACGAAGCTACCGTGGCCTCGGTTCGCGAGCGCGCACACGAGCTCGTCGGGGATGGTCCGATCCGCATCTCGGCGACCGCGTGGGCCGCGCGCGGGATCGCGCCCTGACTCCCCCGGACGCTGAGCGAGGGCGCGAGACGAAGCGGCTACGTCGCCGCGAGGCGCTCCTTCTCCTCGGCGATGTCGAAGTTCGCCGGAGGCCACTGCGGGTCGATGACTTCGATCGTCTCGAGCAGGAGCGCCTGCACGGCGAGCCGCGCGTACCACTTGCGGTTCGCAGGGACGACGTGCCACGGCGCGTACTCGGTCGAGGTGCGCTCGAACGCCGTCTGGTACGCGCTCATGTAGTGCGGCCACATCGCGCGCTCGTCGACGTCGCCGGGGTTGTACTTCCAGTGCTTGTCGGGCCGTTCGAGCCGCTCCATGAGGCGTGCACGCTGCTCTTCGTACGAGATGTTCAGCATGACCTTGATGATGCGAGTCCCGGCATCCGTCAATCGCTTCTCGAAGTCGTTGATCGCGCCGTAGCGCCGCTCGATCTCCTCGGGCGGCGCGAGCTCGCGCACGCGCCCGATGAGAACGTCCTCGTAGTGCGAGCGGTCGAACACGCCGATGAAGCCGGGCTCGGGCACCCGCTTCTCGACGCGCCACAGGAAGTCCTGCGCGAGCTCCTCGGGCGTCGGCTTCTTGAACGACGTGAGCGCGATGCCCTGCGGGTCGACCGAGCCGACGACATGCCGGATGATCCCGCCTTTGCCCGCGGAGTCCATCGCCTGAAGCACGAGCAGCACCGAGGCATCCGTCGCGTCGACGCGACTCTGCGCATACAAGCGCTCCTGCAGCTCGCTCAGCTCTTGGGCGCCGGCGGCGAGGTCTTCGGCGGACTGCTCCTTGTCGCCGGAGTAGCCCGGGGTGGCTTCGGGATCGACGCTCGTGAGCACGAATCCCTCGTTCACGCGCAGGATCTCGCGGGCATCGGCGTCCCAATAGCGCTGGCTGGTCGCTGTCATGCGTTCATACTGGCGTACGTCAGCGCTCGAGCGGCACCTCGATGAGCTGCCGACCACCCACAGGCGACGTGAGCACCTGGTCGAGCGCCGACCGCGTGGTCACGCGGTGGTATTCCCACCCGTACGCGAGCGCGAGGTGTTCGAGGCGCGCGCCGTGCGGCGTGTAGAGCACGCGGTCCATCGCCTCGTCGCTCGCGACTGCCGCGACTTCGAGTCCGTCGAAGATCGTGCCGCCTCCGTCGTTGCCGACGATCACCTGGATGCGCGGCTCCTCCTCGTGCGGCGGCAGCAGCAGCGCGCCGACGTCGTGCAGCACCGCGAGGTCGCCGAGCAGCACACGCGTCACCCCCGGACGCCCGTCGGCCTGACTCGCGAGCGCGATTCCGAGAGCGGTCGCGACGGTGCCGTCGATCCCCGCGAGACCGCGGTTCGAGTGCACCGGAACGCGCTTGCCGCCGAGCACCGCGTCGGCGACCCGCACGAGCCGCGACGATCCGAACACGAGCCGGTCATGCGGCCACGTCGCGCGCCACACCGCGTCCACCAGAGCGGTTCGGTCGACGGGAGCCCGCAGCACCTCGAGCTCCGACGAGATCGCCCCGAGCCGCTCGCTCGGCACGGTCGACGCGAGGGCCGCGGCATCCGGGGCAGGAGGAGACAGATCGACGGATGCCGCGCGCGACGCCCGCATCCACGCGCCCAGCCACTCGCGATCCGTCTCGCCGGTCGCGACCGCGACCTCGTCGACGGCGACAGTCGCCCCGTTGAGGTTGAGCGGCTCCCCCGGTCCGCGCACCGCGAGCGCCTCGACGTCGGGGCGCGACAGCAGGGCGGCCGTCTCGCGCGCGAGGGTCGGATGCCCGAACACGACGACGCGCTCGACGCGCCCGCCGAGCTCGGGGGCAGCCACGAGAGTGCGATAGCCATGGATGAGGTTGCGGCCGAAGCGCGCGCCGCTCACGATCTCGGCGACGAGCGGCCACCCGCCCGCGTGGGCGAGGGCCTCGGCATCGGGCCCTGCGTCGGCGCCCGCCAGCACGATCGTGCGCGGGCCTCGCTCGAGCACGTGCGGGCCGTCGGGGTCGGGCGGGACGTCGGCTTCGCCGATGCCGCCGCCGCCCTGGTACAGCGCGCCGGACGGCTCATCGGCGGGATCGGCGACGACGGGTGCCGCGTCGAGGTCGACGTGCTCTTCGACCGCGAGCTCGGCCGAGTGGACCGCGAGCCACGAGGGAAGGTCGCCTCCGAGCGGCTCGCGATACGGGACGTTGAGGTGCACAGGACCGGGTGAGCGAGTGCCGACGCCGAGCGCCGCGTCGACCGCCTCGGCGGCGACCGCGCGCAGCATCGCGCTCTGCTCGGATGCGCCGTCCGGGTCGACGGCATCGGCCACGGGAAGGTCGGCTTCGAAGCGGACGTTCGGCGAGAACATGCCCGGCTGTCGCGTGGTCTGGTTCGCGCCGACGCCGCGCAGCTCGGGCGGGCGATCCGCCGTCAGCAGCAGGAGCGGCACGCCCGCGTGATGCGCCTCCAGCGCGGCCGGAAGGAGGTTCGCGGCGGCGGTGCCCGACGTGCAGACGACGGCGGCCGGCATCCGCGTCTCTCGCCCGATGCCGAGCGCCGTGAAGCCCGCGACGCGCTCGTCGATGCGCACGTGCAGGCCGATCGCGCCGCGGCGCTCGAGTTCGGCGGCGACCAGCGCGAGGGACTGCGAGCGCGATCCGGGGCTCACGACGATGTGGCGTACGCCGCGCTCGACGAGTGCTCCGAGGAGGGCTGCCGCGGCATCCGTCGCCGGTGATTCGACCCCGCGGACGGTGGCCGCGAGTGGATCGTCGCCGGCAGCGCCGGGCTCGCCGACGGCCTCCGGGTCGTCGCTCACGTCAGGAGATGGCGCCGCGGTGGCCGCGCGGGTCGTCCTCGCCGTCGCCCGGGCGATCCGTAGGCCGCTCGACGGCAGGCTCGGCACCGCGCTTCGGAGGCGTGGGCGGCGCGTCGTCCGGCGGGGTGACCGGGTTGATCGGAGTGATCGGGTTGCTCCAGCGCGGGTCGTCGGCCTCGGCGTCGAGCTGCGCGAGCTCTTCCTCGAGGCGGCGGATGCGCTCGTCCTGGTCGGAGATCGAGCCGATGCGACCCAGGAACTCGGGGTCGTCGTCGGGGGCGCGGGGCGCGACCATCTGCGACGCGCGTGCGCGGCCGATGACGAACCACAGGATGCCGCCGAGCACGGGGAAGATCACGACGATGAGGATCCACACGGGCTTGCTCACACCGCGGTGCTTCGTCGGCGGCTGGATGGCGCAGTCGACGATGCTGTACACCCAGAACACGGCGGCCAGCAAGGCCCCGATCAGCAGCACCCTCGTCACGCCTCCCATCCTAGGCGCGCGCGGCGAGAAGTGGCCGGTCGTCATGGAACCGTCGTGAACCCCTCAGGCTCCGCCCAGCCTCTCGGGATGGGCGGCCCGAACCGGCGAACTACGATGGAGGCATGCGAACGCGCTCGGCCCTCGTTTATACGGTGCTGCGGCTGCTGGCGTTCTTCGTGCCGTTCGGGATCTTCATGCTCTTCCCGATCATGCGCGAGTACTACTGGCTGTCGGCGATCTTCGCCGCGCTCATCGGGCTGAGCCTCTCCATGATCTTCCTGCGTCGACCCCTCGAAGAAGTGACGTCAGGCCTCGCCGAGCGCCGCACGCGCGCGAAGGACGAACGCTCCGACGAAGACGTCGAAGACGAAGTCGCGCACGGGCCGGATGCCGCGCCCGACCGCCCTCAGCCCTGAGGGGCACTCACCCGACGAACGCCCAGAGCAGGAACGCGCCGTACGCGAGCGACGTGAGCGACGTCAGCCCGAGGGCCACGACGAGCTCGCGAGGCCGGCGGTACGTCCACACGATGAGGATCGCCGGCAGCGCCGCGAGGAGCGCGAGCAGCGACAGCCACGCGATGACGTAGAACACCGCGAGCCACGCGGCGATGCCGAACGGCACGAGCACGAAGATCGTGAACAGCGCCTGCGTCGCGCGACGGCCGATGAGCACCGTGAGGGTGCGCTTGCCCGCGGCGCGGTCCTGGTCGATGTCGCGCAGGTTGTTGGCGAGCAGCACGGCGCACGCGAGCAGTCCGGCGGCGACCCCGCCGAACCATGCCTCCTGCGGAATGGACTGCACCTGCGCCCACGTCGTGCCGACTGTCGCGACGAGTCCGAAGAACACGAAGACGAACAGCTCGCCCAGGCCGTAGTAGCCGTACGGACGTCTGCCGCCCGTGTAGAACCACGCGGCGAGGATGGCCGCGACGCCGACGGCGATGAGCCACCACTGCTGCGTGCGGATCGTGATCGCGAGGCCGGCGAGCGCGGCGATCCCGAAGAACACGAGCGCGACGGTGAGGACCGTGCGGGGCTTCGCCTTGCGGCTCGCCGTGATCCGGGCGGGGCCGACGCGGTGGTCGTCGGTGCCGCGGACACCGTCGCTGTAGTCGTTCGCGTAGTTGACGCCGATCTGCAGGCTCACCGACACCACGAGGCACGCGAGCGCGAGCACCCAGTGGAACGCGCGGTCGACCAGCAGCGCGGCGCCTGTGCCGATGAGGATGGGCGTCACCGCGAGCGGGAGCGTGCGCAGTCGCGCGGCGCCGACCCAGTCGCCGAACGTCGCCGGCTCGACGTGTCGCGGATCGCGCGGCGCGTGCGCCTTCTGCGGGTTCCCGCGCGGCGGCTGCTTCTTCGGGCCGGGGCGCTTGCGGTGCTTGCTCTTGGTACCTGCCACGAGTCCACATCCTAGTGAGCGCAACCCCCTCGCCTGTGTCCCCGGTCCGATCGACAATGGCCCCATGCTCGAAATCGGAACGACGGTGCTCACCGTCGAAGACATCGACCGTGCGGGCGACTTCTGGCGCGCCGCCCTCGGCTACGTCAGCCGCCGCGAGCCGAGCGACGACTGGGTCATCCTCGACCCGCCCGAGGGTCCGCACGGGCGCGCGTCGATCGCCCTGTCGAAGACCGGCTACCCGCAGCACTATCCGCCCCGGCTGCACCTCGACCTCTACGCATCCGACCAGCAGGCCGAGCTCGAGCGCCTGCGCTCCCTCGGCGCGCGCGACGTCGACTGGCACGGCTACCCGCCCGCCGCCGATTACGTCGTCATGGAAGACACCGAGGGCAACCGCTTCTGCGTGGTCGAGGCGCCGGAGTGGTTCTCCGGCGAGGAGTGACGCGCGTCAGTGGAGCGCCGCGATCGCGCGACGGATCGCCTCGCGGTCGGGCTTGCCCGACGGGAGCATCGCGAGCTCGTCGACGAGCACGAGCCGGGACGGCCGGGCATGCGGGCCGATCTCCGCCTCGACGGCGGCTCGCGCTGCCGCGAGCTGGAGGGACTCGCTGCGGCGCAGGGCTTCACCCCGTGATGCGACGACGACGGATGCCTCGCCCCACGTGGCATCCGCAACACCCACGACCACGGCAGTGGCCAGACCCGGCACCGACCGCACGATGCGCTCCACGCGATCCAGCGAGATGTTGATGCCGCCCGAGATGATGACGTTGTCGAGGCGCCCTCGCACGCGCAGCACGCCGTCCTCGATGAGGCCCGCGTCGCCTGTGCGATACCACCGGACGCCGTCCGCATCGCGCACGAACACGGCGTCCGTCATCTCGGGATCGCCGAAGTAGCCGTCCGCGAGCGTCGGCCCGGAAAGGCGCACCTCGCCGTCGACGATCGCGATGCCGACGCCGTCGAGCGGGCGGCCGTCGTAGACGCATCCGCCGCTCGTCTCGGTCGCGCCGTACGTGCGAGCGATGCGCACGCCGACGGCCTGCGCGCGCTCGAGGGTCGCGGGGGGAAGCGCCTGTCCGCCGACGAGGATGCGCTCGAACGAGCGCAGCGCGGCGAGGACCGCCTTGTCGTCATCGGCCGCGTCGAGGAGCTTGGTGAGCTGAGCGGGCACGAGCGACGTATACGTCGGGATCCGTTCGCCTCGCTCGGTCGACGCCATCGTGGCCGCCGCCGCGGCGAACGCCTGCGGGGTGAACGTGCCCGCCAGGAGCGCGGGCTCGCGCCCCGCGACGATCGAGCGGACGAGGACCTGGAGTCCCGCGACATAGGCCGCCGGCAGGGCGAGCAGCCACGCGCCCTTCCCGATGCGGGCGAACGTCGCGAGCGCGCTCGCTGTGAGCGCGTCGCGGCTGAGGACCACGCCCTTGGGGATCCCGGTCGAACCGGACGTCGTCACGACGACGGCGGTGCCCGCGCGCACCTCGCCCGGAGCGTCGTGGATGAGCCCGAGCCCCATCGCAGGACCGGCGCCGTGCAGGGCGGCACGCAGCCCCCGCAGCACCTCGCGCGGGTCGTCGTCGACGAGGGGTTCGAGTCTCATCGCGGCATCAGAAGTACCACGGGTAGGGCGACCAGTCGGGCTCGCGCTTCTCGAGGAACGCGTCGCGACCCTCGACGGCCTCGTCGGTTCCGTACGCGAGGCGCGTCGTCTCACCCGCGAACACCTGCTGGCCGACGAGTCCATCGTCCACGGCGTTGAACGCGAACTTGAGCATGCGGGCGGCGGTCGGGGACTTCGTGAGGATCGTGCGGGCCATCGCGACGGCCTCGCGCTCGAGGTCGGCGTGGGGCACGACGCGGTTGACGGCGCCCATCTCGTACGCGCGCTGGGCCGAGTACTCCTCGGCGAGGAAGAACACCTCGCGCGCGAGCTTCTGGCCGACCTGCCGCGCGAAGTACGCGGACCCGTAGCCGGCGTCGAACGAGCCGACGTCGGCATCCGTCTGCTTGAACCGCCCGTGCTCGGCCGACGCGATCGACAGGTCGCACACGACGTGCAGCGAGTGCCCGCCGCCCGCAGCCCAGCCCGGGATCACCGCCATGACGACCTTGGGCATGAACCGGATGAGCCGCTGCACCTCGAGGATGTGCAGGCGGCCGGCCCGCGCAACGTCCGTCACGGAGTCGGAGTCGGAGTACTTGTAACCGTCGCGGCCGCGGATGCGCTGGTCTCCGCCCGAGCAGAACGCCCAGCCCCCGTCCTTCGGGCTCGGACCGTTGCCGGTGAGCAGAACCACCCCGATGCGCGGATCCTGCCGTGCGATGTCGAGGGCCTGGTAGAGCTCGTCGACGGTGTGCGGGCGGAACGCGTTGCGCACCTCGGGCCGGTCGAACGCGATGCGGGCGATGCGTCCGTCGGTCGAGACGTGGGCGGTGATGTCGGTGTAGTCATCAGCGCGCGGGGCGACGACCCACTCGTCCGGATCGAACAAGTCGGAGACCATGGCCCCAGCCTAGTTGCGGCCGCGCGCGGCCTTGATCACGCCATCCGCGGTGCTCCAGATCGCGATGCCCGCGATCACGAAGCCGACGACCACCGACAGCACGCCGTGCACCTCGGCCCCGCTGTCCCCGGCCACGGTCGGCCAGAAGTCGGGGTTGATGAGGCGGCCCTCGAAGAGCAGCCACAGTGCGGGCAGCGCGACCGCCGCGTTGAGGATGCCGTTGGAGACGGCGAGCGTGTACGTCCAGCCGCGTGAGGCGTACACCGCGATGGCCAGCAGCGCCTCGAGCGCAATGATCACGAAGAGCCCCGTGATCCACCACGGCCACAGACCGTCGTCGAGGAGCGGCACACCGGGGTGCAGCGGGGCCAGGCCGATGAAGTGATCCCACAGGATGACGCCGACGGCGATCGCGAGGAACACCAGGCTGCCGATGAGGTCACCCAGGCCGGCGCCCCTGGGGCGCGGCTCGGGGAGCTGTTCGGGGGTCCACTTCGTCGAGTTGATGGTCTCGTGGCCGGTGCGCTCGAGCACCACGAAGACGAGCGTCGTCCAGAACGCGAGGTGCACGATGATCTGGAAGACGACGGCCACCGTCGTGCCGATGACCGCGCCCACGGTCGCCCCCGACAGCGTCTGGCCGAGCGCGACGCCGAACGCCGCGCACACGGGCACGATCGCGAGCAGCAGCTTGAGCAGCCGCCACCAGTCCAGGAAGTAGCGCGGCCCGACGAGCCACAGCGGGCGGTCGGTGTAGCCGGCGGCGAGCACCTCTGGATCGCCCAGCTGGGTGAGCACCGCGTACTCGGCGGAGTCCCGGGACTCGCCGGCTTCCATCCGGGCGTCGATCTGGTCCTCGATCGAGACGCGCAGCTCGGCGGACAGGTCGGCGCGCTGGCGTTCGGGCACGGTGCGCATCGCCGCGTCGACGTAGCGGTCGGTGAGGGAAGCCGTCATGGTCATGTCGTTCTCCGATCAGTCGTTGCCCGCAGCGGGCAGTCCGTCGATCGCGGCGGCGATCGCGCGGAAGTCTTCGGTCAGTGCGGCGGCGAGCCGGGCGCCGGCGGGGCTCGTGCGGTAGAACTTGCGAGGGCGCGCCTCGTCGGTGTTCCACTCGCTCGTCAGGTGGCCCTGCTTCTCGAGCCGTCGCAGGAGCGGGTACAGCGTGTTGGCGTCGGTGTCGAACCCTCGAGCCTGCAGGTCTTCGAGGAGGCCGTAGCCGTAACCGGGCTGCTCGAGGAGTCGCAGACACGCGAGCACGACCGTGCCGCGGCGCAGCTCCTGCAGGTGCGTCTCGAGGGCTTCGGTTTCGCTCATGCATCACACTGTACTGTGTGTCACACACTATCGTCAAGGGCACATTATTCTATCGCGACGCTCCCCAAGCCTCACAGAGGCGGCGGCAGGGGCAGGATGGACTCGTGACCGCGTTCCCCTCCCTTGGCGACCTCCTCGCGACCGCTCGCGTCGTCGCCTTGCCGCTCGCCACGAGGTTCCGCGGCATCGACGTGCGCGAGGCGCTCCTCCTGGAGGGGCCTGCGGGATGGACCGAGTTCTCGCCGTTCACCGAATACGACGACCGCGAGGCGTCGGCCTGGCTCGCCGCGGCGATCGACTACGGCTGGAGCACGCAGCCCGCCGCGGTGCGCGACGAGGTGTCGGTGAACGCCACGGTGCCGGCCGTCGACGCGGCATCCGTCCCCGATGTCCTCGCCAGATTCGACGGATGCCGCACCGCCAAGATAAAGGTGGCGCAGGCCGGCCAGCGGCTCGCCGACGACGTCGCGCGCGTTCGCGCCGTGCGCGAGGCGATGGGACCCGAGGGGCGCGTGCGCATCGACGCGAACGCCGCCTGGAACGTCGACGCGGCCGAGCACGCCGTGCGCGCGCTCGAGGAGTTCGACCTCGAGTACGTCGAGCAGCCGTGCGAGACGATCGAGGAGCTCGCCGAGCTGCGGCGGCGCATCGCGCGGCTCGGCATCCCGATCGCCGCGGACGAGAGCGTGCGCAAGGCGGACGACCCGCTTGCCGTCGCCCGCGCCGGAGCCGCGGACCTCATTGTCGTGAAGGCGCAGCCGCTGGGCGGCGTGCGACGCGCGCTCGAGATCGTCGCCGAGGCGGGGCTCCCCGCCGTCGTCTCGAGCGCACTGGACACGTCGGTCGGCCTCGGCATGGGGGTCGCGCTCGCGGCCGCGTTGCCCGACCTCCCGTACGACTGCGGACTCGGCACGGCGTCGCTGCTGGCGGCCGATGTCGCCTCACCGCCGCTGCGGCCGCGACACGGCGTGCTGCCCGTACGCCGGGTGACGCCCGACCCGGCGATGCTCGACGAGTTCGCGGCATCCGCCGATCGCCGATCCCGGTGGCTCGACCGGCTCACCCGCTGCTACGAGCTGCTCTCCCGCTGACCTCGCCGGATCAGGCGTCGATGAGCAGCTGCGCCACCCGTGCGAGCTCTTCGTTCGTGCGCCGGCACATCGCCTCGTAGTCGAGGCCCGCCATCGCCGAACGCACCGTCGCGCCCTCCCACACCGTGAGCATGAGTCGTGCGACCTGATCGGACGGGAGCCGGAACCGGACCTTCTTCGTCTGCCCGATGTCATCGATGATGCGCGCGATCGCACGGCGCATCTCCTCGTCCTGCGCGAGGTACGCGGCCGCGAGCTCGGGGTTGCGCATCGCGTGGATGCGGATCTCGCTCATGAGGAGGACGCTCAAGCGGTCGTCGGCCGACACGTCGAGCACGTCCTGCACGATCGCGAACGCGTTGGCGGGAAGGTCGGCGAAGCCCCCCTCGTGATCGAGCTCGGCGATACGCCGGCGGACAGCCTCGACGCGCTCGAGCGCGACCTCGCCCGCGAGCTCCAGGAAGAGCTGGTCCTTCGTCTCGAAGTTCGAGTAGAAGGCGCCGCGCGTGAAGCCGGCGCGATCGCAGATGGCCTCGACGGATGCCGCATCCAGCCCGACCTCGGCGAAGACCTGGGCTGCCGCGTCGAGCAGTCGCCGCCGCGTCGTCTCGCGCCGTCGAGTGGTCGTGGCGCCGCCCGCGACTCGGGTGTCGGTCATGCGGCCTCCTCTCGACCATGTTCACACGAAGTTCCCGGTTTGCGGGGGCTTCTCCGTCCTACGATACACTGGTGTATCCGATACAGCACTGTATCCATGCATGCTGATCGATTCGCACGGAGGCGCTCTTGTCCACCCTTCTCTATGCCCTCGGGCGCTGGTCGTACCGTCACCCGTGGCGCGTCGTCGTCTCGTGGGTGGTGCTGCTGCTGATCGCGGGAAGCGCGGCGCTCCTGTTCATGAAGGGCACCGACAACACCTTCTCGATCCCCGGCACCGAGGCGCAGGAGGGCATCGAGCTGCTCGACCGCACGTTCCCGCAGGCCAGCGGCACGAGTGCCCAGCTCGTGCTCGTCACCGCCGACGACACGCACGTGTCGGACGAGCCGTACGCGACGGCCATCGCCGATGCGATCGGCGAGCTCAGCGACCTCGACGGGATACTGGCGGTCACCGATCCGTTCGACGAGATGGTCTCGGGCATGGTGTCCGACGGCGGCGAGGCGGCGATCGTCCGACTGCAGTTCGACGGCCAGACGACCGACGTGCCCGCCGAGACCAAGACAGCGCTGCAGGACATCGCCGCGGACCTGCGCGCCGAGCTACCCGAGGGCTCGCGCGTCGCGATGGGCGGAGATCTCTTCTCGATCTCGGTGCCGTCGCTGTCGATCACCGAGGCCGTCGGCGTCCTCATCGCGCTGTTCGTCCTCATCGTGACGTTCCGCTCGCTCGCGGTCGCCTGGTTCCCGCTGGTGAGCGCCATCATCGGCGTCGGGCTCGCGATCGCGCTCATCTTCGTGTCGACCGCGTTCGCCTCGATCTCGTCGACCACCCCGATGCTGGCGATCATGCTGGGGCTGGCGGTCGGCATCGACTACGCCCTATTCATCGTCGCCCGCCACCAGGACCAGGTGCGCGCGGGCGTCGATCCCGAGGAGTCCGCCGCCCGCGCGACGGGCACCGCCGGCTCCGCCGTCGTGTTCGCCGGCGTGACGGTGCTCATCGCGCTCATCGGCCTCGCATTCGCGAACATCCCGTTCCTCACGACGATGGGAATCGCCGCCGCGGTCGCGGTCGCCATCGCGGTGGCGGTCGCGATCACCCTCACCCCTGCCCTGCTCGGCCTCGCGAAGGGCCGCGTCGCCGGGTGGGGGCACCGGGCGCTGAGCGCCGGCGTCGGCCGGAAGCGGAAGGCCGCGAAGCGGCCGAACCGCTGGGTGATGCTCGTGACGAGGCATCCGCTGGTCACGACCCTCGCCGTCGTCGTCGGACTCGGCGTACTCGCCGTCCCGGCCTCGAGCCTCGCGCTCGCCCTGCCCAATGCCGGCGTCCAGCCGCTCTCGAGCCAGGCCCGGCAGGCATACGACCTCACCGCCGAGCACTTCGGCCCAGGCTCGAACGGGCCGCTCATCATGACCGGCACGATCGTCACCTCGACCGACCCCCTGGGGCTCATGGACGACCTCGCCGCAGAGGTCGAGAAGGTCGACGGGGTCAAGGAGGTCGCCCTCGCGACCCCGAACCAGACCGCCGACACGGGCCTGATCCAGATCGTGCCCGAGACCGCTCCCGACGACCCCGCGACGGCGCAGCTCGTGCGCGATCTGCGCGCGCTCGCCGTCGAGCTCGAGGACGAGTACGGCGTCGACCTGAAGGTCACCGGCTTCACCGCGGTGGGCATCGACATCTCCGACCGCCTCGGCGCCGCCCTGCTGCCGTTCGGGCTGTTCGTCGTCGGCCTCTCGCTCATCCTGCTGATGGTCGTGTTCCGCTCGATCTGGGTGCCGATCAAGGCGGCCCTGGGCTACCTGCTCTCGGTGGTCGCCGCCTTCGGCGTCGTGGCCGCGGTCTTCGAGTGGGGCTGGGGCGCCGACCTCCTGCACGTCACGCGGACCGGGCCGGTCATCTCGTTCATGCCGATCATCCTCATGGGCGTGCTGTTCGGCCTTGCGATGGACTACGAGGTGTTCCTCGTCTCGCGCATGCGCGAGGACTACGTGCATGCCTCGCGGGCCCGCCGCGGGCGCGCCGAGCGGGCGACCGCGATCGGCGCGGTGCGGTCGGGCTTCACCGCCTCGGCGCGCGTCGTCACCGCGGCGGCGATCATCATGTTCGCCGTGTTCGCGGCGTTCGTGCCCGAAGGGGACTCGTCGATCAAGCCGATCGCGCTGGGACTCGCAGTCGGCATCGCGGTCGACGCGTTCCTCGTGCGCATGACGCTCGTGCCTGCGGTCATGGCCCTCCTCGGCGACAAGGCGTGGTGGATGCCGCGCTGGCTGGACCGGATGCTCCCCCACTTCGACATCGAGGGCGCGGCCGTCGAGCGCGAGCTCTCGCTCGCCGACTGGCCCGAGCCCGACACGACCGCCGCCGTCGTCGCCGAAGACCTCGCCGTGAGCGCCGACGACATCACGGTCTTCCGCGGCGTCGCCCTTCGCGTCGAGCCGGGCGAGTCCCTCATCGTGACGTCGTCCGACGCCCGCACGAGCACCGCGCTGCTGCTCGCGATCGCGGGACGCCTCGAGCCGACCGAGGGCCGCCTCCGCGTCGCGGGGCACCTGCTCCCCGGCCGGGCCCCGTGGGTGCGTGCGCACGTCGGGGTCGCCTCGCTCGCCGGCGCGGACGACCCCGTCGCCGAGCTGCGCGACGCCGTCCGCGGCGGCACGCGCCTCGTGGTGGTCGACGGCGCCGACGCGATCGCCCCCGGACCGGAGCGCGACCGCGCGGCGGCGGTGCTGCGCGACGCCGCTCCCGTGACCGTCGTGGCTGCCGCATCCGACCCCGCCGCCGCTCAATCCCTTCTCGCCGAGGCCCGCCGTCCGCACGCGGACGTGCTCGACCTCGACCGCTCGACTTCCACCCTGACCCCCGAGGTGAACGCATGAACCTCCCCCTCGAGCGCGCGCGTGCGCGCCGGCCCGTGACGTGGCTCACGCTCATCGGCGTGCTGCTGCTGCCCGTCGTGATCGGCGGCGTGCTCGTCGCCGCGCTGTACAACCCGGCCGAGCGCCTGGACGCGATGTCGGCGGCGATCGTGAACGAGGACGACCCGGTCACGATCGACGGCCAGATGGTTCCCCTCGGGCGACAGCTCACCGCCGGGCTCGTCGAAGGCTCGGACGAGGTCGAGAGCAACCTCTCCTGGACGATCTCCAACGCCGACGACGCCGAGGCGGGCCTCGCCGACGGCACGTATGCCGCGGTCGTGACGATCCCGTCGAACTTCTCCGCCGCGGCGACCTCGACGCAGCCGGGTGAGACGCCCGAGCGCGCGACGATCGAAGTCGCAACCCCACCGGACTCGCTCATCGTCGATGACGCGATCACGGCGCAGGTGACGCAGGCGGCTGCCTCGCTCATGGGCCAGGAGCTCTCGTCGATCTACCTCGAGAACGTCTTCCTCGGGTTCACGACGCTGGGTGACGAGCTCGGCGCGGCCGCCGACGGAGCGCGGGGACTCGCCGACGGCGCCGGCGAGGCCGCGTCGGGCGCGGTGAGCCTCGCCGATGGCGTGCGGCAGCTGTCGTCGGGCGTCGGCGAGCTGTCGTCGGGCCTGAACGGGTGGGCGGGCGGTGCTCGATCGACCGCCGACGGACTCGGCGACTGGGCGGGCGGTGCGCGGGATCTCGCCGCCAATACGCAGACGCTCGCCGGCAGCCTGGCGACGATCGCGGGCGGGCTGTCGCAGGCTCCGCAGATCCCCCAGAGCATGGTCGACATCGCGAACCAGCTCGCGCAGAACAGCGAGCAGGTTCAGGAGACGGTGACGGATGCCTCGGCCGCCCTCGCCCAGCTCGCCGCGGGCTGCGAGGCACAGGGCGGCTCGGCCGAGTTCTGCGCGCAGCTGTCCGCCGTCGCCGACGAGGCCGACGCGGCGCTGCCCACCGTGCAGGGGATCATCGGCCAGTCCGACACGATCGCCGAGGGCATTGGCGGCCTGACGCAGCTGCCGCAGCTCGCGAGCGGACTGCAGTCGATCTCGGGCGGACTGAACCAGGTCTCGGGCGGCATGGACGCCCTCGCGGGCGGCGCCGATCGAGCCGCCGCGGGCGTCTCGCAGCTCGCGTCGGGAGCCACTCAGCTCGCGTCGGGCGGCGCGGAGCTCGCGGGCGGTGCGTCCTCCGCGGCCGACGGCGCCGACGGGCTCGCGTCCGGGCTCGGGCAGCTGTCGGACGGCACCGCCCAGCTCGCGGACGGGCTGGCGACGGCATCCGACTCGCTCCCGTCCTACACCGACTCGGAGGCGACGAGCCTCGCCGACGTCGTCGCGGCGCCCGTCGAGGCGGAGGGCGTCGGATCCTCGCTGTTCGGCGCCTCCGCGGTCCCGCTGCTCGCGACGCTCGCGCTGTGGTTCGGCGGGCTCGGAACGTTCGTCGCGCTGCAGGCCGTCACGCGTCGAACGCTGACCTCGCGCGCTCCGTCGGCGCTGCTCGCGCTGCGCACGCTCGCACCGGCCGCCGGCCTCGGCGCCGTGCAGGGTCTGCTCGTGGCGGGCGTCGTGCAGCTCGCCGCGTCGTACGACCTCGCGGAGTGGTCGATCTTCGCCGCGATCTGCGTGGCAGCCGGCGTCGCGTTCGCTGCCGTGAACCAGGCGCTCGTCGCGGTGTTCGGCGGTGCCGGCCGGTGGATCGCGGCGCTCGTGGGGGTGCTCGCGGTCGCGACGGGGGTCGTTTCGACGGTGCCGGGACTCCTGTCGGACGTCGCCGCGCTCATGCCGACCGCACCCGCCTACAACGCGATGCTCGGGGCGCTCACCGAGGCGTCAGGGGTCGGCGCGGGGCTCGCGGGTCTCGCGATCTGGTCGCTGCTCGCGTTCGCGGCGACGCTCGTCGCGGTGTCGCGGCGCCGGTCGGTGTCGGCGAAGGCGCTGTTCGCGGCGACGCCGGCGTAGGTCTCACGGCGCGGACGCGCGCTTCGTCTCGCTGCGCTCGCTCAGCGACTGGGAGAAGGCCCGCCGTCCTCGCCCTCCGCGAGCTCCTCGAGCTCCCGCTCCCACGCATCGCGCGCGAGGCGGTACCACAGGTAGAACGCGAAGCCCGCGAACACCGCCCATTCGAGGGCATAGAAGATGTTGAGCCAGTTGAGATCCGACCCGTCCTCAGGTGCCGGCGACGAGATGTCGACGAGGGGACCCTGCGCGATCTCGGCGGCGAGATACGGGCGGTAGACGTCGAGTCCCTCGGTCTCGTGCCACTGCGACAGCAGCGCGGCGGGAGACATCCGGGTCATCGTCAGCGGATCCGCTCCGCGCGGCGGCACAGCCGGACCTTCGTCAGAGATGAGTCGGCCGGTGATGGCGAACGGGTTCGTGAACGGTGCTGCGGCATCCGCCTCGAGCTCCTCGATGGCCGCCTGGGCATCCGCCTCCGTCGCCGCCCACCCGATGGCGACGGCGACCGAGGTCGGCGTCTCGGTGTCGGCGATGCGCAACTGGCCCGTGACCCAGTACCCCTCCTCGCCGTCGTTGAACCGCGACGAGACTACGAGGAAGTCACCTGGCACCCACGTGCCGGTCGCGGTCACGCGCTGCCCGACGAGCGGTCCGGCGAGGTACTCCCCCGGCCGCACGACCTCCGCGATCGGGCGGACCTCTTCGGTCGACCCGGGCGGGGTGGGCGTGGTGTCGATCGCCCGGCCGAGCTGCCATTGCCCGAGCCACGCGAACACGCCCGCGACGACGAGGCACAGCCCCAGCAGCGCGAGCCAGCGCGGCCGCAGCATGACCTCGCGCAGCGTCGGCGGGAAGGTCTCCGGTTCGGCGTCGCCGGCCGGCGTCCGGGTCGGATCGGTCATCCGGCGCCGTAAGGCGCGACGACGACCTCGACGCGCTGGAACTCCTTCAGATCGGAGTAGCCCGTCGTCGCCATCGACTTCTTCAGCGCCCCGATGAGGTTGGCGGTGCCGTCCGCGACGGGCGCCGGTCCGTACAGGAGCGCCTCGAGATCGGTGACCTGCTTGACCTTGACGCGGTGGCCGCGCGGGAGCTTCGCGTGGTGCGCCTCGGGGCCCCAGTGGTAGCCGCGGCCCGGGGCATCCGTCGCGCGCGCGAGCGCCACGCCGAGCATGACCGCGTCGGCGCCCATCGCGAGTGCCTTCACGATGTCGCCCGACGTGCCCACGCCGCCGTCGGCGATCACGTGCACGTAGCGGCCGCCCGACTCGTCGAGGTAGTCGCGGCGGGCACCCGCGACATCCGACACGGCGGTCGCCATGGGCGCGTGGATGCCGAGCGTCGCACGCGTGGTGGAGGCGGCGCCGCCGCCGAACCCGACGAGCACGCCCGCGGCACCCGTGCGCATGAGGTGCAGCGCCGCGGTGTAGGTGGCCGCGCCGCCCACGATGACGGGGACGTCGAGGTCGTAGATGAACTTCTTGAGGTTGAGCGGCTGGTCGACGCTCGAGACGTGCTCGGCCGATACCGTCGTGCCGCGGATGACGAAGAGGTCGACGCCCGCCGCGACGACCGTCTCGTAGAGCTCCTGCGTCCGCTGCGGCGTGAGGGCGCCCGCGACGGTGACGCCTTCCGCGCGGATCTCGGCGAGGCGGTCGCGCACGAGCTCGGGCTTGATCGGCTCGGAGTAGAGCTGCTGCATCCGCCTCGTGGCATCGCCGTCGTTGAGGGACGCGATCTCGGCGAGGAGCGGCTCGGGGTCGTCGTACCGCGTCCACAGACCCTCGAGGTCGAGGACGCCGAGGCCGCCGAGCTTGCCGAGCTTGATCGCGGTCGCGGGGCTCACAACGGAGTCCATGGGGGCGCCGAGCACCGGGACGTCGAACTGGAACGCGTCGATCGACCAGGCCGTCGACACGTCTTCGGGATTGCGCGTGCGCCGCGAGGGCACGACCGCGATGTCATCGAACGTGTAGGCCCGCCGGGCGCGCTTGGCGCGACCCAGCTCCATGTCCATGCTCACCCGACAAGCCTACCCGGCGGTCTCGGCGGGCCCGCCAGGCGAGCTGACGGATGCCGCGGCATCCGTCACCCGTTGTCAGCGCGCTCGCGCGACCCGCCCTTCGTCCCACACCGGCTCGTCGGACTCGAAGACACGCCCGTCCGCGCCGAACACCAGGAACCGGTCGAACGACTTCGCCAGCCAGCGGTCGTGGGTGACGGCGAGGACCGTGCCCTCGAAGCGCGCGAGCGCGTCCTGCAGCGCCTCGGCCGACACGAGGTCGAGGTTGTCGGTCGGCTCGTCGAGCAGCAGGAGCGTCGCACCCGAGAGCTCGAGCAGGAGGATCTGGAACCGAGCCTGCTGTCCGCCCGACAGGCTGTCGAACGCCTGCTGCGCCTGCGCGACGAGGCCGTAGCGGTCGAGGGCCGAGCTGGCCGCGTCGCGCTGCATGCCGGGCCGGGCGTCCTCTCCGCGATGCAGGATGTCGAGGAGGCTACGCCCCGCGAACTCCGGGTGCCGGTGCGTCTGGGCGAACCACCCGGGCCCGACGCGCGCCCCGAGGATCGCGCGCCCCGTGTGCGGCACCGGTTCGAGCGTCTCGCCGACGGACGTGAGGTGACCGAGGCGCCCATCCGGATCAGTGCCGCCGCGCGCGAGCAGACGAAGGAAGTGCGACTTGCCGGACCCGTTCGAGCCGAGCACGGCGACGCGGTCGCCGAACCACACCTCGAGGTCGAACGGCTTCATGAGCCCGGTGAGCTCGAGCCGCTCGGCCACGACCGCGCGTCGCCCCGTGCGGGCGCCGCGCAGACGCACGTCCAGACTCTGCTCCTTCGGGCGCTCGAGCGGCGGACCGGCCTCCTCGAACATCCGCAGCCGCGTCTGCGCGGCACGGTACCGCGAGGCGAAGCCGTCGTTGGCGGCCGCCTTGACCTTGAGGTCCGCCACGAGAGCCTTGAGCTTCGCGTGCTGCTCGTCCCAGCGCCGGCGCAGCTCGTCGAGGCGAGCCATGCGCTCATCGCGCGCCCGATGGTAGGTGGCGAAGCTGCCGCCGTGGACCCACGCGGTGCTCCCTGCTCCGCCAACCTCGAGCGTGACGATGCGGTCGGCCGCACGCGCGAGCAGCTCCCGGTCGTGCGAGACGAGCAGCACCGTCTTGTTCGTCTCGCGCAGGCGCTCCTCGAGCCAGCGCTTGCCCGGCACGTCGAGGTAGTTGTCGGGCTCGTCGAGCAGGAGCACCTGGTCGGGTCCGCGCAGCAGGGCCTCGAGCGCGAGCCGCTTCTGCTCGCCGCCGGAAAGCGTCGTGAGCTCGCGGAACCGCGCGCGTGCGAACGGCACCCCGAGGGCCGCGACCGTGCATGTGTCCCACACGGTCTCGTACTCGTAACCGCCCGCCTCTGCGTACTCGGCGAGCGCGGCCGCGTAGCGCATCTGCGTGTCGAGATCGTCGCGCTCGATGATCGCCGCCTCGGAGTCCTCGAGCTCTCGCGCGGCACGGCGCACGCGCTCGGGCGCGACCGCGGTGAGCAGGTCGTGAACGGTCTGCCCGGGCTTGCCGTGCCCGATGAACTGATCCATGACGCCGAGCCCGCCGTCGATCGAGGTGGCTCCCGACAGCGGCGGGACCTCGCCGCGGACGATCCGCAGCAGCGTCGTCTTGCCGGCGCCGTTCTGCCCGATGAGCGCCGTGGTCGAGCCCTCGCCGACGCGGAACGACACCTCGTCGAGAAGCGGGCGGCCGTCGGGCAGCGCGAACGAGACTGCGGCGATGTCGATGTAGCCCACAGCGATCCCTTGTCTGCTCCCGGGCGCTTCGATGCGGAAAGGGGAGCCGATCAGACTACCTCACGCGGTTCGTCTCGCTTCACTCGCTCCGCGACCGGGTCGGGCGAGCCCCCGGATGCCGCGGCTCACGCGACCGCGTAGCGGCCCGACTTCACGGCGCGCTCGCGCGCCTTCGCGGCCTCGATCTCGCGGTTCTTGGGCGGAGCGGTCGTCACGAGGTCGTCGAGGAGGTGCTGCGTGATGTGCGCGATCTCGTGAACGGCGCGGTCGAACGCCTCCTGATTCGCCTTCGAGGGTTTCGTCGTTCCGGCGATCTTGCGCACGTACTGCAGCGCCGCGGCGTGGACCTCGTCGGCCGTCGCAGCGGGCTCGAAGTTGTGGAGCGTGTGGATGTTGCGGCACATGGCTCCGACGATACGCCGGGACGCGGCATCCGGCCCCCTCCCATCGGCCTCAGGTCACCTGCCGCGCAGGAACCTCGTGAGGATGCCGTCGAACAGGAACAAGAGGAAGGCCGCCGAGCCGATCCACGGCGACAGCACCACCACGAGACCGCCGATCACGAGCGCGCTGAGCGACGCGCGCCCGGCGGATCTCGCGTCGGCGTCGCTCAGGTCGGGCAGCATGACCTCGCGGTGACGGACGGCCCACTGCCACTGCAGCCATCCGAACAGGATGGCGAAGAAGAACGCGAGCGGCATCGCGAGGCGCCCGGCGAGGAACTCCGAGTACTCCGTCGTGAGGTTCGTCGCGAAGGGCACCAGCACGATGAACAGCAGCCGCCCGTTGTTGAGCCACACGAGGATCGCGTCGACGCGAGCGATGTGCTCGAACTGCTGCACGTGCACCATCCACAGCAGGCACAGCAGCAGGAAGCTCAGCCCGAAGTTGAGGAAGAGCTCCCACATGCCGCCGAGAGCGGTCCACATCTCCGCCTCGGAGCCGATCCGGCCGAGTGAGTGCGTCGTGAGGTCGAGCACGAGCAGGGTCGCCGCGATCGCGAAGACACCGTCGGTGAACGCCTCGAGCCGCGTCGCGCCCTGCGTCGCGGCAGGGTGAGAGCGCTGCCTGATCATGCGGATCAGGGTAGCGGCGGATGCGCCGCCGGGGTCACTTCTTGTAGTTCGGCGCCTCGACGACGATCTGCACGTCGTGCGGGTGCGACTCCTTGAGGCCGGCCGCCGTGATGCGCACGAACTTGCCCTTCGCCTTGAGCTCCTCGATCGTGCGGGCGCCGACGTAGAACATCGACTGTCGCAGCCCTCCGACGAGCTGGTACGCGACCGCCGACACAGGCCCGCGATACGCGACCTGACCCTCGATGCCCTCGGGGATGAGCTTGTCGTCGGTGGGGACGTCGGCCTGGAAGTAGCGGTCCTTGGAGTACGACGTCTTCTTGCCGCGCGTCTGCAGTGCGCCCAGCGACCCCATGCCGCGATACTGCTTGAACTGCTTGCCGCCCTGGAAGACGATCTCTCCGGGAGACTCATCGGTGCCCGCGAACAGCGACCCGATCATGACGGTGTCAGCGCCCGCGACGAGGGCCTTCGCGATGTCGCCCGAGTACTGCAGACCGCCGTCGGCGATGATCGGGACGCCCGCCTCGCGCGCCGCGAGGTAGGCCTCGTAAACGGCCGTCACCTGCGGCACCCCCACGCCCGCGACGACACGCGTCGTGCAGATCGAGCCCGGGCCGACGCCGACCTTGACCGCGTCCACGCCCGCGTCGATGAGCGCCTGGGCACCCTCGCGCGTCGCGACGTTGCCGCCGATGACGTCGATGTGCTGGAACGACGGGTCGGCCTTGAGACGACGGACGATGTCGATCACGCCCGCCGACTGGCCGTTCGCCGTGTCGACGACGAGGACGTCCACACCCGCGTCACGCAGCGCCTCGGCGCGCTCCCACGCGTCGCCGAAGAAGCCGATCGCCGCGCCCACGCGCAGGCGGCCCTGGTCGTCCTTGGTCGCGAGCGGATACTTCTCGCTCTTGTCGAAGTCCTTGATGGTGATGAGCCCCGCGAGCTTGCCCTCGTCGTCGATGAGGGGCAGCTTCTCGACGCGGTGCTTCGCGAAGGTCGCGATGACGTCGTTCGCGCCGATGCCGACCTTCGCCGTGATGAGGTTCTCGCTCGTCATGACGTCCTTGACGAGCGTCGTCTGCCGCTCGAAGCCCGACACGAAGCGCATGTCGCGGTTGGTCACGATGCCGACGAGACGGCCGTCCGCGTCGACGACCGGGAGGCCCGAGATGCGGTACTGCGCGCACAGCGCGTCGACCTCTTCGATCGTGGCATCCGGATGCGTCGTGATCGGGTCGGAGATCATGCCCGACTCGCTGCGCTTGACCCGGTCGACCATCGCCGCCTGCTCCTCGATCGCGAGGTTGCGGTGGATGATGCCGAGCCCGCCCTCGCGCGCGATCGCGATGGCCATGCGCGACTCGGTCACCGTGTCCATCGCGCTGGACACGAGCGGCGTCGCCACCGTGATGCGGCGCGTCACGCGCGACGAGGTGTCGGCCTCGCTGGGGATCACGTCGGTGTGGCCGGGAAGCAGGAGGACGTCGTCGTAGGTGAGTCCGACGAAACCGAACGGGTCGTTGTGCTCCATGGGTTCTCCTGCGCACTTTGCGGATGCATCGGGCGCGGTGCTCGAAAAGTGGACGGCGGCGGCCGGTGCGCGGAGGCGCTCCGTACTCGATTCTAAGCGGGGCGCCTGGGAAATCATTCCCCGCCGGCTGAGCGGGTGGACCGGCGCAGATCGACGGATGCCGCACCCGCCCACGTTCCGATTCGGTCACGTCGCACGAACGTGATTGGGCGAAACAGACTTGACACATTACTCTCGTACCGTCGTTCATCACGGCCGATGCGACCCGGACCTTCGGTGCGCGGTGCCGACATGGGAGGTTCTATTGGGTCCTACGACTGAGACCGCTCTGCGCCGTCCGCGCGCACGGACGATCGTCGCACTCGCGGCCCTCGCGTTGATGGTGGTGGGCTTCTTCCTTCCCTCCGCATCCGCGTTCGCCGATGAAGACGATCCGTACCGCATCAGCGGCAATGTGCAGCTCGACGGCGAGCCGCTCGAGGGCGTGCGGCTGACGATCGACGGCCCCGGCGGCGAGCAGGAGGTCGAGACCGATGAGAACGGCCAGTGGCGCGTCGGCGTCCCCGAGCGCAACGCCGACTACACCGTCACGCTCGACGAGGAGACGCTTCCCGAGGGCATCGCGGTCGTCGACCCCGAGGACGACACCCCCAACGTGAAGGACGTCACGGTCGGCCCCGGCGGGCGCGTGACCGTCAACTTCTTCATCGGCGAAGGCCAGCGCAACGTCACGAGCTTCTTCGACCAGCTCGTCGCGCGCGTCGTGCAGGGCATCAGCTTCGGCCTCATGCTGGCGCTCGCCGCGGTCGGCCTCTCCCTGGTGTACGGCACGACAGGCATCTCGAACTTCGCCCACGGCGAGATGGTGACCTTCGGCGCGATCGCCGCGGTGTTCCTCGTCGGGCCGGCGAGCCTCGCACTGCCGTGGTGGCTCGGCTATCCATTCGCCGTGATCCTGAGCGCGCTCCTGGGCCTCGTGCTCGACATGATCCTCTGGCGTCCGCTGCGTCGGAAACGGGTCGGCGTCGTGCAGCTCATGATCGTGAGCATCGGTCTCTCGCTCGCACTGCGCTACATCTTCCAGCTGTTCATCGGCGGCGGCACGCGCCAGCTCCCAGGTGCGGCCGACGCCAAGATCCCGCTGTTCGGCGTCGTCCAGCTCAGCGTGATCGACATGGCGTCGATCGGCATCGCGATCGTCGTGATCGTCGCGTTCGCTCTGTGGCTCACGCGCAGCCGGCTCGGCAAGGCCACACGGGCCATCTCCGACAACCCGTCGCTGGCCGCGGCATCCGGCATCGACGTCGACTTCGTCGTGCGGGTCGTGTGGACCATCGCGGGTGGTCTCGCAGGCCTCGCGGGCATCCTGTACGCGTACTACCGCCCGGGCATCAAGTGGGATATGGGCGCCCAGGTGCTGCTGCTGATGTTCGCAGCGGTCGTGCTCGGCGGTCTTGGAACGGCGTTCGGCGCCCTCGTCGGCGCGCTCATCGTCGGCGTCCTCGTCGAGGTGTCGACGCTGTGGATCCCCGCGGACCTCAAGTACGCGAGCGCGCTGTTCATCCTCATCGTCATCCTGCTGTTCCGACCACAGGGCATCCTCGGTCGCCGAGAGAGAATAGGTTAAGGGCGCCTCATGGACTGGCTGCAGATCCTCTCCAACACCGCCTCGTCGATCCTGAGCCCGGCGACGATCGGCTACGCCCTCGCGGCCCTGGGCCTTGCCGTGCACTTCGGCTACGCGGGCCTCATCAACATGGGAATCGCCGGCTTCATGGCCATCGGCGCGTACGGCTACGCGATCTCGATCCTCACGTTCGGTTTCGAATGGTGGCTCGGCGCCATCATCGGTCTCGTCGCGGCCGCCGTGTTCGCGCTCATCCTGGGTATCCCGACGCTGCGGCTGCGCGGCGACTACCTCGCGATCGTGACGATCGCGGCCGCAGAAGTGGTGCGACTGCTGTTCCTCACGACGGCGTTCGACGCGGTCACCGGCTCTGCCGATGGACTCAGCGGCTACCACGCGAGCTTCCGCGCGTCGAACCCGATCCCCCCGGGCACCTACGGCTTCGGGCCGTGGACGTACAACGAGACGGGGTGGTGGGTGCGCATCATGGGCCTCATCACGATCGGCATCGCGGTGCTCGTCGTGTGGATGCTCACGCACAGCCCGTGGGGCCGCGTGCTCAAGGGCATCCGCGAGGACGAGGACGCCGTGCGCTCGCTCGGCAAGAACGTCTTCTCGTACAAGCTTCAGGCCCTCGTGCTCGGCGGCGTGCTCGCCGCGGCAGGCGGCATCGTGTATGCGCTGCCTTCGGCCGTGAGTCCTGGTGTCTACGTGACATCGCTCACGTTCTTCGTCTGGACCGCCCTCCTGCTGGGCGGCGCAGCGACCGTGTTCGGTCCGCTGCTCGGCTCGCTCATCTTCTGGGCGCTCCAGACCTTCCTCAGCAACGTGCTCCCGGCGCTCGCGGAGGCGGGGCTGCTGTTCGGCCTGAGCCAGATCCAGGCCGGAACGCTGCGCTTCATTCTCGTGGGCATCGCGCTCATGCTGCTGGTGATCTTCATGCCGCAGGGCCTCCTCGGCAACAAGAAGGAGCTGACCTTTGTCAAGTGACACTCCGAGCGGCACGGGCCCCACGCCCGGCGGCACCGGCTCCCCCGCGACCGGTGCCCAGCCGACGATGACCTCTCCCATCCCCAGGCCGAAGACCACCGGCCTGCACATCGGCGACGCCGAGCCCGGCTGCAAGAAGGTCGACCCGATCATCGTCGCCGACAACGTGCGTCGCTCGTTCGGCGGCGTGAGCGCCGTCGACGTGGATCACCTCGAGGTCCCGCGGGGCGCGATCACGGCGCTCATCGGCCCGAACGGTGCCGGCAAGACGACGCTGTTCAACCTGCTGACAGGCTTCGACAGGCCCGACGAGGGCACGTGGAGCTTCAACGGCCGCTCGCTCTCGGGCATGCCGGCCTACAAGGTCGCCCGCATGGGCCTCGTGCGCACTTTCCAGCTGACGAAGGCCCTCGGTTTGCTGACCGTGCTCGAGAACATGAAGCTGGGCGCCAACGGCCAGCGAGGCGAGCGTTTCTGGTCGAGCCTCATCCCGGCGCTGTGGCGCAAGCAGGATGCCGAGCTCGAAGAGCGCGCGATGCGCATCCTCACGAAGTTCAAGCTCGACACGAAGGCCGAGGACTTCGCGGCGAGCCTCTCCGGCGGGCAGCGCAAGCTCCTCGAGATGGCGCGCTCGCTCATGACCGAGCCCACCCTCGTGATGCTCGACGAGCCGATGGCGGGCGTCAACCCGGCGCTGACGCAGTCTCTGCTCGACCACATCCTCGATCTGAAAGACGAGGGCATGACGGTGCTGTTCGTCGAGCACGACATGCACATGGTCCGCCACATCGCGGACTGGGTCGTCGTGATGGCCGAGGGCCGCATCGTCGCCGAGGGGGACCCGCACTCGGTCATGCGCAACCCCGCGGTCGTCGACGCGTACCTCGGCGCCCATCAGGAGCTCGATCTCGGCGTCGTGACGGGACGCATCGACGTGATCCAGGCCGACCCGACCACGGATGCCGCGGCGTCCGCCGGCGCGGACGCCGATGCGATCGTCGAAGCCGGCATCGCTGAAGAGGAGCAGGAGGAGGGCAAGTGACCAGCGCAACCGCCACCAGCACGCCCGTCGTCGCGATCAGGGACGTGCACGCGGGATACCTTCCGGGCGTCAACATCCTCAACGGCTGCTCGCTCGAGGCGTACGAAGGCGAGCTGATCGGCATCATCGGTCCCAACGGCGCCGGCAAGTCGACCCTCTTGAAGGCGATCTTCGGCCAGGTGCACGTCCGCAAGGGCACGATCGAACTCGAGGGCGAAGACATCACCGGGCTGCGGGCGAACAAGCTCGTCGCGCGCGGCGTCGGCATGATCCCCCAGACGAACAACGTGTTCCCGAGCCTCACGATCGAGGAGAACCTCCAGATGGGCCTCTACCAGCGGCCCGGCATCTACAAGGAGCGCCTCGAGTTCGTGACGGGCATCTTCTCGGAGCTCGGCAAGCGCCTCAAGCAGCGCGCGGGCTCGCTCTCGGGCGGTGAGCGCCAGATGGTCGCGATGAGCCGCGCGCTCATGATGGACCCCAAGGTGCTGCTGCTCGACGAGCCGTCCGCGGGCCTGTCCCCCGTCCGTCAGGACGAGGCGTTCATCCGCGTCTCCGAGATCAACCGTGCCGGCGTCACGTGCATCATGGTCGAGCAGAACGCCCGCCGCTGCCTCCAGATCTGCGACCGCGGCTACGTCCTCGACCAGGGCCGGGACGCCTACACCGGCACCGGACGCGACCTGCTGAACGACCCGAAGGTCACCGAGTTGTACCTCGGGACGCTCGGCACGTGAGGCGCTGACCTTCAAGACGGAGAGGGGGCGGATGCTGCGGCATCCGCCCCCTCACTCGTGCCGTCGCCGGACGCTGAGCGAGCGCAGCAAGGCGAAGCGCGCCCCCCGATACGAGACAGCGCCCCCGGATCCGAAGACCCGGGGGCGCTGCGTGTCAGAGAGGATCAGCCCTCGTAGGCCGAGTAGGTGTTGTCCTCACCGAACTGGTAGATGCCGATCGACGCCTCGGTCGGGTCGCCGACCTCGTTGAACGTGATCGGGCCGGAGACGCCGTCGTAGTCGGCGACGCCGCCGCCGACGATGATCTCGGCGCACTCGGCGTAGGTGGTGCACTTCTCACCGTCGCCCTCGCCGCCGGAGACCTCGATCAGCTTCGCAGCGATGTCGGCCGGGTCGGTCGAGTTGGCCGCGAGCGACGCCAGCGCGAGCAGGATGGTCGCGTCGAACGACTCCGCCGCGTAGCTGTACTCGGTCAGCGGCTCGATGCCCTCGGAGGCGACGAACTCGTCGAGCGCGTCCGTGAAGTCGCCGATCGAGTCGATCGACAGACCGGGGAGCGTGCCCTTGGCGCCCGTGAGCGATCCGGCCGGGAACTCGTCGCCGAAGTTCGACAGGTTGCCGTCGACGAAGTAGAGCTTGCTCGCGTCGAACTGCCCGAACAGGCTCGGCAGGATCGTCGTGATCTCCTCGAACGTGATCAGCGCGATCGCGTCGGGGTCGGCCGCGAGGACCTCGGAGATCTGTGCGTCGAACGTCGTGTCACCCGTGTTGTAGGTGGGAGCCGCGACGACCTCGCCGCCCGCCGCCTCGAACGCCTCGGTGACGTACTTGGCGAGACCCGTGCCATACGAGTCGTTCAGCACGATCATTCCGAGCGTCTGAGCGCCGTCCTCGGCGATCAGGTTGCCGAGCACCTCGCCCTGCAGCACGTCGGACGGGGCCGTGCGGAAGTACAGGCCGTTGTCGTCGTACGTCGTGAACTGGTCGGAGGTGTTGGCCGGCGAGAACTGGATGACACCCGCACCGACGACCTGGTCGATGAACTGGAGGGACGTACCCGACGACGCGGCGCCGATGATGGCCGAGACATCCTCGCCGAGCAGGCGCGGGATCTCGGTCTCGTACGCCTTGTTGTCGGTGTCGCCCGAGTCGCCGTAGACGGGGTCGATCGTGAGCCCCGTCGTGTCGGAGACCTCGTTGATCTGCGACACCGCGTAGGCGACACCCGCCTCCTCGGGCGGGCCGAGGAACGCCAGGTTTCCCGTCTGGGGCAGCGCCGTGCCGACCTTGAGGGTCAGCTCCTCGCGGGGCTGGTCGTCGGCCGGCTCGGAGGCGTCGCCGCCGCCACCGGTGCCGGTGCAGCCGGCGAGGAAGAGCGCGCTGATACCGACGGCGGCGATTCCGCCGATGGCCTTCCCGGCGCGCGAACGAATGAAGCCGCTCATGTTGCTCCTTGCTGTGTATGAACGCGGGACGACCTCGGGAAGCCGCCCCAGTTCACCTAACCTAACCGCACCTCGGCTTCGGCAATGTTGCCTTTCGTTAACGATGTGTAACGGTGTTGAGATCGCGCTGACGGATGCTGCTGCCTCAGCGGCCCGGGAATGTCTGCGGTGAGCATAGACTTGCACACCACAGGTACCCCCAGGGGGTATCCCGGAATCCGAACCGCCGCAGAGAGCCGGCATCGCATCATGAGGAGAGAGATGACCACGACGACCGAGTACCAGGTGACCGGGATGAGCTGCAGCCACTGCGAGCACGCGGTGCGCGGAGAGGTCTCCAAGCTCGACGGCGTCCAGGCGATCGACGTGAGCGCCGCGGACGGCCGCCTGGTGGTGACATCCGCCGCCCCGATCGCCGACGATGCCGTGATCGCCGCCGTCGACGAGGCCGGTTACGCCGCGGTCCGCGCCTGATGTCCGCCATCCGGCCCTCCGACGCTCGACTCGAGCTCGAGATCGGCGGTATGACGTGCGCCTCGTGCGCGGCCCGCATCGAGAAGCGGCTCAACCGCCTCGACGGCGTCGTGGCGAGCGTCAACTACGCCACCGAGAAGGCGGTCGTCGAGAGCCCTGCGGGACTCGACCCCGCCGTGCTCATCGATGAGGTCGAGAAGGCCGGGTACACGGCATCCGTCCCCGCTCCCCCGCTCGACGACGGCGCGAGCGTGCCCGACGACCCCGAGCTGACGTCGCTGCGCCAGCGGCTCATCGGCGCGATCGTCCTCTCGGTTCCGGTCGTCGTGCTCGCGATGGTTCCGGCGCTCCAGTTCACGTACTGGCAGTGGGCCTCGCTCACGCTCGCAGCCCCCGTCGTCGTGTGGGCCGCGTGGCCGTTCCACCGCGCCGCGTGGATCAACCTGCGCCACGGTGCCGCGACGATGGACACCCTCATCTCGCTGGGCGTGTCGGCCGCGTTCGTGTGGTCGCTGTACGCGCTGTTCTTGGGCGGCGCGGGCATGCCCGGCATGACCGAGTCGTTCGAGTGGGTGATCCGCCCCGGCGCGGGCGAGTCGGCGATGTACCTCGAGGTCGCCTCCGCGGTGACGACCTTCGTGCTCGCCGGGCGATACATCGAGCTGCGCTCCAAGCGCAGGGCCGGCGCCGCGCTGCGCGCGCTCCTCGACCTGGGCGCGAAGGACGTCGCGGTGCTGCGCGGCGCCGCGGGATCGGCCGTCGAGGTGCGCGTCCCGATCGGCGACCTCCGTGTCGGCGACGAGTTCGTCGTGCGGCCGGGCGAGAAGATCGCGACGGACGGCGTGGTCGTCTCGGGGTCATCAGCGGTGGACGCGTCGGCGATGACGGGCGAGGCTGTGCCCATCGAGGTCGAGCCCGGGGACTCCGTGCTGGGCGCGACCGTCAACGAGGGCGGTCGACTCGTCGTGCGCGCGACGCGCGTCGGCGCCGACACCCAGCTCGCTCAGATGGCGCGGCTCGTGGAAGAGGCCCAGTCGGGCAAGGCTCATGCACAGCGCCTCGCCGACCGCATCTCGGGCGTCTTCGTGCCGATCGTGCTCGTGATCGCCGTCGCGACCGTGGCCGCGTGGATGCTCCTGGGGTTCCCGGCCGCCAGCGCCTTCACCGCCGGCGTGGCGGTGCTCATCATCGCGTGCCCGTGCGCGCTCGGTCTCGCGACCCCGATCGCACTGCTCGTGGGAACGGGTCGGGGCGCGCAGCTCGGCATCCTCATCAAGGGACCCGAAGTGCTCGAGTCGACGCGCCGCGCCGACACGATCGTGCTCGACAAGACCGGCACCGTGACGACCGGGCGCATGACCCTGACCGACGTGTTCGGCGCGGGCACCGAGCGGCACGAGCTGCTCCGTCTGGCCGGCGCGCTCGAGTCGGCGTCGGAGCATCCGATCGCCCGGGCGATCGCCGCGGCCGCGGCCGACGAGGTCGGTGCGCTCCCCGCGGTGGAGGCCTTCCAGAACACACCCGGCCTCGGCGTGTCGGGCGTCGTCGACGGGCACGCGGTCATCGCGGGCCGCCCCGCGCTGCTGCGCGAATGGAGCGTCGCCATCGATGAGACGCTCTCGGAGCGGCTGGCGGACGCTGAAGCGGCCGGCAGCACCGCGGTGGTCATCGCGTCGGACGGCGTCGCGCGCGGAGTCCTCGTCGTCTCCGACGCAGTCAAGCCGACGAGCGCCGAAGCCGTCGCTCAGCTGCGCTCCCTGGGTCTGGAGCCCGTGCTGCTCACCGGCGACAATCGCGCCGCCGCCGAGCGGGTGGCGGCGCAGGTCGGCATCGACCGCGTCGTCGCCGAGGTGCTGCCGAGCGAGAAGGCCGACGTGGTCCGAGGCCTTCAGTCCGAGGGGCGCGTGGTCGCGATGGTGGGCGACGGAGTGAACGACTCCGCGGCGCTCGCGCGGGCCGACCTCGGCCTCGCGATGGGAACGGGAACGGATGCCGCGATCGAGGCATCCGACATCACCCTCGTGCGGGGCGACCTGCGCAGCGCCTCCGAGGCCATCCGCCTCGCGCGCCGAACGCTCGGCACGATCAAGGGCAATCTCTTCTGGGCGTTCGCGTACAACGTGGCGGCGATCCCGCTCGCGGCGCTCGGGCTTCTGAATCCGATGATCGCGGGCGCGGCGATGGCGTTCTCCAGCCTGTTCGTGGTCGGCAACAGCCTGCGCCTGCGGAGCTTCCGCGGCAGCGGGAGCGAGGTGAAGTGAGCATGAACGAGCACGACACGACGCACGCGGGGCACGCGGGAGACACGGTGCCAGCGGAACGCCAGCACCCAGGGCACCAGCACGCCGGGCACGTGGCACACGCCCCCGCGCCGCACGCGCACGACACATCGAGCCGGGAGGGCCACGAAGGCCACGAAGGCCACGAGGGCCACGGCGGCGGGCACGGTCACGCGCATCACGGCGCCGACCACGTCGCGCAGTTCCGGCGACTGTTCTGGATCATGCTCGTGCTCGCGATCCCGGTCGTCGCGTTCTCGCCGCAGTTCGCGATGATCCTCGGGTACGAGCTGCCCGACGTGCCGGGCGTCGCATGGATCTCCCCCGTCCTCGGCACGGTGATCTTCGCGTGGGGCGGCTGGCCGTTCCTCAGCGGCGCCGTGAGCGAGCTCCGCTCGCGCCGTCCCGGCATGATGCTGCTCATCGGGCTCGCGATCACCGTCGCGTTCTTCGCGTCGCTCGGCGCGAGCGTCGGCCTGCTGCACCCCGAGCTCGACTTCTGGTGGGAGCTCGCGCTGCTGGTCGTCATCATGCTGCTCGGGCACTGGATCGAGATGCGGTCGCTCGCCCAGACGTCGTCGGCGCTGGACTCGCTCGCAGCGCTCCTGCCCGACGTGGCCGAGCGCGTCGACGGCGGCGAGATCGTCACGGTCGCGCCCGCCGATCTGCGCGTGGGCGATGTCGTCCTCGTGCGGCCGGGGGCGAGCATCCCCGCCGACGGTCGCGTCATCGACGGCACCGCCGACGTGGACGAGTCCATGATCACGGGCGAGTCGCGGCCCGTCGCGCGCGGCGTCGGCGACCAGGTGACCGCCGGCACGGTCGCCACCGACTCCGGCCTGCGGGTAGAGGTCACCGCCGTCGGCGGCGACACCGCGCTGGCGGGCATCCAGCGGCTCGTCGCCGAGGCCCAGAGCTCGACGTCGCGCGCGCAGCGCCTCGCCGATCGGGCGGCCGGCTGGCTCTTCTGGTTCGCCCTCGGCGCGGCCTTCGCGACCGCTGTCGTGTGGACCGCGTTCGGCATGCCCGACGAGGCGGTCGTCCGCACGATCACGGTCCTCGTGATCGCGTGCCCCCACGCGCTGGGCCTCGCCATCCCGCTCGTCGTCGCGATCGCGACCGAGCGCGCGGCGCGCAGCGGCGTCCTCGTCAAGGATCGCCTCGCCCTCGAGGCGATGCGCACGGTCGACGCGGTGCTCTTCGACAAGACTGGCACGCTCACGAAGGGCGAGCCCGCCGTGACGGGCGTCGCCACCGCCGGCACGGTCGGCGAGGACGACGTGATCGCGCTCGCCGCCGCGGCCGAGGCCGACAGCGAGCACCCCCTCGCGCGAGCCATCGTGCGGTTCGCCACTGAGCGCGGCCTGCGCGTTCCAGAGGCCGCGGACTTCACCTCTTCCCCCGCGGTGGGCGTGAGCGCGACCGTGGTCGGCCGGACCGTGCGGGTCGGCGGCCCGCGACTTCTCGCCGACAACGGTGCGACCGAGCTGCCCGAGACCGCGTCGTGGCACGACGACGGCGCGACCGTGCTGCACGTGCTGCGCGACGGCGCCGTCGTCGGCGCCCTGCGCCTCGACGACGAGATCCGCCCCGAGTCGCGCGAAGCCGTCGCGGCCCTCCACGCCGTCGGCGTCGAGGTCGTGATGATCACGGGCGACGCGGAGCCCGTCGCCCGCGCCGTCGCGGCAGAGCTCGGCATCCGTCGGTTCTTCGCCGGCGTGCGCCCCGAAGACAAGTCCGCAAAGGTCGCGGAGCTGCACGCCGAAGGCCGTCGCGTCGCGATGGTCGGCGACGGCGTCAACGACGCCCCTGCGCTCGCGGCCGCGGATGTCGGCATCGCGATCGGCGCGGGCACCGATGTCGCGATCGCATCCGCGGGCGTGATCCTTGCCGGTGACGACCCGCGAGCAGTGCTCTCGGTGATAGAACTGTCACGCGCGAGCTACCGCAAGATGAAGCAGAACCTGTGGTGGGCCGCGGGGTACAACCTCGTCTCAGTCCCTCTCGCCGCGGGCGTTTTCGCGCCGTTCGGATTCGTGTTGCCGATGTCGGTCGGCGCGATCCTCATGTCCCTCTCGACGATCGTCGTGGCCGTCAACGCGCAGCTGCTGCGGCGACTCGACATCGCCCCCGCCGCGAGCGCCTCCGCCGCGCTCGCGCGCCGCACCGAAGGAGCACCACGATGACCGACACCGCGATCGGCCCCGTCGACTTCGTCCCCGGCTCCGCCGGCGTTCCGTCCGAGCACAGCCACCACGGCTACATCAGCGACAAGGGCAAGTACCTCAACCGCCTCAAGCGCATCGAGGGACAGGCGCGCGGCATCCACAAGATGGTCGAGGACGAGAAGTACTGCATCGACATCCTCACCCAGATCAGCGCCCTGACGAGCGCGCTCGAAGCGGTCGCTCTCGGGCTCCTCGACGATCACCTGCGGCACTGCGTGGTCGACGCGGCGCAGGCCGGCGGCGAAGAGGCCGAGATCAAGCTCCGCGAGGCGAGCGAGGCCATCGCGCGGCTCGTGCGCTGATCCGACCGCTCCCGCACCGCTGGACGGTCAGGTGACCGCGCCGACGTCCGACGCGACGACCCGTGCGCGCCGCGCGTTGCGCAGCGAGTCCACGGTCAGCACGACGAGCGCGAGCCACACGAGGCCGAAGCCGATCCAGCGCTCCGTGGGCATCGGCTCGCCCAGCAGCCACGCACCCGTGATGAACTGCATGACCGGCGCGACGAACTGCATGAGCCCGAGCACCGTGAGCGGCGCGCGGCGTGCCCCCGCCGCGAAGAACAGCAGTGGGATGGCGGTCGCGGCGCCGGCGCACAGGAGCAGCAGCGTGTGCGCGAGGCTCACCTGACCCATCGTGATGCCGGTCGTCAACCCCACCGCGACGAGCTGCACGATGGCGATCGGAGTGAGCCACAGCGACTCCAACGTGAGTCCGCTCACGGCATCGACCGACGGCCCGATCTTCTTCTTCACGAGTCCGTAGATGCCGAAGCTGAAGGCGAGCGCGAGCGCGATCCACGGGAACGCGCGATAGCCGACGACGATGACGATGACAGCGACCGCGGCGATTCCGAGGGCGACCCACTGCGTGGCGGTCACGCGCTCGCGCAGCACGATGACGCCGAGGAGCACGGTCACGAGCGGATTGATGAAGTATCCGAGGCTCGTCTCGATCACGTGGCCCGTGAGCGTCGCGACGAGGAAGACCTGCCAGTTGATGTAGATGAGCCCGCCCGCGAGCACGGTGAGCCACACGAGTCTCGGCGTGCGGAGGATGCGCCACACGTTCGCCCAATTGCGGGTGACGGTCAGCAGGAGCGCGCAGAAGACGAGCGACAGGATGACCCGCCACGCGACGATCTCCCACGGCCCGGTCGGCGCGAGGATCAGGAAGTAGAGCGGCAGGAACCCCCACAGCAGGTATGCCGTGAACGCGTACATGCCGCCGAGGGTGCGTTCGCGAGCGGCGTGCGCATCCGCGGCCCGGACATCACGAGTCACCGATCCAGCCTAGAACCCGCCCACGGGCGTCGGGCCCGCCCAGCCCACCCGCCGAGATTGCACGTTCCGCGCCGCAAGGCCGGGAGAACCCGTCAAATGCGCAATCTCGGCACCGGGGGCACCGCCGCGCGAAGCGCGCGGGCGCGCGGGAACAGCGAAGAGGGTCGGATGCCGCGGCATCCGACCCTCTTCGCAGAACGCGCTCCGCGCGAGACGAGCGTCAGCGGACGACGACCGCCAGCACGTCGCGAGCCGACAGGACGAGGAAGTCGTCCGCGCCGAACTTCACCTCGGTTCCGCCGTACTTGCTGTAGATGACGCGGTCGCCGACGGCGACGTCGAGCGGGATGCGGTTGCCGTTGTCGTCGATGCGGCCGGGGCCCACCGCGACGACCTCGCCCTCCTGGGGCTTCTCCTTCGCGGTGTCGGGGATGACCAGACCGCTGGAGGTGGTCTGCTCGGCCTCGACCTGCTTGATGACGATGCGGTCCTCGAGCGGCTTGATGGAAACCGACACGGGTCTACCTCTGCTTTCCTTTGAGACTCAAGACTCGTTAGCACCCTCACATCGAGAGTGCTAACAGCAGTCTATGGATGCGCTGGCACTCATGCAACGTGAGTGCCAACCCGCGGGCGCGCCGTAGGCTGGCCGGATGGATGTCGCCGAGCTCACCGCACTGCTGACTCCCGAGGGTCTGCGGCTGCTCGACAGCCTCGACCCGATCGACTCGACGGCGGATGTCGCGGCCGCCGTCACCCGCCTGCGCAAGGACGGACACTCCCCCGACCTCGTCTCGGCGGTCGTCGGCCAGGCGCGACTGCGTCAGCGCGCCGAGGCGAAGTTCGGCGAGTTCGCGCAGCGGATGCTCTTCACCCGTGCGGGGCTCGAGCAGGCGACGCGGCTCGTGGTCGCGGCGAAGCATGCGGGACGCTTCCGCGACGCGGGCGTCGAGACGGTGGCCGACCTCGGATGCGGCATCGGCGGCGACGCGCTGGGCTTCGCCGCTCTCGGGCTGCACGTCGAGGCCGTGGACGCCGACGAGATCACCGCCGCGATCGCCGCGTACAACCTCGCGCCCTTCGGCGACCAGGTCTCGGTGCGGCACGGCCGCGCCGAGGACGCGGACCTCGCCGGCGTCGACGCCGTGTGGCTCGACCCCGCGCGCCGCACGGCCGGGCACAAGGAGACGTCGCGTACGCGCCCGGAGGACTGGTCGCCCTCGCTCGACTGGGCGCTCGACCTCGCCTCGCGCATCCCGACCGGCATCAAGCTCGGACCGGCCATCGACCGCGACCTCATCCCGGATGACGTCGAGGCCCAGTGGGTGAGCGCCGACGGGTCGACGATCGAGCTCGTCCTGTGGTCGGGAACGCTCGCACGAGAAGGCGTGCGGCGTGCAGCGCTGGTGATCCGCGACGACACCGCGCACGAGCTCACGGCCGCGGCGGATGCCCCGGACGAGCCCGTCCGCGCGCTCGGCGCGTACCTGCACGAGCCCGACGGGGCGGTGATCCGCGCGCGCCTCATCGGAGAGGTCGCCCGGTCGCTCGACGCCGGCATGCTCGACGAGCACATCGCGTACCTGACCTCGGATGCCGCGCTCACGAGTCCCTTCGTCTCGACGTTCCGCGTGGTCGACGAGCTGCCCACTGCGACGAAGGAGCTCTCTCGCGCGCTGCGCGACCGCGGCGTCGGACGCCTCGAGATCAAGAAGCGCGGCGTCGACATCGATCCGGCCGCCTACCGCACGGCGCTCAAGCTCCGGGGGCCGGAGGAGGCGACGCTCTTCGTCACGCGCGTGGGCTCCCGCCGGCGCGCGATCCTCGCCGAGCGTGTGCGGCGCCCGGCATCCGCCGCCTGAGAGTGATCCAGGCCCGGGGCCCGATTCAGAAGGGTGCGGTGGCGGTGTCGGTGGGTCGGAACACCGGCACCCGCCGTTCCGGTTGCACCACGTAGGTGCGACCCGCGGGCGAGGTCCACTCGAGGGCTCCCCCGCTGTCGGGGACTTGTCTGACCCGCCAGCCACCGCGATGCTTCACGGTGTGATGCCCTTTGCACAGTGGGGCGAGGTTGTCGAGCGAGGTCTCCCCGCCGTGTTCCCACGCGATGGTGTGATCGATCTCGCACCGGGAGGCGGGGATGCCGCATCCGGGTGCCATGCACCGGTCCGCCCGCCACCTGACCAGCTTCCGCAGCATCGGCGGCGGACGATATTGCGACCGGCCCACCGAGAGCACCATGCCCGTTTCGGGGTGGGTGAGCACCCGCATCCACCCGTCCGCACCCCCACACAACTCCCGGGCCTTCTCCAGCGGGATCGGCCCCCCCTCCACGACCGCGGGTGCCAACCCCGCCGCGGCACGATCAGCGTCCGTGTCCGCCAGGAGGGTGAGAGCCGGCACCGTCACCGCGACCGTCGCGCGGATGCCGCGCGCCTCCACCGGGTGCAGGGTCGTGTCCCCCTCGATGAGCAGATCGGCCAGCACATCCGCACGGAGCTGGCCGATGGTCCGCGTCTCTTCAATGGCGGCAGCATCCTCGCCCGGGGCCTTGATCGCTTTCGCGATCGCGGTGACCCGCCCGTAGATCGCGTGCGCCTCCACCGCGGGAAGGTACGCGCTCAGCCACGCCATCCCGTCATCCGCGTGCTCCACCACCACCCGCCGCCTGCCCACCGCCACCTCATGCCGCTGCGCCAGGGTCACCGACCGGTGCATCTCGATCAGCTTCCGCAGCGCCCGCCGGAACACCCCCACCGGGTACTCCTCCGCAAGCGCGACCGCCTCCACAGCGAGCGCGTCCCGCACCGCCGGTTCGCACTCGTCGAGCCGGTCCACCAAGTACTCCGCGTGCGCGACCGTCATCCGCGCCCGACTCAACGACTCCCACGCGCCCGGGTAACGGTGCACCAACGCCTCCGCCCGCCGGATCAGGTCCCCCGCGGCGCGCTCGGTGACCCGCATCCCCGCCGCCAACTCCAACCGGATCCTCCGCTCCACCACCCCGGTCAACCCCCGCCCATCCCGGGCCGCATCTTCCAGCGCCTCACGGCGCGCCTCATCGACCCGGTAGGACTGCTCCGCGGCGAACATCGTCACCATGTCACCGGCGACGCGGACACACTCCATCGCCTCCGAGATCGGAGCAGACGAGTCGCCGTCGGCGGCGCCGGGCATGCGTCTACTTTAGAACATCCGTACGACACTCCCGTCACGCCGAACAGCATCTGTGGAGAACTTCGGCGACGGCTCAGCCGATGAGCCCGGCTTCCCACGCGGCGTAGATGAGCCACCCCGCGCTGTAGAGCACCGACAGGGTTCCGAGCGCGATCGCCCACGCCGCGACGGCGCTGCTCTCGAGCGGACGGCGCAGCGCGACGATGCCGAGCACGGTGCCGATGATCCCGATCAGGAACGCCCACCCGACCACGAGCGAGGCCGCGAGGCCGATGACGGATGTCGCGAGCGCCCACGGCGCGAGTGCACGCGGAGGGGGCGCCGGGGTCGGCGCCCATTCGGCATCGGCGGGGAGGACCGGCGCGGGAGCGATGTCGATGGGAGCGGTCGGAAGGCGGCCGAAGCCTCCCCGGTGCTCCCCAGGGAGGCGGGGCGCCTCGCCGGCGAGAGCCACATCGGGCGACGGCGGGCCGACGACGACGGCTGGCGAGGCGGGCCCGGTCGATGCGACGGTCCCCTGCGGGGCGACGGCGGGCTCGGATGCCGGCGCGGATGCGGCGGGCTGCGGTGCAGCGGCGGGAGGGGCACTGGCGGCTGCCGGTTCAGCCGCTGCGGGCTCGGCGGACTGCGCCGGCGCCTCGCGGGGCTCATTCGCCCCGGCATCCGCCGCGTCGCGCTCCGCCGACGGCGCCTCGGCCGCGGCATCCGCCTCTTCGCTCGACCCGCCCGCGGCAGCGGCCTCGTCGCGCTCGTCGCTCACGACGCCACCTCCTCCGCTTCGGCGACCTGGATCTCGGTGACGGGCAGCGTCGAGTCGGCGCCGAACTCGAGCGTCGACGGAGCGCGGCCGGACATCACGAGCTCCGACGCGAGGGCCGCAATCATCGCGCCGTTGTCGGTGCACAGCGAAAGCGGCGGGATCCGGACCGTCACGCCGGCCGCCTCGGCGCGCTCGAGCGCTATGTCGCGCAGGCGGCGGTTGGCGATGACTCCTCCGCCGAGCAGCAGGCGCGGGACGCCGTGGTCCTTGCACGCGGCGAGCGCCTTCGTCACGAGAACGTCGACCACGGCTTCCCGGAATGCCGCCGCGACATCCGCGACGGGCACCTCCTCGCCGGCGGCCCGCCGCTGCTCGATCCAGCGCGCGACGGCGGTCTTGAGTCCCGAGAACGAGAAGTCGTAGCGGTGCTGGGCGAGGTCGCTCGCGCGGGACAGGCCGCGCGGGAAGCGGATCGCGGCGGGATCGCCGGATGCCGCGGCCCGATCGATCTCGGGGCCGCCGGGGTACGGGAGTCCGAGGAGGCGCGCGACCTTGTCGAACGCCTCGCCGGCGGCGTCGTCCATCGTCTCGCCGAGCAGCTCGATGTCGGTCGTGAGGTCCCGCACGAGCAGGAGCGACGTGTGCCCGCCGCTCACGAGCAGCGCGACCGTCGGGTACTCGAGCGGCGGTGCGTCCGGGTCGAGAATGTCGGCGGCGATGTGCCCGACGAGGTGGTTGACGGCGTAGAGGGGCTTGCCGAGCGAGACCGCCAGCGCCTTCGCGGCGCCGATCCCGACCATGAGGGCACCGGCGAGGCCGGGTCCGCTCGTGACCGCGACCGCGTCGAGGTCGGTGAGGGTGACGCCGGATTCGGCGAGAGCGGCCTCGATCGCGGGCTCGAGCGCCTCGAGGTGGGCGCGCGCCGCGACCTCGGGCACGACGCCGCCGTAGCGGGCGTGCTCGTCCATAGAGCTCGCGATGGTGTTGGACAGCAGCGTGCGACCACGGACGATCCCGATGCCGGTCTCGTCGCAGCTCGTCTCGATGCCCAGCACGAGCGGTTCGGTCATGTGCAGGTCCCCGCTTCGTCGGCGTCCGGCGTGCGCGCGGCGGCACGCGAAGCCACATCGAGCCGCATCACGAGGGCATCGACGTCGCCGGGCTGGTAGTACCGCGGCCGGCGCGCGATCTCGACGAAGCCCTCCGACGCGTAGAGCGCCTGCGCGACGGGGTTGTCGGCGCGCACCTCGAGGAACACCTCGCGCACGCCACGACGCTGCGCCTCGGCGAGCAGGGCCTCGAGGATCCGCCGGCCCCGCCCGTGTCCGCGATACGCCTCGGCGATCGCGATCGTCTGCACGTCGGCGTCCTTCGACCCCCGCGGCGCGCGAAGCCCGGCATAGCCCACGAGCACCCCGGCCTCGAGGTCGACGACGTACCACCCGTGCGGCGACCGCAGCTCTTCGCGCATCGACGCCTCGGACCACGCGTCGCCGGGGAACGACGCCCGCTCGAGCGCCATGATCGCGTCGAGGTCGTCGAGGGTCGCCTGACGAAGGGTCATGCGCCCGCTCCGGATCGCTCGGCCGGCGTCGTCACCGGCTTCGGGCCCGCCGACGGCGTGACGTCGGGTGCCCGCAGGTAGAGCGCGTCGTCGGGTCCGATCACGCGGTGGGCGGCGACGGCGCGGCTCGCGGCGAGCGCCACCATCGACGCGGGCACGGTGTGCGCGTCGCGGCGCGTGGCGGCGAGCTCTGCGAGCAGGGCGTTGAGGTCGTCGCGCGGGACGAGCGCCGGCTCGCTCGCGCGCACGGGGAGGCCGTCGTCGTCGAGGCCGTCGTACACGGTGTACGCGAACTCGCGCCGCCGCGCGTCGGTCACGACGGCGAACCGTCCGGCGTCCTCGCCCCGCACCGCGGCGTCGAGCATGAGCGCGAGCGCGACGGCGTCATGGCTGACGACGGGGACGAACCGGATGCCGCGTCCCAGCGCGAACGCTCGGGCAGCAGCGACGCCGACGCGAAGCCCCGTGAAGGGTCCGGGTCCCATTCCCGCGGCGACGAGCTCGATCGCGTCGGGTGCGACGGATGCCTCATCCAGCGCCCGCGCGATGAGGGTGCCGATCACCTCGGCGTGCCCGCGTGGGTCGGGAGACTCGATCGCCGAGCGCACGATGCCGTCCGGCTCGATCACGGCGACGGCCGTGCCGAGCGAGGTGTCGAAGCCCAGAATCACGCGTTCCAGGGTAGTCGTGGCGAGTCGCCGGAGGCTGAGCGCGCTTCGTCTCGTCGCTGCACTCCTCGCTCAGCGACCGGGAGACGCCGTCCGCCGCGACACCGTCACGATACGCGGCGCGTTCGCGTCGAGCTCCGCCGCCGCGGGACCGCTCGTTCCGCACGCGTTGTCCACGCCGGTTCCGCCCCACTCAGACTCGAGCTCGACCTCCCACCACACGTCGCGCTCGAGCACGTCGACCAGCCCCCGCCCCCACTCCACGACGACGACCGAGTTGTCCAGGTCGAGGTCGAGGTCGTCGAGCTCCATCGCCGACCCGAGCCGATAGGCGTCGACGTGCACGAGCGGAGGTCCGTCCACGAGTGACGGGTGCGTGCGCGCGATGACGAATGTGGGACTCTGCACGGGACCCCGCACGCCGAGGCCTGCCGCGATCCCCCGCGTGAGCGTCGTCTTGCCCGCACCGAGGGCACCGGTGAGCACGACGAGGTCGCCGGGGCGCAGCATCCGCCCCATCTGCTCACCGAGAGCCTGCATGTCCTCCGGCGACGTGATCTCGCGCCGCCCGACCAGCTCGTCGAGGCCGCTCATCCCGACACCTGCCGGCGCGGCACCCGCGGGCCGATGCGCGTGACGATCTCGTAGTTGATCGTGCCGGCGGCGCGCCCCCACTCGTCGGCCGACGGCACGCCGAGCGTGGGGTCGCCGAACAGGACGACTTCGTCACCCACCGACACGGGGTGGTCGCCGACGTCGACGACGAACTGGTCCATCGCGACGCGGCCGGCGACGCGGAACCGCGCTCCGCCGATCGTGACCGGCCCGGCGCCCGACGCCTGCCGCGGAACGCCGTCCGCGTACCCCAGCGGCACGAGTACGAGCGTCGTCTCGCTGCCCGTGCGGTGCTCGTAGCCGTACGACACACCTTGCCCCGCGGGCACGCGGCGCACCGCCGCGACCGGTGCGCGCAGCGTCATGGCGGGCCGCAGCCCGAGGTCGGCCGAGTCGCGGTCGTCGAACGGCGAGAGCCCATAGAGGCCGATGCCGATGCGCACGCATCCGAGCCGGGATTCGGGCAGGTCGATCGCCGCGTTGGTCGCCGCGATGTGCCGCAGGGGCGGCGCGAGGCCGACGGATGCCGCGGCGCCCACCGCGTCGAGGAACCGCCGCAGCGCGGCCCGGTCGTCGTCGGCGGAGGCGTTCGAGAAGTGACTGAACAGCGCGAGAACGCGGATGCGGCCGATGCGCTCGAGCCGCGCCGCCTCGGCGAACACGACCCCGTAGTCCTGGGGTGGGACGCCGTTGCGCCCGAGCCCGGTCTCGAGCTTCAGGTGGACGGCGACGGGACGATCGGCGGATGCCGCGGCCGCCGCCTTCTGCAGCTGGTCGAGGCTCGACACGCCGAGCTCGATCCCCGCGGCGGCGGCTTCGTCGAACGTGGCCCCCGGCGCGTGCAGCCACGCGACGATCGGCGCGTCGACGCCCGCGCGCCGCAGCGCGAGACCCTCGCCGATGTCGGCGACGCCGAGCCGCGACGCACCGCCCTCGAGCGCCGCGACGGCGGAGCGCACCGCGCCGTGGCCGTAGCCGTCGGCCTTCACCACGGCGATGATCTCGGACTCGGTGAGCCGCCGCAGGTGCCGCACGTTGTCGGCGATCGCGCCGACGTCGATGCGTGCCTCGCGCAGCACGCCGGCCGGGAAGCGCGTCACGCGCCGCCTCCGTTCGATCCTGCGGCCTCGGCGACGACGTACGCGGTCGCGAGGCCGGCGTCATGCGACAGCGAGAGGTGCACCATCGTGATGCCGCGTTCGGCGACGGCCCTCGCGGTCGTGCCGGTGAGCGCGAACAGGGGGCGACCGGATGCCTCGCGCGTGATCTCGATGTCGGTCCAGCGCACGCCGTCCGATCCGCCGAGAGCCTTGATGAGCGCCTCCTTCGCGGCGTACCGCGCCGCGAGCGAGTGCGCTGGAAGCGTGCGCTCCGACGGCGCGAAGAGGCGTTCGATCAGACGCGGAGTCCGCTCGATGCTCCGCTCGAATCGGGCGATGTCGACGAGGTCGACGCCGATTCCGACGATCACGCTGGACCTCCCTCGCGCCGCGGGCGCGGCATCCGCAACCCTACCGAAGCGAGCGGGACGCGGGCCGCTACTCGACAGTGACCGACTTCGCGAGGTTTCGCGGCTGGTCGACGTCGAGGCCCTTCGCCGTCGCGAGGCCCATCGCGAAGATGTGCAGCGGCACGACCGCGAGGATCGGCCCGAACAGCGGGTCCGCGAGCGGGATGCGCAGCACCTCGTCGGAGATGGGGAGCACCGCCGCGTCGCCCTCTTCCGCGATCGCGATGACCCGGGCGCCGCGCGCGTGGATCTCGCGGATGTTCGAGACGACCTTCGAGTGCAGCACCGGCGCCTCGCGCGGCGACGGCACGATCACGAACACGGGCTGACCGGGCTCGATGAGCGCGATCGGGCCGTGCTTGAGCTCGCCCGCCGCGAAGCCCTCGGCGTGGATGTACGAGATCTCCTTGAGCTTGAGCGCGCCCTCGAGCGCGATCGGGTACCCGGCGTGGCGGCCCAGGAACAGGACCGAGCGCGTGTCGGCCATCCAGTGCGCGAACTGCTCGATGCGCTCCTGCTCGTGGTCGAGGATGTGCTGGATCTTCTCGGGCACCGCCTCGAGCTCGAGCAGCTGGTGCGCGACCTCGGTCGGCGACAGCTCGCCGCGGACCGCGCCGATGTGCAGCGCGAGCAGGTACAGCGCGGTGATCTGCGCGACGAACGCCTTCGTCGAGGCTACGGCGACCTCGGGGCCGGCGTGCGTGTAGACGATCGCGTCGGACTCGCGCGGGATCGTCGCACCCTGCGTGTTGCAGATCGAGAGCGTCTTGGCGCCGCGCTCGCGGGCGAACTTGACGGCCATGAGCGTGTCCATCGTCTCGCCGGACTGGCTGATCGAGACGACGAGCGTGTCGGGGCCGATCACCGGGTCGCGGTAGTGGAACTCATGCGCGAGCTCGACGTCGACCGGCACACGCGCCCACTGCTCGAGCGCGTACTTTCCGACCATGCCCGCATACGCGGCGGTGCCGGCGGCGATCACGATGATGCGCTGCACGCCGCGGAACAGGTCGTCGAGGCCGTCGAGCTCGGGGATGGCGACGGCGCCGTCGCGGATGCGGCCGCGCAGCGTGTTCGCGACCGCCTCGGGCTCCTCCGACACCTCCTTCGCCATGAACGAGGACCAGCCGCCCTTCTCGGCGGCCGACGCGTCCCACGTGACCTCGAACGGCTCGACCTCGACGGCGTTGCCCTGGAAGTCGGTGACCTCGACGCCCGACGGCGTGATCGCGACGATCTCGTCCTGGCCGATGGCGAGCGCGTGGCGCGTGTGCTCGACGAACGCGGCGACATCGGATGCGAGGAAGTTCTCGCCCTCGCCGATGCCGATCACGAGCGGCGAGTTGCGGCGCGCGCCGACGACGAGGCCGGGGTGGTCCTTGTGGACGGCGAGCAGCGTGAACGCGCCTTCGAGGCGGTTCACCGTCGCGCGGAAGGCCTCGACGAGATCGCCGCCGTTCGAGCGGTACTCGTGGCCGAGGAGCACGGCGGCCACCTCGGTGTCGGTCTCGCTGCGGAAGTCGTAGCCCTCGGCGAGCAGCTCGTCCTTGAGCGCCGAGTAGTTCTCGACGATGCCGTTGTGGATGACGGCGAGCTTGTCGTCGTCGGCGAGGTGGGGGTGGGCGTTCGCGTCGGTCGGCCCGCCGTGGGTCGCCCAGCGCGTGTGGCCGATGCCGGTCGTCCCGTCGGCGATCGGCGAGCTGCTGAGCTCATCGCGCAGGGCGCTCAGCTTGCCGGCGCGCTTGCGCATGCCGAGGCTGCCGTCCCCGTCGATGATCGCGATGCCCGCGGAGTCATAGCCGCGGTACTCGAGTCGGGCGAGACCGGAGATCAGGATGTCCTGGCTCGGGCGAGGGCCGACGTATCCGACGATTCCACACATGGCGACCATCGTAAGCGGGCGGGTTTGCGAGGGACCTGTACGAATCCTCGCGCTTCGTGTCGCTGCGCTCGCTCAGGGACGCGTGCGCTCAGAGCTTGCGCAGCAGCACGCGCTCGACCGTGTGGTCCGCCGCCTTCTGCAGCACGAGCGTCGCGCGGTGGCGCGTCGGCAGCACGTTCTCCTCGAGGTTGGGGAGGTTGATCGAGTTCCAGTACCCGAGCGCTGTCTCGACCGCCTCCTCGTCGGTGAGGTGCGAGAAGACGTTGAAGAACGAGTTCGGGTTCGAGAACGCGCCGGTCTTCAGCGCCATGAAGCGGTCGACGTACCACTGCGCGATGTGCTCGGCCTCGGCGTCGACGTAGATCGAGAAGTCGAACAGGTCGCTCACCGCGACGTCGTTCGGCGTGGGCGGCGGCTGCAGCACGTTGAGGCCCTCGACGATGACCACGTCGGGCCGGCGCACCGTGACGTATGCGTCGGGGACGATGTCGTACTTCATGTGCGAGTAGAAGGGTGCGCGGGCCTCGGGCGCCCCGCTCTTGACGTCGGTGAGGAACCGCACGAGCGCGCGGCGGTCGTACGACTCGGGGAAGCCCTTGCGGTCCATGAGCCCGCGCCGCTCGAGCTCGACGTTCGGGTACAGGAAGCCGTCGGTCGTGACGAGCTCGACCCGGGGCGTTCCCTTCCACCGGCTCATGAGCTCGCGCAGCAGGCGCGCGATCGTCGACTTGCCGACCGCGACCGACCCGGCCACGCCGACCACGAACGGGGTCGTCGTGTCGTCTTCGCGCAGGAACCCCGACGTCTCGACCCCGAGTCGCTTCGTGTTCTCGGCGTACAGCGACAGCAGTCGGGACAGCGGCAGGTACACCTCGCGCACCTCGGTGAGATCAAGCCGGTCGCCGAGGCCCCGCAGCTGCACGACCTCGGTCTCACTCAGCGGCTGCGCCATGTCGGCCGCGAGGCGCGCCCACTCCGCGCGGCCGATCTCGCGGTACCGCGAGTGCGCTGTCGTCGTGTCGATCGCTTCGTCGGTGGACATCGCGCCCATCGTAGTCACCCGCTCCCGCTAACCTGAACGCGTGCGCCTCGGGGTCCTCGACATCGGCTCGAACACCGTCCACCTGCTGGTCGCGGACGTCCGGCCGGGAGGCCGCCCGCTTGCGACGACCAGCGAGCGATCCGTGCTGCGGCTCATGCGCTTTCTGCAGCCCGACGGCTCGATCTCGGACGAGGGCGTCCAGGCACTCGTCGCGGCCACGACCGAGGCGCGGAAGGTCGCGGCATCCGAGAACGTCGACGAGCTCCTCGCGACCGCGACGTCCGCTGTGCGCGAGGCGACCAACGGCGCCGAGGTCATCGCGCGCATCGAGGAGGCACTCGGCCAGCCCCTGCAGGTGCTCGGCGGCGAGACCGAGGCGCGCTTCACCTTCCTCGCCGTGCGGCGCTGGTTCGGGTGGGCCGCGGGCCAGATCCTGCTGTTCGACATCGGCGGCGGATCGCTCGAGCTCGCAGCGGGTGCCGATGAGCTGCCGGATGCCGCGGCATCCGTCCCCCTCGGCGCGGGGCGCATGACGGTCCAGTTCCTCCCCGACGACCCGCCGGGCGAAGAGGCCGTCGAGCGGCTCCGCGCGCACGCGACGGCGACGCTCGCACCGGTCGCCGAGACGTTCCGCGAACTCCCCCGCCCGCAGCACGTCGTCGGGTCCTCGAAGGCGATCCGCTCGCTCGCGAAGCTCGTCGGATACTCCGTGAGCGGCTGGTCGGGGATCGACCGGTGGCGGCTGCCGCGCGAGGCCCTCGGGTCGTGGATCCCGCGCCTCGCGCGCATCCCGGCGGCGGCGCGGCAGGAGCTTCCGGGCATCACGCCCGATCGCACGTTCCAGATCGTCGCGGCGGCCGTCGTGCTGCACACAGCGATGTCGGCCCTCGACGTGAGCGAGCTCGACGTCTCGCCGTGGGCGCTGCGCGAGGGCGTGCTGCTGCGCTACATCGAGTCGATGTCGTGGAGCCCGGCCGGCTCCTGACGCGGGCACGCGGCATCCGTCACTCCTCCCATCCCACCCCAAGCGAGCCGTTCGGGGCGGATTTCCGACTCCGGGGCGTACCGGATGCGCCCCGAACACAGAAATCCGCCCCAAACCCGGCCAAGACCGGACCGCGCGGGGACTGACCCTGGACGCGACGGCCCGCCTGCCGCAATGATTCCCTCATGGCGGAACGGCCGACGGCGATCCGCACGCCCGACCAGCGCATCCGCGTGTTCGTGAGCTCCACGCTGAGGGAGCTCGAACCCGAGCGCCGCGCCGTGCGTGCGGCCGTGGAGCAGCTGCGCCTCGCGCCCGTCATGTTCGAACTCGGGGCGCGGCCGCATCCGCCGCGCGAGCTGTACCGCTCGTACCTCGCGCAGAGCGACATCTTCATCGGCATCTATGGCGAGAAGTACGGTTGGGTCGCGCCGGGTGAAGTCGTGTCGGGGCTCGAGGACGAGTACCTGCTGTCGGGGCCGCTCCCCCGCCTCCTGTACGTCAAGACGCCGGCGCCCGAGCGCGAGGAGCGGCTCGCTCAGCTGCTCGACCGCATCCGCGACGACGACCGCACGTCGTACAAGTCCTTCACGACCCCCGATGAGCTCGCGGCGCTCGTGCAGGCGGACCTCGCGACGCTGCTCGCCGAGCGCTTCGAGGAGTCGCAGCGCGGCGCCGAGGGGCCATCGGCGGACCGTGTGCCGGACGTGCCCGCCCCCTACACCGCGATCGTGGGGCGCGAACGGGAGCGGCGCGAGCTCGCCGACCTTCTCGCGCGCGACGACGTGCGCATCGTCACGATCGTGGGACCGGGCGGAATCGGCAAGTCGCGACTCGCGATCGAGGTCGCCATCGACGCGATGAAGGCCGGACGCGACGTCTCGTTCGCGATGCTCGAGTCGATCAACACCCCCGACCGCGTCATCCTCGCGATCGCGAGGGCCCTGGGCGTGACAGGGGCCGCGGGCGAAGGGCCCCTCGAAGACAAGGTCGTGCGTGCGATCGGCGAGCGTGACGTGCTGCTCGTCGTCGACAACATGGAACACGTGATCGATGCGGCGACCCTGCTCGTGCGGATCGTCACCGAGTGCCCGCGCGCTCAGCTGTTCGTCACGAGCCGCTCGCCGCTGCGCGTGCGCGCCGAGCGGGTGTACGAGCTGGGCGCGCTCGGGCTGCCCGAGGAGGGTGCCGAGACGGATGCCGCGGCCCACGCGCCGGCCGTGGAGCTGTTCGTCGCGCGCGCGGCCGCCGTGCGGACCGGGTTCGAGCTCACACACGAGAACGAGGCCGCGGTGGTCGCGATCTGCCGCGCCCTCGACGGCGTGCCCCTCGCGATCGAGCTCGCCGCCGCGCGCGTGCGGTCGCTGTCGCCGACCGACATCCTCGCACGCCTCGAGGACGCGTTCGCGCTGCTCGTAAGCGGCGCGCGGGACCTGCCGCAGCGCCAGCGCGCCCTCCGCGACACGATCGAATGGAGCGTCGAGCTGCTGTCGCCCGAAGCGCGCGAGGCGCTCGCGACGCTCTCGGTCTTCGCGGGCAGGTTCGCTCTCGCGAGCGTCGAGTCCGTGCTCGCTGCGATCGGCATCGACGATCCCCTCGCGCAACTGGAGGCGCTCGTCGACGCGAGTCTCGTCAGCCGCACCGACAGCCAGGATCCGCCGACGTTCCGCCTGCTGTCGCTCGTGCGGGCGTACGCCTCGACGATCTTCGATCCCGCCGGACGGGAACGCGCGACACTCGCGTGGATCGCCCACTACCGCGCGGCAGCGCGCGAGGCATCCGCCGCCCTTCGCGGCCGCGACCAGCTCGAGTGGCTCGCCCACCTCGACCGCGAGGCTGAGAACTACGCCGCCGTCGCGCGCACGCTCATCGACCGGCGCGAGCTCGACCGCGCGGCCGAGTACATGTGGTCGCTGTACCTGTACCTGTGGATCGGCGGCTACCTCGGCCTCGTCGAGGACTGGGCGACCGAGATGCTCGAGCTGATCGACACCGCGGATGCCCCGGCATCCGTCCGCACGCGAGCGATCGCGCTCTACTACCGCAACGCGGTGCTGTTCTGGCAGGACCCGTCGTTCGACACCGGCCCGGGCATGCGCGAATGCCGGGCGCTGTTCCGTGAGGCGGGCGACCGGTTCGGCGCCGCGCTCGCCGGCATCTCGCTCGGCCTCGCGCTGCTCGCCCGCCGTGGAAGCCCCGACTTCGAGGCGGCCGCCGAGGCGCTGCGCGCGAGTCACGCCGAGTTCGGCGCGGCGGAGGACACGTGGGGCGAGGCGATGGCCGACGTCATGCTCGCGCGCATCGACATGCTGACGGGGAACCCGGCGGGGGCGCTCGCCCACACCGAGGAGAGCCTGACGCTCGCGGAGCGCCAGGGAGAGCGTCTCGGAATCGTCATCGCCCTCAACCACCGCGGGTGGACGAAGCTGCTCGCGGGCGACGTCGAGGCGGCTCGCGACGACTTCTCGCGGAGCCTCGATCTATCTCTCGCGCTCGGCCACGACGAGAGCATCACGTACGGGCTCGAGGCGTTCGCCGGCGTCCGGGCGGTCGAGGGCGATGCGCTCGGAGCCGGGCGGCTCGTCGGAGCGGCGCAGACGCTCCGCCGCCGCAAGGGATTCCTCAACCCCGGGGCGTTCGAGTTCTACATGATCCCGTTCACCGCGCTGCGCGAGGCGGGGCGCGGCGACGAGATCGATCGCGGGATCGCGGAGGGCGTCATTCTGAGTGTGGCGGACGCGCTGGAGCTGATCCGTGATTGACGCGATCGCCCGGGACCGCGTCCTCGTCTCGACGCGCATCGTCGCAGTCGCGATCGTGCCGTTCCTCGTCGTCGCCGCGGTGCTGCTCTTCGCCTTCCCGACGCGCACCGGAGAGCTCTTCGCGTGGGCCATCGATCCGCCGCTGTCGGCCTACATGCTCGGCTCGGCATATGTCGGGGGCGTGTGGTTCTTCGTGCGGGTGGCCATGGCCCGCCAGTGGCATCGCGTGAAGCACGGGTTCCCCGCCGTCGTTGTGTTCGCGGGTGCGCTGCTCGTGGCGACGCTGCTGCACCTCGACCGGTTCTCGGCGAACCTGTCCTTCGTCGTGTGGCTCATCCTCTACGCGACGACTCCGTTCGTCGTGGCCGCGCTCGCGTGGGCGCAGCGGCGCGAGGACCCCGGTGCCCGCGACGGCGGTTCGACGGATGCCGGCGACTGGCGCATCCCGGCGCCGGCGCGATGGGTGCTCATCGTCGTGGGGCTGGCGGCCCTCGGCACCGGCGCGGCGCTCTTCGTCGCGCCGGACTTCGCGGTCGGGGTGTGGGCGTGGGAGCTCACGCCCCTAACTGCGCAGGTGACGGGCGCCGTGCTGAGCCTCACCGGCGTCGTCAATCTCGGGATGGTGCGCGACGACCGGTGGAGTTCGTTCCGCATCCTGTTCCAGGCGCAGCTGATCAGCCTCGTGGCGATCGCGGCGTCCGTCATCGCCGCGTGGGGCGACCTGCGCTGGGATCGCCCGGCGACCCCGTTCTTCCTGGCGCTCGTCGCCGCGGCGCTCGTCGGCTACGCGGCCTTCACCGTGTGGTGCGAGCTCGCTACTCGCCAGGAAGGGACCGCGACGGTCCGAGACCTGCCGACGACAGGCTAGAGGGCCAGCCGCTCCCGCACGATCGCCGCGAGACGATCCGCGTGACGACGGGCGTCGTCCTGCGACGCGGCCTCGACCATGACGCGCACGACCGGCTCGGTGCCCGACGGGCGCAGCAGCACGCGACCCGACAGGCCGAGCTGCGCCGTGGCCCGGGCGACGGCGTCCTGCACGCCCTCGTCGGTGGCGACGCGTGAGCGATCGACGCCCTTGACGTTGAGCAGCACCTGCGGATAGACCGTCATCACCGAGGCGAGCTCGGCGAGCGTCTTGCCGCGATACGCCATCTCGGCGAGCAGGTGCAGGCCCGTGAGCAGCCCGTCGCCTGTCGTCGCGAAGTCGCTCATGATCACGTGGCCGGACTGCTCGCCGCCGAGCGAGAAGCCGCCCTCGTTCATGCGCTCGAGGACGTACCGGTCGCCGACCGCCGTCTGCTCGACGCGGATGCCGTGCTCGGTCATCGCGCGGTGAAGGCCCAGATTGCTCATGACGGTCGCGACGAGCGTGTCGTCCTTGAGCGTGCCGCGCTCCTTCATCGCGATCGCGAGGATCGCCATGATGCGGTCGCCGTCGACGACGACGCCGTCCGCGTCGACTGCGAGGCAGCGGTCGGCGTCGCCGTCGTGCGCGATGCCGACGTCGGCGCCGTGCTCGACGACCGCGGCCGCGAGCGAGTCGAGATGGGTCGAGCCGACGCCGTCGTTGATGTTCATGCCGTCCGGCTCGGCCCCGATGACGGTCACGCGCGCGCCCGCATCGCGGAACGCGTCGGGAGACACACCGGCGGCCGCGCCGTGCGCGCAGTCGAGCACGACGTGGATGCCGTCGAGCCGATGCGGCAACGACCCGAGCAGGTGCAGCAGGTAGCGGTCTTCAGCGTCGGAGTAACGGCGGATGCGGCCGACCTCGCCGCCCGTCGGCTGCAGCTTCGGGCCGGCCATCGCGGACTCGATGCGCTGCTCGACGACGTCGGGCAGCTTGACGCCGCCGCGCGCGAAGATCTTGATGCCGTTGTCGGGCGCCGGGTTGTGCGACGCCGAGATCATGACGCCGAAGTCGGCGTCACGGTCGGCGACGAGGAACGCCGCCGCGGGCGTCGGGAGGACACCCGCGTCGAGCACGTCGACGCCGGACGACGCGAGCCCCGCCTCCACAGCGGCAGACAGGAACTCGCCGGACACACGCGGATCGCGTGCGACGACGGCGGTGATCCGCCGGCCCGCTGCGCGGCGGGCTTCGGCGGTACGGCCCTGGCCCAGGACGACGGCGGTCGCCTGGGCCAGGGAGAGCGCGAGATCGGCGGTGAGGGGGCCGTTGGCGAGTCCCCTCACCCCATCCGTTCCGAAGAGCGGCATCCGGTGACGATCCGGGCGATCAGCGCTTCGAGTACTGCGGCGCCTTGCGGGCCTTCTTGAGACCGGCCTTCTTGCGCTCGATGACGCGCGCGTCGCGTGAGAGGAAGCCCGCCTTCTTGAGCGTCGGGCGGTTGTTCTCGGCGTCGATCTGGTTGAGCGCACGGGCGATGCCGAGGCGCAGCGCGCCGGCCTGGCCCGAGTCGCCGCCGCCGGAGATGCGCGCGATGACGTCGTAGGCGCCGCCCAGGTTCAGCACCGTGAACGGGTCGGTGATCAGCTGCTGGTGCAGCTTGTTCGGGAAGTAGTCCTCGAGAGTACGGCCGTTCACCGTGATGACGCCCGTGCCGGGGATCACGCGCACACGCGCGATGGCGCGCTTGCGGCGGCCGACGGCCGCACCCGAGACCGAGAGCACGGGGCGCTCGGCGGCGATGGCCTCCTGGTCGGCCGGAGTCTCGGTCGAGTAGTTGGTGGTTTCTTCGATGTTCGCCACGAGTGTGTCCTTAAGTCTGTGCGGCGCTTACTGGGCGACCTGGTCGAGGGTGTACGTCTTCGGCTGCTGCGCGGCGTGCGGGTGCTCGCCGCCGGCGTAGACCTTGAGCTTCGACAGCTGCTGGCGACCCAGGCTGTTCTTGGGGAGCATGCCGCGGACGGCCTTCTCCACAGCGCGGACGGGGTTCTTCTCGAGGAGCTCCTCGTACGAGACGGCCTTCAGACCGCCCGGGTAGCCCGAGTGCCGGTATGCCATCTTCTTCTGGAGCTTCTGGCCGGTCAGGGCGACCTTGCCGGCGTTGACGATGATGACGAAGTCGCCGGTGTCGACGTGGTTCGCGAAGGTCGGCTTGTGCTTGCCGCGGAGGAGGGCGGCGGCGTGGGAGGCGAGGCGGCCGAGGACGACGTCAGTCGCGTCGATGACCAGCCACTCGCGCTGGGTCTCACCTGCCTTGGGGGTGTACGTGCGCGTCACAGGAGTGCTGCTTTCTTGATCGAACGGAGGAGTTCGTGAATCCCACTCCGGGGTGGTTCAGGCCTCGACGAGGTTGAACACGCCAGTGGAGGGCTCACGTTCGCGGTGCCGGGTCAGCTGAGCCGGACACCAAACGACAAGTCTACGGCATCCGGATGCCACACCCAAACCGCCCGACATGGCCGTCCCTGACCGCACGCCGACCCGAGGCTGTCGACGCCCGTCGATAGGGTGTGCGCATGTCGCCGCCTCCCGTCTCGACGTCGCTCGAGCGCACCTACCGATACCTCCGCATCGGCGTCGCCGGCGCGGTCGTCGTCATCTTCACGGCGATCGGAGTGACCGCGGCATCCGTCGGCTGGCTCACGTCGGTGAGCGACTATTACTACACGACCGCGCGCGACGCCTTCGTCGGCGCGCTCGTCGCGGTGGCGCTCGCGCTCGTCGCGCTGTCGGGGCGCGGGGCGGAGCGTTTCCTCCTCGACGCGGCAGCCGTGTTCGCGCCGCTCATCGCGGTCGTCCCGACGACGTTGGTGCCCGGGTCGATCCCAGGCGTCGAGGTCGCGTGCGACGAGCGCTGCTTCCCTCGCGAGTTCGAGGCGGATGTCGCCACCGGCGTCACGACGTACCTCATCGTCGGCACGCTCACCGTCCTCGTCGCGCTGCTGCTCGTCGCCCTGCGGCAGACGGCGCTCGCGAGCATCGCGGCGTCGCTCGTCTTCACTGCTGCGGTGCTCGTCGCGGTGGCGCTCACGTGGACCCTCGCGCGCGACCACTTCCTGGAGCAGGGTCACTTCGCCGCGACCGTCGCGTTCTTCGCGCTGTTCGCGGCGGTCGCGTTGCGCAACGCGTTCCCTCGACGCGAGGCGCCGCCGCGCCCGGTCTTCCGCGTGCTCTACACCGGGATCGCCGTCGGGCTGGCGCTTCTGCTCGTGCTCTACGTGGCGCTGCTGCCGCGGGCCGACGCGACCGGCGTGCCGGTCGTGCTGATCACCGAGGCCGCCGCCCTGGGTCTGTTCTTCGCGTTCTGGGTCGCGCAAGGGATCGAGAAGTGGCGGGACCCGGACCCGCGGCTGGCCGCGGCGGCGCAGACGGAGCACGCGCGCACACCGTGAGGACGCGGGCCCGGCGCCGACGGCGGGGCGTCCACACCGGCATCTCCGCGAGCGCGAGCGAGCTCCGCCGCGCGACGCATGAGGCGGCGACCCGGCCGGCGTCGCCGCTGCGGTCAGGACGCAGCTCGACGAACGCCCGGCGCGGCTCCACGCGCTCCTGCTGCGGCGCGGCGTCCGCGACTTCGGAGTCGACCGACGAGCCGGTCACGTGCCGGAGGAGGCATCCGTCCAGGCTCCGAGAAAGGGAGTAGATCGACACGAGCACGAGCGTGAACATGATCGCCTCGAGGGCGGCGAGGTTGATGATCCCGACGACCATGGCGACGACTCCGCCGGCGAGGATGGCGGCCGAGGCATCTGCGATCCGCCGGATCCTGACGGCCACGCCCTTCAGGAGCCAGCGCGATGACCCGAGCACCACCGCGAACGAGATGAGCATGCCGTTCGCGCCGCGCTCGTGCAGGAACTCGCTCACCGACAGCGGGATCATGCCCGCCGCCGACATGCTGATGCCGAGCCCCGCGACCGCGGCCGGCAGGATGGTCGTCGCGTTCGGCCGGCTGACCACGCCGAGCTCCACGGCGAGCCGCAGCTGGGTGCGCAGCGGCTGCGCGCCCAGAGCGATCACTCCGCCGACGGCGGTGAGCGTCGCATTGAAGGTGTACCCGGAGACGTCGTCGAACATGCCGAGCCGGCTGAAGTGCAGATGCCACCACAGCGGGTCGGCCGTCGTCGACGCCGAGAGCCCGATGCCGAGCAGAAGGATCGCCGCGGCGATCACGATCGGCGGAACGGGCACACCCGTGTAGTCGCCGATCCCGCGCGCACGACCAACGGGAAAACGTACAGCGCTGAGGATCGTCGGAAGCAGATTCATCGAGCTGCAGGCGTGCTGAAGTCGTTCGCCCCCTCCCCCCGGCGATGGCGCCGGCGAACTCGACGAACGGACGCCGGATGGTCACCCCCCCCCCAAAACCAGCGGAGCCGTCATTGATTGGGCACCATGCTACGAGAAAAACGCTGATCGGCACCTATGCGCAGCCATCAGACGGATGCCGCGAGCCGCATGACCCTGCCCGGAAGGCTCTCTCGAGGTGCCTCAGCGGACCACGGCGGTGACCGTCGCGAGGCGCGCCAGCACTTCCTGGCTGATCGATCCGAGGAGGAATCGCGCGAGCGCGCCACGGCCGTGCGTGCCGATGACGGCCAGTCTCGCGCTGGCCGCGAGCTCGTTGATGATGAGCGACGGATACCCCCGCTCGACGCGCGTCACGATCTCGAGATCCGGGTAGTCCTGGCGGGTTCCCGCGAGCGACAGCGCGAGGGACTCCTCCGCGAGCAGGCGCATGTTCTCCAGGTACTCCTCGGGGTACCACCCGAGGTTGCGCGGCGCTTCGAGCGGCGTCCACACGGTGACCGCGAGGAGGGGCTCACGCAGCCGGTCCGCCTCGGCGGCCGCGAATCGCACGGCAGCCTCGGAGATCTCGGAGCCGTCGACGCCCACCAGGACGCCCGACCGGCCCTCGAAGTCGAGATCGGGCACGACGACCACGGGGCACTTCGCCGCGGCGGCGATGCGAAGCCCGTGCGCGCCGCGGGCGGGGCCGCTGCCGGGTCCTTTGTAGTCGCTGCCGATCACGAGCAGGTCGGCGTCCGCGGATGCCTCGATGAGCCACGCGACCGGGTTTCCGCGGCCCACGCGAGTGGTCACCTGCACGCCGCGCTCCGCGACCCGGGCTGCCTCCTCGGACAGGAGCGAGCGGGTCTGATCGACGGCGTCGTTCAGCACGGACTCCTCGCCGACCGCGCCGATCGCGCCGCCGACGACCCCCACGAGCTCGACCGTCTGGCCGCGCTCGGCGGCACGCGCGACCGCCCAGTCGACGGCTCGGCGGGCGGCCGGTGCGGCGGTCACTCCAACGATGATGGTGCTGCTCATGAGGCATCCCTTCGCCGGGTTGTGACTCCAGCCTATCGAGGGAAGGTCACGCCGCGCCGCGCGCCGCGTCGGCCGACAGCTCCGCCGTCACGAGGATCGGCAGGTGGTCGCTCAGGCCCTGCGGGAGGGTGCGCACGCGCTCGATCGTGAAGCCGACCGAAGTGGCGAAATCGTAGTGCCCGCGGAAGAAGCGGTACCGCGTGTAGGTGCGCGAATCGCTGAGCGAGAGCTCGTAGCCCTGCTCGCGCACCTTCTGGCCGAGGTTCTCCTTGAACACGGGGTAGTTGTAGTCGCCCACCATGAGGGCGGGCAGTCCCTCGCCGAGCTGCTCGAGCGCCGCGAGAGCCGTGCGGATCTGGTGGCGCCGCAGGGAGTTGAGCGCCGTGAGGGGCGCGGCGTGGAACGACGCGACGATGAACTCGCGACCCTCGTCGATGTCGTGGAGCCTCACCCCCAGCATCCGCTCCTCGGCCGGCTTGAGCACGCGGTCGTGCAGCGACTTCTTGAGCGCGAGCGAGCGCACTTCGATGGCTCGGAACGTGTTCTCGCGGTAGTAGACGGCCAGGCCCAGCCGGTTGCGCTGCGTCGCCTGGGCCAGGCGCAGACCGGCGATCAGCTCAGGCATGTCGCCGGTGTCGACCTCCTGCAGGCACAGGACATCGGCGCCGTGCCGATCCACGAGCTCCTCGAGTTCACGGGCGGCACGGTGCTTGCGCAGGTTGTAGGAGATGACCCTCATGCCGCTTCAAGCCTATGCCGCCGGGCTGGACTGCTCCTGATCGTCCGCCGCCGGCTACTCCTGATCGCGCCGCGCACGCGTCCGCTCGGCGCGCGCGGCGAGTTGGTCGTCGGCCGGGTATCCCACCTCGGTGAGCGTGAGCCCCCGCGCGGCGAGGACGGTGAAGTCGCTCGTGCGCTCGCCCTCGTCGCGGATCGACTCTAGGTCGTCGATGTCGAGGCGGCCCTGGCCGACTGCGACGCATCCGCCGACCAGCGCGCGCACCATGCTGTGGCAGAACGCGTCGGCCTTCACGTTCGCGACGAGCACGCCGTCGTGGTCGCGATGCCAGTCGAACTCGAGCAGCGTGCGGATCGTCGTCGCCTCCTCGCGCGGCTTGCAGTATGCGGCGAAGTCGTGGAGGCCGACAAGCGAGCGGGCGGCGGCGTCCATCGCGTCGACGTCGAGCTCGGCGCGAACCGTCGTCGTGCGGTGCCGCTCGAGGGGGTCGTAGCCGGTCTTCTGGTCGGCGATGCGGTACGAGTAGCGGCGCCACACCGCCGAGAACCGGGCGTCGAACCCTTCGGGCGGGACGGATGCGCGGTGCACCGTCACATCCGAGTACGCGCCGAGCACACCGCGCAGGCGCCCCGCGAGGACCGCGACGGGGTCGCCGCCGGCGCGGCGGACCGATCGCGCGGTGAGCCGTTGCGCCTGCTCGTCGTCGAGGTCGAGGTGCGCCACCTGTCCGCTCGCGTGGACGCCGGCATCCGTCCTCCCCGCCACCACGAGCCTCGGCTCCCCGCCCAGCACGCGCGCGATCGCGTCTTCAAGCGTGCCCTGCACTGTCCGCAGGCCGGGCTGGCGCGCCCACCCGCGGAAGTGCGTGCCGTCGTAGGCGAGATCGAGCCGGATGCGCACCGCCCCAGCCTAGGCGGTGCGGATGCCGTCACCCCAGCACGCGACGCGCGAGCGGCAGCCTCTCGCCGACGGCGGTGAGCGCCGTGCGCGCATGGTGCACGCGGTTCTCGCTCTCGCGGACGAACTCGCGCGCCACGACCGGATGCGTGCGCACGATGTCGTCGAGCACCTGCACCGGGAGCACGACGACGTCGACCTCGCTCGAGGCGACCGCGCGCGAGATCGTCTGCGTTCGCGAGAGAGCGGTGATGCCGATGGGGTCGCCGGGCGCGAGCTGCGCGACCTGCACGAAGCCGTGCTCCTCGGTCGGGATGCCGAGCGTCACGGTGCCCTCGAGGATGAACCGCGTCTCGTTCGGGATCATGCCCGGCCGCAGGATCGACTCGCCCGAGCAGTACCGCTCGAGCCGTGCGCGCCCGGCCAGGGCATCCGTCTCGCCCGGCTTGAGGCTCAGCGCCGGCGCGATCTTGCGCAGCGCGTCCTGCAGGCGCCCGGGCGTGTGCCACACATCGGTGATGTCGCCGTCGAGGTGCAGCCCGGCGCGGCGCGCGGCGTACCAGACGCGCGTGTTGAAGGCGTTCAGGACCGCGAACCGATCCCCCGGGCTGCGCAGCGGGATCGCCACCTCGAAGCGCGCGCCCGGCAGGGCCGCGGCGTACGGCTCGGCGTCCTCCGACACGAGCGGGATGTCGCGGGCGACCTGCACGAGCAGCTCGCGCACGCGGCCGGGCGGATCGTCCGTCGAGAAGAGCAGCTCCGTTCCGGCCTCGTACGGCGACGGGCTGCGCGAGAGGTTCACGAACGACGAGCCGGCGAGCTCGGCGGTCGGGATCACGAGGATCCCGTTCGCGGTGTCCAGATGCACCGCCCGCCAGTTGACCTCGATGATCTGGCCGCGCTCGTCGCCCACCTCGATCCAGTCGCCGAGCTCGAACGGCGACTCGAAGATGAGGAACAGGCCCGACACGACCGAGCCGACCGCGTGCTGCAGCGCGAGGCCGACCACGATCGACGTGACGCCGAGCGCGGCGAACACGCCCGCGACATCCGCGTCCCACACCCACCAGAACACGGCGGCGATGCCGAGCACGATGAACACGAACCGGATGAGGTCGCTGAAGATCTTCGGGAAGCGATCGCGCCACGACCCCTTCTCGGCGCGGTGGAACACGAGGTGGTTGATCGCATTGATCGTCACGACGATCACGAGCAGGCCGAAGATCGTCCAGATGACGCGCGGCCACGTGCCCTCGCCCTGCCACGCGCCGGGCTGGCTGATGAGCACGAGCACTCCCGCGACCGGCACGAGGTAGTTCCGCACCATGAGCACGATGGGGGCGGCGCGGCTGTTCCGGCGCGCGAGCGCGTTGTGGAACTCCGTCAGCAGGATGAGCGCGAGCGGCAGCCCCACCGAGACGATGACGGCGGGCCAGAACCACGGCTGCGAGACGATGTCGGCCACGGATGCCTCACCTCACCGCCGCCGCCGAGGCGGTATCGATGCGCCACACCCGCTGTGTGCCGCTCTGCGTCTCGATCTCGCCCGCCGGCTCGAGCGCGATCGCGTCGGGCAGCCGGTCGGCGACGCGCTGCGTGACGTAGATGCCCGGCTCGGACGAGTCGCCCTGCACGCGGAACGCGAGGTTCACCGCGTCGCCCCACATGTCGTACGCGACCCGCGCACGCCCGATGAGGCCGCTGGTGACCTTGCCGGAGTCGAGGCCGGCGCGCAGCCGCAGGTCGACGCCCTGCTGCGCCGAGTAGCGCTCGAGGATCGCGTCGAGCTCGAGCGCGAACTCGACCGCGCGGCGCGCGTTGTCGACGCGCGGGTTCACGAGGCCGCAGCTCGCGAGGTAGCTCTGGCGCGTCGTGCGCACGCGCTCGATGCCGTGCCGCTCGGCCGCGTCGTCGAACGAGCGGATGAGGTCGTTCAGACGCGCGACCGCGTCCTCGGACGTCATCGACAGCGAGAGCTCTTCGAACCCCACGATGTCGGCGAACACGACCGTCACGTCGTCGCTGTCCTGCGTGATGGCCTCGTCGCCGAGCTTGTAGCGGCTGGCCATGCCCTCGGGCATGAACGACAGAATGAGCTCCTCGTTCGCCCGCTCCTGCTCCTCGATGAGGTGGGACTTGACCTGCAGGCTGCGGCTCATGTTGTTGAACGCATCGGCGACGTCGGCGAGCTCGTCGCTCGAGCCGGCGTCGACCTGCACTCCCTCGTCGCCTGCGGCGATGCGCTGCGCCGCGACCTTGAGACGGCGCAGGGGCCGCACGAACACCTGGGCGAGTACGAGCGAGAGCAGGCAGACGAAGATGATCATCCCTGCCGTCGACAGGATGAGGTTTCGCGTGAAGTCCTCCACCGGAACCATCGCCTCCCGCGACGACTGCTGCGCCACGATCGCCCAGTTGAGGCCGTCGACGCCGAGCGGCGCGTACGCGGTGAGGCTCTCGCGACCGAGATAGTCGCGTTCGAGCAGCGTTCCGCGATCCCCCGCGAACGCACGCGTGACGGCGTCGCTCGAGATCTGCTGCTGCAAGAGCGTGTTGCCGTTGCGCACGCTCAGGGCGGCCGCGGCGGGCGAGAGCCCTGCCTCGACGGCGAGCGACTCGTACCGGTCGGGATCGTCCTGCAGCTGGCGCGAGATCGATCGCATGAGCCCGTCGCGGCCGACCAAGTACGTCTCGCCCGTGGCCCCGAGGCCGTTGACCGCGAACTCCCCGTCGACCGTCATGACGCTGTTGACGCGTTCGATCGGCAGCTCGATCGCGAGGGCGCCGATGACCTCGCCGTCGTCGGCGATCGGGGTCACCGCCCACCCGGCCGGGTTGCCGAGGCTCGGGCTGTACGACGCGAAGTCCGCGATCACGACATCGCCGACGATGTTGCGGGTCATCGCCTCGCGGTACGCGTCGGCGAGGTTCGAGAGCCGGTACGGCCCCGTGAGCAGGTTCGTGCCGAGGTCGACGCCCTTGAAGGCGGTGTAGATGACGTTTCCCTCCGTGTCGACCATGAGGACGTCCTCGAAGTCCTGCAGGTTCGTCATCTCGCGGTAATAGTCGTGATACCGCGAGTGCGCCGCCGACCACGCGCTGCCGTCGCCCGCGTCGTCCGCCCGGACGGCGTCCTCCCAGCTGTCGTACGGGATGACGTAGTGGTACTGCAGATAGCGCTGCGCCTCGCTGCGCGGCGAGAACGCCGACCCGTCGACGTCCTCGCCGGTCGCCTCGGCGAGGGCCGACGCGAACGTGTCGCGATAGTAGGAGTCGAGCTCAGCGGATGCCTCTGAGTCGAGCCGCTGCTGCTGGAGCTCGGCGAACGCCGCCGTGAACGCCCGCGTGGCCTGGCGGCTCGTCTCGTTGAGCGCCCCCAGGCGCACGGTGTTCTCGATCGAGTGGAAGAGCTGCGCCACCTCGCGGCTGCGGTTCTCGCGGATCTCGACGAGCTTCTCGTACGCGATCGCCCGCAGCGCCTCGGTGCCGTTGACGTAGCCGATGATGCCGACGACGATGCTCGACAGAACGCTCACCGACAGGAGCATGATCAGCAGCACCGAGTAGATCGACAGGCCGGCGCGCCGCCGCATCCGCGGCGTGCCCACCCATCCGGCACCCGCAGCGCTCTGACCCGGCTCGGCCATAGTCCGCACTTCCTCACCGCGCGCCCGATCGGGTCACCGCGAGAAAACCCCCAGTACCCCGGCAATTTCCGAGGTGCGCCCATGTTACGACGCGCGCTCCCCTCCGAGGTAGAGGCGCCCCATCGCGGCGTGATACCGGCTGCCGCGCGCATGCGCGGAAGCCGGGCCCCGGCACACTCGCCGTCTACACTGGAGTGACCCCGGGTCAGATTCATGAACACGAGTGCGCACACCCTTTCACGAGCCCGGTACGCCGGGCTGGATGGCTTGCGCGCCGTCGCCGTGGGCCTCGTCCTCGCGTACCACCTGTTCCCCGGCTGGTGGCTGCACGGCGGCTTCATCGGCGTCGACGTCTTCTTCGTCATCAGCGGCTTCCTCATCACGAGCCTCCTGCTGCGCGAGCGCGCGTCGGCGGGGCGCATCCGGCTCGTCGAGTTCTGGCGACGGCGCGCACGACGCCTCCTGCCCGCTCTCGCGCTCGTGCTGCTCGTGTGCTCGTCGGTCGCCTGGCTCATCGGCGGCGACGTGCTCGTCCGGCTCGGCGCGCAGCTCGTCGGCGCGGCGACCTTCAGCTACAACTGGATCTCGATCGCCGGCGGTGCGGGCTACTTCTCGGCGGCGAACCCCGAGCTCTTCCGCAACGTGTGGTCGCTCGCGATCGAGGAGCAGTTCTACGTGCTGTGGCCGCTCGTCCTGCCGCTCGCACTGCTCATCCCGTGGGCGTGGGCGCGCGCGGCCGCGGCTGTGCTGCTCGCCGCCGCCTCGGCCGGGTGGATGGCCGTCGTCGTCGCCACCGGCGGCGACCTCACGCGCGCGTACTTCGGGCTCGACACGCACGCGTTCGGCATCCTGCTCGGCATCGCCCTCGCGTTTGCGCTCGAGCGCCTCCTCGCCTCACCGCCCACGTGGTCGCGCCGCCGCGGCTGGCGCGTGACCGGAGCCGCCGTGGGTATCGCCGCGGTGGCGGGTCTCCTCGTCGTCGCGGCCGTTCCGGCGAGCGACTCCACCTCGACGTTCCCGGGCGCTCTCGCCGCCGCGAGCGTGCTCTCGGCGATCGCGATCACCGCGGCCGTGTGGCCGGGCTCGGCGTTCGGCCCGCGGCTCGACACGCAGCCCCTGCGGTGGCTCGGCGACCGATCGTACGGCCTGTACCTGTGGCACTGGCCGATCCTCGTCCTCTTGCTCGCGGCGACCTCGGGCGGCGCCACCGGGGCGGGCGTGCCATTCTGGATCGGCGCGTTCGCGCTCGTTCTGACCCTCGCTGCGGCCGAGCTCTCGTACCGGTGGGTCGAGAGTCCGATCCGGCGGCTCGGGTTCCGTGGGTCCTTCGCTGCGCTGGGCCGCCACCTCACGGCGTCGCCCGCCGCACGCTGGCGTGCCATCGGGTCTGTCGCCGCGGCTGTCATCGTCACGTTCGGGGCGTCGGCCGCCGTTGCAGCGGCGCCTGAGGTCTCGTCGGGTCAGGCCGCCGTCGAGGCTGGGATCGACGCGCTGCACCGCGAGAAAGCGCGCACGCCGTCGCCCGCGCCCTCCTCCACCGCGATCCCCGAGGCCGCGGCGGATGACGCCGAGCCTGCCCGTCCGCAGCCCGGCACGATGCCGTCGCCGTCGCCCACCCTCGTCACGGGTGCCGAGATCACGGCGATCGGCGACTCTGTCATGCTCGCGTCCGCGCCCGGGCTGCTCGAGCGCTTCCCGGGCATCGAGGTGGACGCGACGGTGTCCCGCTCGATGTGGGCGGCTCCGGGCATCGTGCAGCAGCTCGCGGATGCCGGACGCCTCCGCTCCTACGTCGTCGTAGCCCTCGGCACGAACGGCCCCATCGACGCGTCGTCGCTGGAGGAGGTCGCGCGCATCGCCGGGCCGAGCCGCACGCTCGTGCTCGTGAACGCGTATGCGCCGCGCGACTGGATCCCCGGAGTCAACACCGAGCTCGCCGCGTTCGTCGCGTCGCACCCGGGCACCGTGCTCGCGGACTGGTCGGGCGCGATCGCCCCGCGCACCGACCTGCTCGCCGGAGACCACATCCACCCGGGCTCCGCCGGCGGGCGCGTGTTCGCCGATGCGGTCGCGGCGGCCGTCGACCGGGCCGAGCACCTGCGGGCGCTCAAACAGCACGAGATCGAGCGGCGCGCGTACCTGAGGCTCCACCACTCGGCGGGTCGCGTGTACGAGTAACCTTCGGCGCCCCGCGCGCCCGAGGCCCGGCTCAGCCGCTCAGTACCGGCGCACGAACGCGACGCTGCGCTCCGTCGCCACGAAGCCGAGCCGTCCGTAGAGGTTGTTCGCGCCCGTCGGGCTCTCGGTGTCGACGTCGAGCACCGCCTTCTCGAGCCCCGCGTCTCGCGCGGCGCGCAGGAGCGCGACGATCACCGCGGGCGCGAGCCTGCGACCCCGCCGGTCGCGGGTGACGCCGATGAGGTCGATGTACACGCTCGAGTAGCCCTGCGTCACCCAGTCCTCCTCGTTGACCGACCCGAGCGCGAACGCCACCACCCGATCGTCCTCGAGGGCCACGCGGCTCAGGTCGGGGCGCAGGAACGGTCCCTCGACGAACGTCTCCCACCGCTCGGGGGGCGTCGCGAGGCTCCCCCAGTGGTCGCGGAAGGCGTCGTTTCGCGCGACCCGCGTCGCCTCCTTGAGAGCCCGCTCGTACGGCCGCACGACGGCATGGCCGGATGCCTCGACCTCGGGGATCTCGAGCGAAAGGTCGCGCACCATCGTCGTGAACCAGCGCTCCGCGGCGAAGCCGCGACGCGTCGCGAGGCGCTGCGCGCCGACCTCGCCCTCCTCGGCGTAGACGAAGACCGCCGCCGGCAGCGCGAGGTCGAGCTCGGCGAGGGCCTCCAGCGCCCGCTCGTGCTCCCACCGCATGACCTCCCGGCCGATCCCCCGTCCGCGCCACTCGGGGTGCACGCGGCCGCTCAGGTACACGTGCACGTGCGCGTCGCGTGACGGATGCAGCATCACCGCCGCGGAGGCGACCATGCGCCCAGCCGCGTCGAGGCCGACGAGCGTGTTGCGCGCGGGATCGGTCCACGAGACGGTGAAGCTCTCCTCGATCTCCTCGCGCGGAGTGGTCCAGGTCGGGTGGTCGACGAGATCGCAGGCGCGGAACAGCTCGGTGAGCGCGTCGACGTCTTCGATCGTGGACGGGCGCCACTCGGCGACCTCCGGGTGGGCGGGCAGCACGGGCGCGGCCACCCGGCCGAGTCGTTCGGCGAGCGGCGGGCGGGCTGCGTCATCAGCGGTCGCGTCGGTCACCAGCCCACCTTACGCGCGGTGCCGGCCGCCCGCGTGCAGCGTCCTCGGTGCCACCCCCCGCGGCGCGCACGGACGACGAGACCCGCGGCCCCCAGGGGCTCGCGGGTCTCGTGCGTTGCTGTGGCGGATGCCTCAGGCCTTCTCGGCCTCGGCGTCCTCGTCGGCTGCGGGAGCCTCGTCCTCGACGACGGCGTCCTCGGCAGCGGCCTCGGCGGCGGCGCCCTCCTCGGGCGACTCGGCGCCGGCCTCGGCGGCCTCGTCCTCAGTCGGGGTCTCCTCGGCGGCGGTCTCCTCGGCGGGAGCCTCCTCCTTGGCGGGGGCCTTCTCGGCGGACGCGGCCGACTTCTTGGTCGACTTCGCCTTCGGCGTCACCGGCTCGAGCACGAGCTCGATCTGGGCCATGGGGGCGTTGTCGCCCTTGCGGTTGCCGACCTTGGTGATGCGCGTGTAGCCGCCGTCACGGTCCGCCACGAGCGGAGCGATCTCGGTGAACAGCACGTGCACGACTTCCTTGTCGCCGATCACCGACAGCACGCGGCGGCGCGCGTGCAGGTCGCCGCGCTTCGCGAACGTGATGAGGCGCTCAGCGAGCGGACGCAGGCGCTTGGCCTTCGTCTCGGTCGTCTTGATCGACTTGTGCGTGAACAGCGCGGCGGCGAGGTTCGCAAGCAGCAGGCGCTCGTGGGCGGGGCCGCCTCCGAGGCGGGGACCCTTGGTGGGCTTCGGCATTTCTCAGTTACTCCAGGATGAGGGTTCGGTCAGGGGGATTCGGATGCTCCGCCTCGCTGCGCTCGCTCAGCACGAGTTCCGCAGACGGAGCATCCGCATCGGCTCAGACGGTGTCGTCGTCGTAGCCGCCGTAGAAGTGAGCACCGTCGAACCCGGGGACCGAGTCCTTGAGCGACAGGCCCAGCGACGTGAGCTTGTCGCGCACCTCGTCGACCGACTTCTGACCGAAGTTGCGGATGTTCATGAGCTGCGTCTCGGACAGAGCCACGAGCTCGCTGACCGTGTTGATGCCCTCGCGCTTCAGGCAGTTGTACGAGCGCACCGACAGGTCGAGGTCCTCGATCGGCATCGAGAGCTCGTTCGAGAGGACGGTCTCGACCGGCGCCGGGCCGATCTCGATGCCCTCGGCCTCGACGTTGAGCTCGCGCGCCAGGCCGAACAGCTCGGTGAGCGTGCGACCGGCCGATGCGACGGCATCGCGCGGGGCGATCGAGGGCTTGGTCTCGACGTCCAGCACGAGCTTGTCGAAGTCGGTGCGCTCGCCGGCACGCGTCGCGTCGACGCGGTAGCTGACCTTGAGCACGGGCGAGTAGATCGAGTCGACCGGGATCTGGCCGGCCTCGGCGTACTCGTTGCGGTTCTGCGTCGCCGAGACGTAACCGCGGCCGCGCTCGATGGTGAGCTCGAGCTCGAACTTCGCGGTGTCGTTCAGAGTCGCGATGACCAGCTCGGGGTTGTGCACCTCGACGCCCGCGGGGGCCGAGATGTCGGCCGCGGTGACCTCGCCGGCGCCCGTCTTGCGCAGGTAGGCGGTGATGGGCTCGTCGCGCTCGCTCGAGACGACGAGCTGCTTGATGTTGAGGATGATCTCGGTGACATCCTCCTTGACACCCGGAATGGTGCTGAACTCGTGGAGGACGCCGTCGATGCGGATGCTCGTGACGGCCGCGCCGGGGATCGACGAGAGGAGGCTGCGACGCAGCGCGTTGCCGATCGTGTAGCCGAAGCCGGGCTCGAGCGGCTCGATGACGAAACGGCTGCGGAACTCCCCGATCTTCTCCTCGGTCAGAGTGGGACGCTGTGCGATGAGCACTATGGGTTCCTTTCGATCACGTGCCCGCTATATGACACGTGCGGTGGATGGGTATTGAGTTGTTCTCAGCGTCCGGCGGTCCCGTTCGGCCGCGGGGCGGCGACTCGGTACCGGACGCGCAAACCTGAAATCGATGCGCTCAGGGACCGGCGGGTGCACCGCGGTCCCCGAGCGAGATCGAGATGTCAGACGCGGCGGCGCTTGGGGGGACGGCAGCCGTTGTGCGCCTGCGGCGTCACGTCCTGGATCGAGCCCACCTCGAGGCCGGCAGCCTGCAGCGAGCGGATCGCCGTCTCGCGACCCGAGCCGGGGCCCTTCACGAAGACGTCGACCTTCTTGACGCCGTGCTCCTGCGCCTGGCGGGCAGCGGACTCCGCGGCCATGCCTGCGGCGTACGGCGTCGACTTGCGCGAGCCCTTGAAGCCCACGCCACCCGACGACGCCCAGCTGATGACGGCGCCCGACGGGTCGGTGATCGAGACGATCGTGTTGTTGAACGTCGACTTGATGTGGGCGTGGCCCAGCGCGATGTTCTTCTTCTCCTTGCGGCGCGGCTTGCGCGCAGCGGACTTGGCCTGTGCCATTGCTTTGCTCTCCTAAACCTTCGGGCCCGCGGTTACTTGCGGCCGGCCTTCTTCTTGCCGGCGACCGTGCGCTTCGGGCCCTTGCGGGTGCGCGCGTTCGTCTTGGTCCGCTGACCGCGCACAGGGAGGCCGCGGCGGTGGCGGAGGCCCTCGTACGAGCCGATCTCGACCTTGCGGCGGATGTCTGCGGCAACCTCACGGCGAAGGTCACCCTCCACCTTGTAGCTGGCGTCGATGTAATCGCGAAGGGCGATGAGCTGGTCGTCGTGAAGGTCCTTCACACGGATGTTCTCATCGATGCCCGTCGCCTTGAGGATCTCGTTCGAGCGGGTACGGCCGATGCCGTAGATGTAGGTCAGGGCGATGACCACGCGCTTGTCGCGCGGGATGTCGACGCCGGCGAGACGTGCCATGCGGCTCTCCTAGGAGTGTCGTGGAGGTGTGGAGCAGGATCGGTGCCCGGGCCTCCGCCCCGAGGTGTCCCCTCCGGAGAGGTTCTGATCCTGCCGATTGTTCGTATTGAGTTGTGTCAGCGATGCCTCTCCCGAGGCATCCGGAAGCCTTATCAGCCCTGGCGCTGCTTGTGACGCGGGTTCGACTTGCAGATGACCATCACGCGACCGTGGCGGCGGATGACCTTGCAGTGGTCGCAGATGGGCTTGACGGAGGGGTTGACCTTCATGGGATTTCCTGTTCGCTGTCTTCGCCGGGCAGACGCCACCCTTGCGGGCGCGCCTGGGGCGTTACTTCTCGACCGGTCTAGCGGTAGCGGTAGACGATGCGGCCGCGGGTGAGGTCGTAGGGGCTGAGCTCCACGACGACGCGGTCCTCCGGGATGATGCGGATGTAGTTCTGCCGCATCTTTCCGGAGATCGTGGCGAGCACCTTGTGTCCGTTCGTCAGCTCAACGCGGAACATCGCGTTGGGAAGCGCTTCAGACACCGTGCCCTCGATCTCGATGACACCGTCTTTCTTGGCCATAGCCTCGCTTACGCTTGTGCAGACCGGTCGGTCTGCGGTGGATGGGATCGGTGCGATGACACGCCAATAATGGCGCAACGCACCAAGGATCAATCATACGCGATCCCGGATGCACCGGCAACTCGCGGTGCGCGGCATCCGGCTCGCACCGAGGCCGGTGACAGCCCTACTCGAAGAGCGAGCGCAGCTCGGCCGGAGCAGGCAGCTCGGAGTTCGCGATGACCTCGCCGTTGACCGCGATGGTCGGCGTGGCGATGCCGGCGGCGCCGGGCTGAACCGGCGTCTGCTCCGTCATCGCGGCGACGAAGCCCGAATAGCGGCCGTCGTTGACGCACGAGTCGATGCCGCTCACGCCGACCCCCGACGCGATGTCGAGGAGCGCCTGGTCGGTCAGGCCGCTCGTCCCCTCGGCGGGCTGGTTCTCGAACATCGCCTGCATGAAGGGGACGGATGCGTCGGCATCCGCCTCGGCGACGCAGTACATCGCGTTCGCGGCGCGCGTCGAGAACTCCGTGCCCTGCGAGTAGCGGTCGAGGATCGAGATCGGGTGGATGTTGAGCGTGATCGTGCCGTCGTCGACGAGCTCCTGGATCGATGGCCCGTACGCCTGCTCGAACTGGTTGCAGATCGGGCACATGAAGTCGATGTAGGTGTCGAGCGAGTCGCCGCCGTCGCCGACGGCGATCGCGCCCGTCTCGGCGCTGATGTTCGGGGCATCCGGCGCCTCGCCCGCGTCCGTCGACGGGTTGTTCAGCCACACGACGAGCACCGCGACCGCGACGAGAGCGACGACGACCGCGACGCTCACCCAGATCGCGAACCAGTTGACCTTGCGTGCCTGCGCCATGTGTGCCTCCGAGAAACGTGTGCGAGATCCGGACCGGTCGCGCTAGGCGATCGGCGCCGGCGTGACGCCGAACGGGGCGAGACCGGCAGCGCCGCCGTCGGGAGCGGTGAGCACCCAGATGCCGCCATCGTGCACGGCGACGCTGTGCTCCCAGTGTGAGCCGGGCGAGCCGTCGACGGTCGAGACGGTCCAGTCATCGTCCTCGACGAACGTCGTGTGGTCGCCGGCGACGACCATGGGCTCGATCGCGAGCGCGAGTCCCGGACGGATCTCGGGTCCGGGATCGGCGACGCGGTAGTTGAACACCGACGGCGACTCGTGCATCTTGCGGCCGATGCCGTGGCCGACGTACTCGCGGAGGATGCCGTAACCGCCGTCCGGGGCGTTCGCCTCGATGTACTCCTGCACGGCGGCGCCGATCTCGGCGAGGTGCCTCGCCGTCGCGAGCGCCGCGATGCCCGCCCACAGGGACCCCTCGGTCACCTCGGACAGCCGCTCGCGCTCGACCACGATGTCGGGCCGCGACGGATCGGGCACGACGACGGTGATCGCGGAGTCGCCGTTCCAGCCCTTGTACTCCGCGCCGGCGTCGATCGACACGATGTCGCCGGGCTCGAGCACGCGGTCGCCCGGGATGCCGTGCACGACCTGCTGGTTGACAGACGCGCAGATCGTGTGACGGTAGCCGCGCACGAGCTGGAAGTTCGAGCGTGCCCCGCGGCCCGAGATGACCCGCGAAGCCGCGGCGTCGAGCTCGAGCGTCGTGACGCCCGGGCGGATCAGCTCACGCACCGCGGCGAGCGCCTCGGCCGTGATGAGCCCAGGCTCGACCATCGCCCGCAGTTGAGCGGGCGACTTGTAGATCGAGCGGCGGAACGACACGTCAGGCGGCGGCCGTGCGGATGAGGCCGCGCGCTTCGAGCGCGCCGACGATGCGGTCCGTCACCTCGTCGAGGGTCCCGGTGCCGTCGATCTCGTCGACGACGCCGCGCGTGCGGTAGACGCCGAGGATCGGCGCCGTCTCGCGCTCGTAGATCGCGAGGCGGTTCGCGATCACCTCTTCGGTGTCGTCGGTGCGGCCCTGCTCCTTCGCGCGCAGCGAGAGGCGCGCGATGCTCTCCTCGCGCGGCACGCTGAGCTCGATGACGGCGTCGAGGGCCTCGCCGCGCCCCTCGAGGAACGCGTCGAGGTCGCGCACCTGAGCGATGTTGCGCGGGTACCCGTCGAGCAGGAAGCCGTCGGCGGCGTCCTCCTTCTCGAGGCGCTCGCGGACGACCTTGCTCGTCAGCTCATCCGAGACGAGGTCGCCCGCCGCGATGATCGCCTGCACCTGGCGACCGAGGTCGGTGCCGGCCGCGACCGCGCCGCGGAAGACGTCGCCCGTCGAGATCGCCGGGATGCCGAACGCCTCCGCGATGCGGACGCCCTGGGTGCCCTTGCCCGACCCCTGGGGGCCGACGATGAGCAGGCGGGTGGCCCGCCGCGCGCCCGACTCGTGAGCCTGTGCAGCCATCAGCGGAGAAGCCCTTCGTAGTGGCGCTGCTGCAGCTGCGCGTCGATCTGCTTCACGGTCTCGAGACCCACACCGACGATGATGAGGATCGAGGCGCCGCCGAACGGGAAGTTCTGGTTCGCGCCCACCGTCGCGAGGGCGATGAGCGGGAGCAGCGCGATGAGACCGAGGTAGATCGAGCCGGGCAGCGTGATGCGCGTCAGCACGTAATCGAGGTACTCGGCCGTCGGACGACCGGCTCGGATGCCGGGGATGAAGCCGCCGTACTTCTTCATGTTGTCGGCCACCTCGACGGGGTTGAACGTGATGGCGACGTAGAAGTACGTGAACCCGACGATCAGGAGGAAGTACGCGAGCATGTAGACCGGGTGGTCGCCCGTCGTGAAGTACTGCGAGATCCAGACGACCCACGGGGCGGCCTGCTCACCCGGCTGCGGCTGGTTGAACTGCGCGATGAGCGCCGGGATGTACAGCAGAGACGAGGCGAAGATGACCGGCACGACGCCCGCCATGTTGACCTTGATCGGGATGTACGTGTTCGTGCCGCCGTACGTGCGACGGCCGACCATGCGCTTCGCGTACTGCACCGGGATGCGCCGCTGCGACTGCTCGACGAAGACGACGAGGGCGACGACGACGATGCCGATCGCGAGCACGAGGAGGAAGACCTCGAAGCCGCGCGACTGCCAGATCGCCCACATCGAGGCGGGGAACGCCGCGGCGATCGACGTGAAGATGAGCAGCGACATGCCGTTGCCGATGCCGCGTTCGGTGACGAGCTCGGCGAACCACATGATGAGGCCGGTGCCGGCGGTCATCGTGATGATCATGAGAAGCTGCGCCCACCACGCGACATTCGTCAGGAGCTGCTCGCACTCGGGGACGCCGGTGACCCCGAAGAGCTGACCGCTGCGCGCCACGGTGACGAGGGTCGTCGACTGCAGGAGCGCGAGGGCGATCGTCAGGTAGCGCGTGTACTGCGTGAGACGGGCCTGACCCGACTGGCCCTCTTTGTAGAGCGCCTCGAAGTGCGGGATGACCACGCGCAGCAGCTGCACGATGATCGTCGCGGTGATGTACGGCATGACGCCGAGCGCGAAGATCGACAGCTGCAGCAGCGCGCCGCCCGAGAAGAGGTTGACGAGCGACAGGAGTCCCTCGGTGCCCGCGCTCTGCCTGAGACACGACTGCACGTTCGGGAAGTCGACGAAGGGTGCCGGCACGTGCGCGCCGAACCGGTACAGGGCGATGATCGCCAGGGTGAATGCGATCTTCCGACGAAGGTCGGGTGTACGGAAGACCCGCGCGATGGCGCTGAACAAGAGGCTGCCTCCAGAGGGGATGCCGGCGCGCGCGGCGACGCGCCAACGTCCAGGGTAACCCAGTGGGGGCCGGAGCAAGCTCCGGCCCCCACCGCGTGCGTTACTTGACGGTTCCGCCCGCGGCGACGATCTTCTGCTCGGCGGAGCCCGAGACCTTGTCGACCGTCACTTCGAGCTTCACCGAGATGTCGCCGGTGCCGAGCACCTTGACCTTCTCGTTCTTGCGAACCGCACCCTTGGCGACGAGGTCGCTCACGGTGACCTCCCCGCCCTGCGGGTACAGCTCGGCGAGCTTGTCGAGGTTGACCACCTGGTACTCCACGCGGAACGGGTTCTTGAACCCGCGCAGCTTCGGAGTGCGCATGTGCAGCGGCATCTGGCCGCCCTCGAAGCCGGCGCGCACCTGGTAGCGGGCCTTCGTGCCCTTGGTGCCGCGACCGGCGGTCTTGCCCTTCGAGCCCTCACCGCGACCCACGCGGGTCTTCGGGGTGTTGGCGCCGGGGACTGGACGCAGGTGGTGAACCTTCAGGACGCCGGGGCGCGAGGGCGCGGCATCCGACTTCTTCTCCGCCTTCTCGGCACCGGCCTTGCTGGCAGGAGCCTTCTTGGCCGGAGCCTTCTTGGCGGGAGCCTTCTCGGCGGCGGGCTTCGCGTCGGCCGAAGCCTTCGCGGGAGCCTTCTTGGCGGGCGCCTTCTTGGCGGGAGCCTTGACCTCCGCCTCGGCGGCCTCGTTCTTCTCGGCCTTCTCAGCCATCAGTCGATCTCCTCAACCTTCACGAGGTGGGCGACGGTCTTGACGTAGCCGCGCGTCTGCGCGTCGTCGGGACGGACGACCGAGTCGCCGATCCGCTTGAGACCGAGCGAACGCAGCGTGTCGCGCTGGTTCTGCTTCTCGCTCACCTTGGACTTGATCTGCGTGACCTTCAGACGCGCAGCCATCAGGCACCTACCTTCGAGGCGGCAGCGGCCGCGGCCTCTGCCTCAGCACGGACGAGACGGGCCGGCGCGACCTGATCGAAGTCGAGGCCACGGCGCGCGGCGACCGCGCGGGGCTCCTCGAGCTGCTTCAGGGCGTCGACAGTCGCGTGCACGATGTTGATCGTGTTCGACGAGCCGAGCGACTTCGAGAGCACGTCGTGGATGCCGGCGCACTCGAGCACCGCCCGCACCGGACCACCGGCGATGACACCGGTACCGGCGGCGGCGGGACGCAGCAGCACGACACCCGCGGCGGCCTCACCCTGCACGGGGTGCGGGATGGTCGAGCCGGAACGGGGCACGCGGAAGAAGTTGCGCTTGGCCTCTTCGACACCCTTCGAGATGGCCAGGGGCACCTCGCGGGCCTTGCCGTAGCCCACGCCCACGACGCCGTTGCCGTCACCCACGACCACGAGAGCCGTGAAGCTGAAGCGGCGGCCGCCCTTGACGACCTTCGACACGCGGTTGATCGTGACGACGCGCTCCAGGAACTGGCTCTGGTCGCGGTCGCGTCCGCCGCGGTCGCGGTTGGGGTTGCGCTCGCGACCGCCCCGGCGGGCCTCGCGGGGCTCGCGCTCGGTGGCAGCCTCGGCCGGAGCCGCAGCGGCAGCCTGCTCGGTCACGTTGTTCTCCTTGTTCTCACTCACAGGTTCAGCCCCCCTTCGCGGGCGCCTTCGGCGATCGCCGCGACGCGGCCCGCGTAACGGTTGCCGCCCCGGTCGAACACGGCGCCTTCGACGCCGATGGCCTTCGCGCGCTCGGCGACCAGCTCGCCGACCTTGCGGGCCTTCGCGGTCTTGTCACCGTCGAACGAGCGCAGGTCGGTCTCGAGGGTCGAGGCCGATGCGACCGTGTGGCCCTTGCTGTCGTCGACGAGCTGCACGAAGACGTGACGCGACGAGCGGGTGACCACCAGGCGCGGACGCTCCGACGTGCCGACGACCTTCTTGCGAAGGCGTGCGTGACGACGCGCGCGGGCGTCGGACTTCGACTTCACAGCCATGGTTACTTACCAGCCTTTCCGGCCTTACGACGGACGACCTCGCCCGCGTAACGCACACCCTTGCCCTTGTACGGCTCGGGCTTGCGGATCTTGCGGATGTTCGCAGCCGCCTCGCCGACGGCCTGCTTGTCGATGCCGCTCACCGTGAGCTTGTTGTTGCCCTCGACGGTGAACGTGATCCCGGTGGGCGGCTCCACGAGCACAGGGTGCGAGAAGCCGAGCGCGAACTCGACCGAGCTGCCCTTCTGCGCGACGCGGTAGCCCGTGCCGACGACCTCGAGGCCCTTCGAGTAGCCCTGGGTGACACCGATGATGTTGTTGTTGATGAGCGTGCGGGTCAGGCCGTGCAGCGAACGCGACTCGCGCTCGTCGTCGGGACGGGTGACGAGCACCTGGCTGTCCTCGACCTTGACCTCGATCGGGCGCGCCACGGTGAGCGTGAGCTCGCCCTTGGGGCCCTTGACTGCGACCTCCCGGCCGTCGACCGTGACGGTCACGCCGGCGGGGATGTCGATGGGAAGACGTCCGATTCGCGACATGTCAGATCACCACACGTAGGCGAGGACTTCCCCACCCACGCCCTTCTGCTCGGCCTGACGGTCCGTCAGAAGACCGGAGGAGGTGGACAGGATGGCGACGCCCAGGCCGCCGAGGACCTTGGGGAGCTCGTTCGACTTGGCGTACACGCGCAGGCCGGGCTTCGAGACGCGCTTGATGCCGGCGATCGAACGCTCACGGTTGGGGCCGTACTTGAGCGTCATCGTGAGGGTCTGGCCGACGCGGGCGTCCGAGACGGACCAGTCGGCGATGTAGCCCTCCTGCTTGAGGATCTCGGCGATGTGGGTCTTGAGCTTCGAGCTCGGAAGCAACACGGAGTCGTGGTGCGCCGAGTTCGCGTTGCGCAGACGGGTCAGCATATCTGCGACCGGGTCTGTCATCGTCATTTCTTGATTCCTTTGTTCATGAGGTTTCGACTGCCGTTACACGACAGCCGACCTTCTATGACTGTGCTGTTCAGTTGTGTGACGGATGCCTCGGCGTCGGCGCTGCGTCGGCCGAGGCATCCGGCTGTCTCAGGCCTGAGCGTCGTCGGCCTTGAACGGGAAGCCGAGGTGACGAAGGAGCGCGCGGCCCTCCTCGTCGGTCTTCGCCGTCGTGACGACCGTGATGTCGAAGCCGCGGACGCGGTCGATCTTGTCCTGGTTGATCTCGTGGAACACGGACTGCTCCTGGAGACCGAAGGTGTAGTTGCCGTGACCGTCGAACTGCTTGGGCGACAGACCGCGGAAGTCGCGGATGCGCGGCAGTGCGAGGTTGACCAGGCGGTCGACGAACTCCCACGCGCGGTCGCCGCGGAGGGTGACGTGCGCGCCGATGGCCTGTCCTTCACGCAGCTTGAACTGCGCGATCGACTTGCGGGCCTTGGTCACGACCGGCTTCTGGCCGGTGATCTTGGTGAGGTCGTCGACCGCACCCTCGATCACCTTGCTGTCGCGAGCTGCCTCGCCGACGCCGGTGTTCACCACGACCTTGACCAGGCCGGGGATCTGCATGACGTTCTTGTACCCGAACTCGTCCTGCAGGGCCTTCTTGATCTCGGTGTTGTACTTCTGCTTCAGGCGGGGCTGGATCTTGCCAGCCTCCACGGCAGTGGCGGTGCTCATATCAGAGGTCCTTGCCTGACTTCTTCGCGTAGCGCACGCGGACGGTGCGCTTCACGCCGTCCTTGACCTGCTCCTCGACGCGGTGGCCGACGCGGGTCGGCTTCTTGGTCGAGGGGTCGACGAGCGCGACGTTGGAGATGTGGATCGGGGCTTCCATCGTCTCGATGCCGCCCGTCTTGGTGCCGCGCTGGGACTGGCCCACGCGGTTGTGCTTGGTGACGTAGTTCACGCCCTCGACGATCACGCGGTTCTGCTCGGAAAGGATCTCGAGGACCTTGCCCTGCTTGCCGCGGTCGCCGCCCTTGTCCTGCTTCTTGCCAGTGATGACCTGGACGAGGTCACCCTTCTTGATCTTGGCCATGCGGTCAGATCACCTCCGGGGCGAGCGAGACGATCTTCATGAACTTCTTGTCGCGAAGCTCACGGCCGACCGGTCCGAAGATGCGGGTACCGCGGGGCTCCCCGTCGTTCTTCAGGATCACGGCGGCGTTCTCGTCGAACTTGATGTACGAGCCGTCGGAACGGCGGGTCTGCTTGACAGTGCGCACCACGACCGCCTTGACGACATCGCCCTTCTTGACGTTGCCGCCGGGGATGGCGTCCTTGACCGTGGCGACGATGACGTCGCCCAGGCCCGCGTAGCGGCGGTTGGAGCCGCCGAGCACGCGGATGGTGAGGAGCTCCTTGGCGCCCGTGTTGTCGGCGACCTTGAGTCGCGATTCGTTCTGGATCACTTGGCCTTCTCCAGGATCTCCACCAGACGCCAGCGCTTGGTGGCGCTCAGCGGGCGGGTCTCGTTGATGAGGACGAGGTCGCCGATGCCGGCGGTGTTGTTCTCGTCGTGAGCCTTGACCTTGGACGTGCGACGGATGACCTTGCCGTAGAGGGGGTGCTTCACGCGGTCCTCGACCTCGACGACGATCGTCTTGTCCATCTTGTCGCTGACGACGTAGCCGCGACGAGCCTTGCGGTAGCCGCGAGCGTCCGCGTCACGCACGTCGTGCTCGGCGTGCTGCACCTCGGCCGCAGCCTTCTTCGTGGTGGCCATCACTCAGCCTCTTCCTTCTCGGCCTTGTCGGCGTCCGCCTTCTTGGCCTTGCTCTTCTTGGCCTTCGTCGCCGTCTCGAGCGGCGCGGGCGTGGCACGGATGCCGAGCTCGCGCTCGCGGATGACGGTGTAGATCCGCGCGATGTCGCGCTTGACCGCACGGATGCGGCCGTGGCTCTCGAGCTGGCCGGTGGCCGACTGGAAGCGCAGGTTGAACAGCTCTTCCTTGGCCTTGCGCAGCTCCTCGACGAGGCGCTGGTCTTCGAACGTGTCGAGCTCGCTCGTCGCGAGCGTCTTGGTGCCGATCGCCATTACGCGTCGCCCTCCTCGCGCTTGATGATGCGTGCCTTCAGGGGCAGCTTGTGGATGGCACGGGTCAGGGCCTCGCGAGCGAGCTGCTCGTTGACGCCCGCGACCTCGAAGAGGACGCGACCCGGCTTGACGTTTGCGACCCACCACTCCGGCGAGCCCTTACCCGAACCCATGCGGGTCTCGGCGGGCTTCTTCGTGAGCGGACGGTCGGGGTAGATGTTGATCCACACCTTGCCGCCACGCTTGATGTGACGGGTCATCGCGATACGAGCGGACTCGATCTGACGGTTCGTCACATACGCGGGCGAAAGGGCCTGGATGCCGAACTCACCGAAGGTCACCTTCGTACCGCCGGTCGCCTGACCGGTGCGCTTCGGGTGGTGCTGCTTGCGGTGCTTGACTTTGCGGGGGATGAGCATTACGCCGACGCTCCTTCTGCGACGGGGGCCTCGCTGCGCGGGCCGCGACGCGGACGGTCGCCACGCTCGCGGGACGGCTTCTGGGCCGCCTGCTCGCGCGCGAGTTCCTTGTTGGTGAGGTCGCCCTTGTAGATCCAGACCTTCACGCCGATGCGGCCGAAGGTGGTCTTGGCCTCGTAGAACCCGTAGTCGATGTTCGCGCGCAGCGTGTGCAGCGGCACACGACCCTCGCGGTAGAACTCCGAGCGGCTCATCTCGGCGCCGCCGAGGCGGCCGGAGACCTGGATGCGGACGCCCTTGGCGCCGGCGCGCTGCGCGCCCTGCAGGCCCTTGCGCATCGCGCGGCGGAACGCCACACGAGCCGAGAGCTGCTCGGCGATGCCCTGCGCGACGAGCTGGGCGTCGGCCTCGGGGTTCTTGACCTCGAGGATGTTCAGCTGGATCTGCTTGCCGGTGAGCTTCTCGAGGTCGGCGCGGATGCGCTCGGCCTCGGCGCCGCGGCGGCCGATCACGATGCCCGGGCGAGCCGTGTGGATGTCGACGCGGACGCGATCACGCGTGCGCTCGATCTCGATGCGGCTGACGCCCGCGCGGTCGAGGTTCGACTGCAGGAGCTTGCGGATCTTGATGTCCTCGGCGACGTAGTCGGCGTAGCGCTGGCCCGGCTTGGTCGAGTCCGAGAACCACCGCGACACGTGGTCCGTGGTGATGCCGAGGCGGAAGCCGTACGGGCTGACTTTCTGTCCCATTACTTGCTCGCCTTCTTCGTCTTGGTGCCGGCACCGGTCTCAGCGACCTCGGGGGTCGAGAGCACGACGGTGATGTGGCTCGTGCGCTTCTTGATCTGGAACGCACGACCCTGCGCGCGGGGCTGGAAACGCTTGAGCGTCGTGCCCTCGTCGACGTACGCGTTCTTCACGTACAGGTCCTGCTCGTCCAGGAACTCGCCGTCCTTGTCGGCCTTCACGCGCGCGTTGGCGATCGCTGCCGCCACGAGCTTGTAGATCGGCTCGCTCGCGCCCTGCGGCGCGAACTTCAGGATGGCGAGGGCCTCCTCGGCCTGCTTGCCCTTGATGAGAGCGACGACACGACGAGCCTTCTGAGGGGTCACGCGGATGTGTCGCACGCGTGCGATGGACTCCACCATTTCTCTCTCCTCTTGCGCCCCCGCGTCAGCGGCGGCGGCCCTTCTTGTCGTCCTTCTCGTGGCCGCGGAAGGTGCGGGTGGGCGCGAACTCGCCCAGCTTGTGGCCGACCATGGTCTCGGTCACGAACACGGGGATGTGCTTGCGACCGTCGTGCACGGCGATCGTGTGGCCGAGCATGGCCGGGACGATCATCGAGCGACGGGACCAGGTCTTGATGACGTTCTTGGTGCCGGCTTCGTTCTGCGAGACGACCTTGCGAAGCAGGTGCTCGTCGACGAAGGGGCCCTTCTTAAGGCTGCGAGGCATCTTCCTCTACTCCTACTTGCGCTTCTTGCCGGCGGTGCGACGGCGGACGATGTACTTGTCGCTTTCCTTGTTGGCGTGGCGGGTGCGACCCTCCGGCTGGCCCCAAGGAGTGACCGGGTGACGTCCGCCGGACGTCTTGCCCTCACCACCACCGTGCGGGTGGTCGACCGGGTTCATCGCGACACCGCGGACGGTCGGGCGCACGCCCTTCCAGCGCTTGCGGCCGGCCTTGCCCCAGTTGATGTTCGACTGCTCGGCGTTGCCGACCTCGCCGATCGTCGCGCGGCAGCGCGCGTCGACGTTGCGGATCTCGCCCGAGGGCAGACGAAGCTGGGCGTACGGGCCGTCCTTCGCCACGAGGCGCACCGAGGCGCCGGCCGAGCGCGCGAGCTTGGCGCCGCCGCCGGGGCGGAGCTCGATCGCGTGCACGACGGTACCGGTCGGGATGTTGCGCAGCGGCAGGTTGTTGCCCGGCTTGATGTCGGCGCTCGGACCGGACTCGACGATGTCGCCCTGCTTCAGCTTCTCGGGCGCGAGGATGTAGCGCTTCTCGCCGTCGAAGTAGTGCAGCAGCGCGATGCGCGCGGTGCGGTTGGGGTCGTACTCGATGTGCGCGACCTTGGCGTTGATGCCGTCCTTGTCGTTGCGACGGAAGTCGATCACGCGGTACTGGCGCTTGTGACCGCCGCCGATGTGACGGGTCGTGATGCGGCCCTGGTTGTTGCGGCCGCCCGTCTTCGAGAGCGGGCGAAGCAGCGACTTCTCGGGGGTCGATCGCGTGATCTCAGCGAAGTCCGCCACCGACGAGCCGCGGCGACCGGGGGTCGTGGGCTTGTACTTGCGAATAGCCATGTGTCTTCAGTCCTCTATCCCGACCGTCAGCCGACTGCCGTGAAGATGTCGATGGTGCCCGACTTGAGCGTGACGATGGCGCGCTTGGTGTCCTTGCGCTTGCCCACGCCGAAGCGGGTGCGACGGGCCTTGCCGACGCGGTTGATCGTGTTGACCGCAGCCACCTTGACGCCGAAGATCTTCTCGATCGCGAGCTTGATCTCCGTCTTCGTGGCACGCGGGTCCACGAGGAACGTGTACTTGCCCTCGTCGATGAGCCCGTAGCTCTTCTCGGAGACGACCGGCTTGAGGATGATGTCGCGCGGGTCCTTGTTCACGGCGGTCATGCCGAGACCTCCTCGGTGGCGCCGGTCTTCGCCGCGACGAAGGCGTCGAAGGCGGCCTTGGTGAAGACGATGTCGTCGGAGACGACCACGTCGTAGGCGTTGAGCTGGTCGAACGACAGCACGTGGACGTACGCGAGGTTGCGCACGCTCAGGGTGCTGAGCTCGTCGTCACGGTCGATGACGACCAGGACGTTCTTGGTCGCGCCGAGGCCCGACAGCACGGCCGCGGCGGCCTTCGTCGAGGGCGCGCCCTCGATGCCGAACGAGTCGACGATGTGCAGACGCTCGCCGCGAGCGCGGTCGCTGAGCGCGCCGAGCAGGGCCGCGGCGATCATCTTCTTGGGCGTGCGCTGCGCGTAGTCGCGCGGCTTGGGCCCGTGGACGATGCCACCGCCGGTCATCTGCGGCGCGCGGATCGAGCCCTGGCGGGCGTTGCCCGTGCCCTTCTGCTTGAAGGGCTTGCGGCCGGCGCCCGAGACCTCACCACGACGCTTGGTCGAGTGGGTGCCCTGGCGGGCAGCGGCGAGCTGCGCGACGACGACCTGGTGGATGAGCGGGATGTTCGTCTTGACGTCGAAGAGCTCAGCGGGCAGCTGGACCGAACCAGCCGCCGTGCCGTCTGCCTTCACGACGCCGAGCGCGAGAGTCGAGTCAGCCATGAGATCAGGCACCCTTCACTGCGTTGCGGACGTAGACGATGCGACCGCGCGCGCCGGGGACGGCGCCCTTGACGAGCAGCAGACCCTTCTCGGCGTCGACGGCGTGCACCGTGAGGTTGAGGACGGTCACGCGCTCGCCGCCCATGCGGCCGGCCATGCGCATGCCCTTGAACACGCGGCTCGGGGTCGACGAGGCGCCGATCGAACCGGGCTTGCGGTGGTTGCGGTGCGCACCGTGCGAGGCCGAGACGCCCTTGAAGTTGTGGCGCTTCATGACACCCGCGGTGCCCTTGCCCTTGCTGGTGCCGACGACGTCGACCAGCTGACCCGCCTCGAACGTGCCGTCCACCGTGAGCTCCTGACCGAGTGAGTAGTCAGCAGCGTCCGCCGTGCGGATCTCGGTGAGGTGGCGGCGCGGCGTCACGCCGGCAGCTTCGAAGTGGGCCGTGAGCGGCTGGTTGACCTTGCGGGGGTCGATCTGCCCGTAGGCGATCTGGACGGCGTTGTAGCCGTCCTTCTCGGGCGTGCGAACCTGGGTGACCACGTTCGGCGCGATCTCGATGACCGTGACGGGCACGAGCTTGCCGTTCGCGTCCCAGACCTGGGTCATGCCCAGCTTCGTGCCGAGCAGGCCCTTGGAAACCTTTTCGTTGATGTGTGCCATGGTCGTCGTCCTCAGAGCTTGATCTCGATGTTGACGTCGGCCGGCAGGTCAAGGCGCATCAGCGAGTCGACGGCCTTGGGCGTCGGGTCGATGATGTCGATCAGACGCTTGTGGGTGCGCATCTCGAAGTGCTCGCGGCTGTCCTTGTACTTGTGGGGCGACCGGATGACGCACACGACGTTCTTCTCGGTCGGAAGGGGCACGGGGCCCACGACGGTCGCGCCCGCACGGGTCACGGTGTCGACGATCTTGCGCGCCGACGAGTCGAGACCGGCGTGGTCGTACGACTTCAGGCGAATGCGGATCTTCTGTCCCGCCATTGTCTGCTCACTCTCTTTCCGCGTCTTACCCTTGTGGCATTGGACGCACGGTGGCGCTCGCGCGCCTGGCACTTCTCACCCGCATGGACGGGTGCTGCGCACCACTGTTCTGCTGTCAAGCCGGCGCCGAGGCATCCGGCCCGCCGCTCGCCGCACGCACACGTGCGGCCCGGGCTTACCGGATGATCCGGTCACCCGAGCCTTTTCGAGGACGGTTTCTCGTTCTGCTGCCCGCGGCCTAGGACCCTGCGCGTTCGCGCCGCCTATGCACTGCCCTGGCAGTGATCCTGTGCACGCCGAAAGCGCGCCGGAATGTGGAACCTCAATAGTCTACGGGTCGCCCGGGCGTGTCGCAAACCCGGGCGTGTCGCAGACACGGTTGCTCGGCACCTTCCCAGGCGAGTGCCCTCGCCGCCGCGCCCAAAGGCCCGGAGGAACCCCTTCCCCCGGGCCTTCGCGGATGCGGGAGGGCTACTCGTTGCCGATCGCCTTGTCGACGTTGTCGCGGACGCCGTCCACGTGCTGGTCGACGCTGTCGGGCGCCACCTTCTTGACGAAATCCGCCGCGGCGTCGAGGACCTTGTCGCTCACGTCCTCCGCCTGATCGGACTTGATCACGTCGTCGATCTTCTCCTTGTTCTGCTCCAGGAACTCCTTGCCCTGGTTCACGAGGTCGTCGATGCCCATGTCGGCTCCTTCTGCGCCCCGGCGGGGCGGCACGGTGACATTGTCTCGCGGCAGGCGAGACGCGGAAAGGGCGTGACGGATGCCGCGGCATCCGTCTCTCCCGGCAGACGCGAGAAGCCCCCGGGATCTCTCCCGGGGGCTTCTCGTGGATGAGTCTCGGTGCGCCCTACGGGCGCGAGCTCACTTGAGGATCTTCGTGACCGTACCGGCGCCGACGGTGCGACCGCCCTCGCGGATCGCGAAGCCGAGGCCCTCCTCCATGGCGATCGGCTGGATCAGCTCGACCTTCATGTCGGTGGTGTCACCGGGCATGACCATCTCGGTGCCCTCGGGCAGCGTGATGACGCCGGTGACGTCGGTGGTGCGGAAGTAGAACTGCGGACGGTAGTTCGTGAAGAACGGGTTGTGACGGCCACCCTCCTCCTTGGAGAGGATGTACGCCGTGCCCTCGAACTCCGTGTGCGGGGTCACCGAGCCGGGCTTGACGACGACCTGGCCGCGCTCGACGTCGTCACGCTTGGTGCCGCGCAGAAGCAGACCACAGTTCTCGCCGGCCCACGCCTCGTCGAGCTGCTTGTGGAACATCTCGATACCGGTGACGATCGTCTTCTGCGTCGGGCGCAGACCCACGATCTCGACCTCGGAGTTGATCGCGAGGGTACCGCGCTCGGCGCGGCCCGTGACGACCGTGCCACGGCCGGTGATGGTGAAGACGTCCTCGATCGGCATGAGGAACGGCTTGTCGCGGTCACGCACCGGGTCGGGGATCGACTCGTCGACGGCCTCCATGAGCTCGAGAACCGACTGGACCCACTTCTCGTCGCCCTCGAGAGCCTTCAGGCCCGAGACGCGGATGACGGGGGCGTTGTCGCCGTCGAAGTCCTGCGACGACAGGAGCTCGCGGACCTCCAGCTCGACGAGCTCGAGGATCTCCTCG